>NCHM01000322.1 GCA_002257205.1 Rhizobiales bacterium 24-66-13 | reverse complement strand
CGATTTCGCCATCGATGGCGAGACCGTGACGCTCAGCGCTTTGGCCGCCTGATCGGGCCTCGGGGAGGCCGACCGGCGGGTGCCGCCTACCGCCCGGCGGTGCGGTCGCGCGGCGGGGTCGCCCTTGTTTTTCCGCTCGGGGGTCCCAATCTCTCCTCGCGCCGGTGGGGGCGCATGTCTGCCGGCGAGTTGAGATGCCGAGGGCGCAGCCATGACGCCCGCACCCACGGAGCGCACAATCCATGCCCCCTCTTTCCATTCTCGACCTTGCCCCCGTTCCCGATGGCGGAACACCGGCCGATGCCCTGGCGCGTTCGCTGGATCTGGCCCGCCATGCGGAGGCCTGGGGCTACACCCGCTTCTGGCTGGCCGAACACCACAATATGATCGGCATCGCCAGCGCGGCGACCTCGGTGGTGATCGGCCATGTGGCC
Organism: Rhizobiales bacterium 24-66-13; assembly: GCA_002257205.1. Taxonomy (GTDB): domain Bacteria; phylum Pseudomonadota; class Alphaproteobacteria; order Rhizobiales; family Xanthobacteraceae; genus NCEH01. The sequence continues at coordinate 4,872 of NCHM01000322.1, read as the reverse complement.
GGTGGCACGAAGACCATCCGGGTCGGGGCGGGGGGCATCATGCTGCCCAATCATTCGCCCCTGGTCATCGCCGAGCAGTTCGGCACCCTCGCGACGCTATTTCCCGGCCGCATCGATCTTGGCCTCGGGCGTGCGCCCGGAACCGATCAGCGCACGCTGCGGGCGTTGCATCGCGACCCTGCCTCATCCGACCGTTTTCCCCAGGATGTTCTGGAATTGCAGGCGCTTCTGGGGCCGGCGCGGCCCGACCAGGTGATCCGTGCGGTGCCCGGCACCGGCACCAACGTGCCGCTGTGGATCCTGGGCTCCAGCCTGTTCGGGGCGCAGCTGGCGGGCATGCTCGGCCTGCCTTATGCGTTCGCCTCCCATTTCGCCCCGGACGCTTTGCTCCAGGCGCTGGAGGTTTATCGCGCGCGGTTCGAGCCCTCGGCGCAGCTGGACAAGCCCCATGCCATGGTTGGCGTGAATGTGATCGCCGCCGATACCGATGCGGAGGCGAAGCGCCTGTTCACCTCCGCCCAGCAGGCCTTCACCAATATGTTCCGGGGCACCCGCGGCCTGCTGCCCCGGCCGATCGACGATATCGAGACCTATTGGTCGCCCATGGAAAAGAGCCAGGCGTCCGGCATGCTTGCGTGCTCGGTGGTCGGCGGCCCCGCCACGGTCCGGTCCGGGCTCGAACGCCTTCTGGAACAGACCCGGGCCGATGAATTCATGGTCGCGGCGGCGATCCACGACCATGGGGCGCGGCTGCGCAGCTATGAAATCCTCGCCGAAGTCGGCGCCGTCGCCCCGCGCACGCCGGTCCTTGCTTGAGGGCCGGGCCGAGCTGTGGGAGGCTGATGCGCCAGCGCGACCAAGCGCATGCCTTTGAATGGAGCGGGTTATGACTGACGATTCTTCGCCTTCCCCCTCCGATCCGGCTTCCACCGATTCCGCTCCCGAGACGGCAGAGACCAAGCTGACCCGCACCAAGCAGCGCTGGGCCAAGGAAGGCCGGTTCCTGACGGGGCGGATTTCCCGCCCGGAGGCGGAGCGCCTTCCGCCCGGCCAGCATCTGGTAAAAGACTGGCCGGTGCTGGATCTCGGCACGCAGCCCTTCGTCTCGCCCATGTCCTGGCGGCTGGATGTGGACGGGCTGGTGGAACATCCGCTCTCCTGGGATTGGGCCGCCTTCCGCGCCCAGCCGCAGACCCATGAGGTCAGCGACATCCATTGCGTCACCACCTGGTCGCGCTACGACAATGGGTGGGACGGGGTTTCCACCCGCGATTTGCTCGCAATGGTTGAACCGACGCCGGAGGCGCGGTTCGTGCTGCTTTACAGCTATGACGGGTACACAACCAACCTGCCGCTGGAGGATTTCGCCGCGCCGGACGCGATCCTCGCCCACAGCTGGCAGGGCGAGGCGCTGACGCGCGAGCATGGCGGCCCCATGCGGCTGGTGGTGCCGCATCTGTATTTCTGGAAGAGCGCCAAGTGGTTGAAGCGCATAGAATTCCTACCGGCCGACACGCTCGGCTTCTGGGAGGAGCGGGGCTATCACGAGCGCGGCGACCCGTGGATGGAACAGCGCTATTCGGACTGAGCGCGCGCCCCGCGCCCCGGCCTCAGATAGGCGGCAGGTGCAGCCATCTTGCGAGCGCGGTCAGCACGATGTCCACCGAAAGGGCGGCCAGCACCAGGCCCATGATGCGGCGGATCAGGTTTGCGCCTGCGCTGCCGATGAGCTTGAGCACGTAATCCCCCAAGAAGAACAGCACCGCCATGAGGCCCATGAGCAGGGCCAGCACGGAGATCGTCACCGCTTGGTGTTCCAGTACCCCGCGGTTGTTGTCGGCAAGGATGACCACGGACAGGATCGCACCCGGCCCTGCAATGATAGGGATCGCAAGGGGATAGACCGCGAGCGAGGCGATATTCTTGTCGGCATCCACGTCCAGGGTGGGCGCGGGATGGGGATCGGAAAAGATCATGCCGGTGGCGAAGATGAACAGGATAAGCCCGCCGGCGATCTGGAACGACAGCACCGACACATGCATGGCATCCAGCAGCGCCCGGCCCGCGACGGCGAAGAAGACCAAAATCAGGAATGCAAAGAAGCAGCACAGAAGCGCCGTCTTGCGGCGCTGGACGGGGGGCATTTCCGCCGTCGTCGCGACGAACATGGATAGGTGGCTTACCGGTTCCAGCACAGCCCAGAGGGTCACGAACTGGGTGAGGAATAGATCGTAATCTTCAAGCATGCCGCCGCCCCATGTATCGACGCGGCGAACGTGCAATAATTCATCGGCCGGCGCCACAATTGTGTGGTTCCCCGCGCACCAGCGCAGCCGGCGATGCGGCAAAAGGAGCGGCCATGAAATGGGTTGTCTGGGTCGGCAGCGTGCGCAAGGGCTCTTACAACGCGGCAGTTGCCCGTGCCCTTCAATCCCTCGCGCCGGTGGGCGTCGAGGTGGAAATGCTACCTTCGGTTGCGGAACTGCCCATCTATGACGCAGATATCCAGGCGGAAGGGTTTCCCCCCGCCGTCACGGACCTTGGCGCGGCGCTGAAGGCCGCCGACGGGCTGATCATCGTGACGCCGGAATATAATTATTCGGTGCCCGGCGGGCTCAAGAACGCCATCGACTGGGTCTCCCGCCTTCCTTCCAAGCCATTGAAGGAAAAGCCGGTTCTCATCCAATCGGCGTCCATGGGCGTGTTCGGCGGGGCGCGGGCGCAATATCATCTGCGCCAGATCCTGGTGTTTCTCGACTCTTTCGTGATGAACGTGCCCGAGGTGATGGTGGGGCAGGCCCAGCACAAGGTGAACGAACAGGGCGAGCTTTCCGACGCCGGCACCCGCGAGTTCATCGCCGGCCAGCTCAAGGCGTTCGAGGCCTATGTCCGGCGCGTGGCGCCCTGATCTCCGGGGCGCTCAGGCGCCCTGGTATTCCGCCCAAGACATTGGCGTTTCAAACACTTTTACCGCGAACAGGGTGGGCAGGGCGGGCTTGGCACGGTCCCAGATCCACATGGCGATATGCTCGGCGGTGGGATTCTCCAGACCTTCGATCTCGTTCAGGCAATAATGGTCCAACCGCTTGAGAAGCGGGGCAAAAGCGGCTTCCACGTCGAAGAAATCGACGACGAAGCCGCTCACCGGATCCACCGGCCCGTCCAGCACAAGTTCCACCCGGTAGGAATGGCCGTGCATGCGAAAGCAGCGGTGCGTCTGCGGCACGTTGGGCAGGCGGTGGGCGGCTTCGAAGGTGAAGGCCTGGGTGATCTTCATGGGCACATGCTCGGTAAAAACCTAAGGGATTCCAACCATCTTGTGGGTCTGAACGCTGAGGCGCCAGCGTGGATGGTCAAGGCAATAGGCGACCGCCGCGGCGGTGTTCTCCACCCGGCGAGGGCCATCCATGGGTTGCAGGAAGAAATGGGCGAAATCCAGCCCATCCAAAGTATCCGGCACAATCCCAGATTGCGGATAGACCAGCTTCAGCTCCTGCCCGCGCTTCAGCACCAGATCGGCGCCGGCTTTCGGACTGACGCAGATCCAGTCGATCCCGTCCGGCGGCGCGAGCGTGCCATTGGTCTCGATGGCGATCTCGAAGCCGCGCGCATGGGCCGCCGCGACCAAAGCAGAATCCAGCTGTAGCAAGGGTTCTCCGCCGGTGAACACCACATAGCGGCGCTCATATCCACCTGCGCCCCACACCCGGACCAGGGCGTCCGCGAGCGCCTCCGCATCGGCGAACCGGCCGCCGCCGTCGCCATCCATGCCGATGAAATCGGTGTCGCAGAAGCGGCAGATGGCGGTATCTCGATCCTGCTCTCGACCCGACCACAGGTTGCAGCCGGCAAAGCGGCAGAACACCGCCGCCCGCCCCGCCTGGGCGCCCTCGCCCTGGAGGGTCTTGAACATTTCCTTCACCGCATAGGCCATGGCGGGCCTCATAACCCATTTTGCCGCGAAAGGGCAGATGGGCGCGCGCCGCCGACGAACCCCCGGTTTGAAGCGCTTGGCCGCGCTTCTCCGCGCCTTCGCGGGCGCTATTTCATGAAAGGTTCGGCGAATGTCCACATGCGCCCTTGCAAACTTCCTTTGCGAAGGCGCGGCTCGCACCGCGCGACGCGCCCCCTTAAGTAAAGCGCCATGGACCCGGCCGACGGCGCCGGATCGAGACCCCAATCGGGCGGCGGGACGTCGCCTCGGGAGACGGCTATGGAACTCACCGGCATCCACCACCTCACCGCCATCACGGCGGATGCTCCGTACAATCATGATTTCTACACCAGCACGCTGGGAATGCGGCTGGTGAAGAAGACCGTGAACCAGGACGACACCTCGGCCTACCACCTCTTCTATGCGGACGGCGAGGCCAACCCCGGCACCGACCTCACCTTCTTCGATTGGCCGGTGATGCCGGAGAAGCGCGGCACCAATGCGGTGGTGCGCACCGGCCTGCGGGTGCGGGACGAGGCCGCGCTCGACTATTGGGCGCAGCGCCTCGCCGATGCCGGGGTGAAGGCCGACCCCATCGCCGAGCGGGACGGGCGGGCGACGCTCGACCTTCAGGATCGCGAAGGGCAGCGCCTGAGCCTGATCGTCGATGGCGGGCAGGGCCCCGGCATCGCCTGGGACCGCAGCCCGGTGCCCGCCGCCCACCAGATCCGCGGCCTCGGGCCGATCACGCTCAGCGTGCCGGACCTCGCGCCCACGGATGGCGTGCTGACCGGCCTGATGGGCATGCGCAAGGTGCGCAGCTTCGCCGGGCCGGACGGGGTGGAGACGCTCGTCTATGAGATGGGCGCCGGCGGTCCCTCGGCCGAGGTGCAGGTGCGCGTCGACAAGGGCATGGGCCGGGCGCGGCAGGGCGCGGG
>NCHM01000321.1 GCA_002257205.1 Rhizobiales bacterium 24-66-13 | reverse complement strand
GCGGATCAGCCCGCGCGGGCGATGGATCTTGTCCATCACAGTGTCGCAGGCATCGATGCACAGGCCGCACTGGATGCAGTCCAGCTGCAAGCCCTTGCGAATGTCCACGCCGGTGGGGCAGACATTGACGCACTGGTTGCAGTCGATGCAATCGCCCGCCGGCTTGCCCTCGGCCCGCAGCTGCGCAACCTTCTTGAGCGATCCGCGCGGCTCGCCGCGATCCAGCAGATAGGTGACGTTGAGCGCGTATTCGTCGGTCAGCGCCGCCTGGATGCGAGGCCAGGGGCACATATAGGTGCACACCTGCTCGCGCATATGGCCGGCCAGCACATAAGTGGTGAAAGTCAGCACCGCGATCGAGGTATAAGCGGTCGCCGAGGCCTGGAAGGTGGCGAGCTCGCGCACCAGGGTCGGGGCATCGTCGAAATAGAGCACCCAGGCGCCGCCGGTCCACCAGGCGATCAGCAGCCACAGCGTATGCTTCAGCGTCTTGTGGGCGAATTTGTCGATGGTCCAGGGCGCGTTATCGGCGGCGATGCGCTCGCGCCGGTCGCCCTCGATCAGCCGTTCCACGGCCATGAACAGGTCGGTCCACACGGTCTGCGGGCACAGATAGCCGCACCACACCCGGCCGGCGACCGCATTCATCAGGAACAGGATCAGCGCCGCGAGGATCAGCAGGCCGGCGACATAATAGAATTCCTGCGGCCAGATCTCGATGAAGAAGAAATAGAAGCGCCGGGCGGGGAAATCGATCAGCACCGCCTGGTTGGGCGCGTCCGGCCCGCGATCCCAGCGCACGAAGGGCAGGAAATAATAGATGCCGAGCGTGACGATGAGCACGATCCACTTGATGCGCCGGAAGGTGCCGTGGACGCTCTGGGGATAGATCGCGCGGCGCGCGGCGTACAGCGGCGCATCATCGGCGTCGATGTCCGGTGCTGCCGGCGGGGTCGCGTGGGTCTTGGCGGCGGGAACGGTCATCACATCACTGATCTGTTGCCCGCCCCCGTGGGGAAAGGCGTGGAAAAAGAGGGCGGCACGCCCTCAAACGCGGAACCCTTCCGCCGGGCGGCCCGAGGCCGGCTCCGGCGGAAGGGCCGGCTTTGCTATTGGCCGCCGCCCAGGGTGTGGACGTAGACGGTCAGGGCCTTGAGGGTGGTCGGCGACAGGCGCTCGCCCCAGGCCGGCATCACGCCGCCCCGGCCATTGGTGATGGTCTGGACGATGGTGGCCTTGTCGCTGCCGTAGAGCCAGATGCCGTCGGTCAGGTTCTTGGAGCCAAGCTCCTGATTTCCCTTCGCGTCTTCACCATGGCAGACGGCGCAATTGGCCTTGAACACCGCCGCGCCCTTCTCGACGCTCGGCGTACCCGCCGGCACCAGGCCCGAGAGCGAGCGCACGAAATCCGCCGCATCTGAAATCTCGGCCTTGGAGAGCACGGCGCCAAACGGCGTCATGTTGCCCTGGTGGCCGAGATCGTCGCCCGCGCGAATGCCGTGGGTGATGGTTTCCTGGATCTGCGCCAGCGTGCCGCCCCACAGCCAATCGTCGTCATTGAGGTTCGGGAACCCCTTGGCCCCGCCGCCGCCGGCGCCATGGCACGGCGCGCAATTGTCGGCGAAGGCGACCCGCCCTTCCGCCCGCGCCAGCGCCAGCAGCTCCGGGCTCTTCTCGATCTCCTGGAGGGAGGCCGTGGCGAGACGTTCCGAGGTGGCCGCCCGCAGGGTCCGCAGGTCGGCAAGCTGGCCTTGGACCGCGGTACGGGAATTCCAGCCGAGCACGCCGGTGGTATAATTGGACACCAGCGGCCAGGCCGGGAAGGCGATCCAATAGCAGACCGCCCAGAAGATGCAGGCATAGAAGGTCCACAGCCACCAGCGCGGCAGCGGATTGTTGAGTTCGCGGATGCCGTCCCATTCGTGGCCGGTGGTGGCGGTCCCGCTCGCGGCGTCCACGTGCGCGTCATGGCTCTCGTGTGCGGTGCTCACGGGATCAATCCTCCTTCAGCGGGATTTGGGCGGCTTCGTCGCAATTCTTCTGCATCTTCTTGGAAGGCCAGAAGGCGTAGACAATCACGCCGACGAAACCGAGGAAGAACAGCATCAGCCCCCAGGTCTGGGCGAACGATGCAAAGAACATGTAGATGTCACGCATGGCTCACCTCACGTTCGCCTTGTCGTCGTAGAGCTTGAAGTCCACGAGCGTGCCGAGCATCTGCAGATAAGCGATCAGCGCATCGGCTTCCGTCAGCTCGGCCGGATTGCCGTCGAAATCGCGCACCTGCGCCTTGGGATAGCGCTTCTGGAGCGCATCCATCTCGTCGGCGTCGGTGGTGGACTGGGTCTTCAGGTCCGCCTGCGCATTGGCGATCATGTCGTCGGTATAGGGCACGCCCTCCACGCGCAGGACCTTCATGTCTGCGGCGATATGCTTGGCGTCGAGCTTGTTATACGCGAGCCAGGGATAGCTTGGCATGATCGATGCCGGCACCACGGAGCGCGGATTGTTCAGGTGCTCCAGCTGCCACAGGTCCGAATACTTGCCGCCGACGCGGGCGATATCAGGCCCCGTGCGCTTCGACCCCCACTGGAACGGGTGGTCGTACATGCTTTCCGCCGCCAGCGAATAATGGCCGTAGCGCTCCACTTCGTCGCGCAGCGGGCGGATCATCTGGCTGTGGCAATTATAGCAGCCCTCGCGCAGGTAGATGTTGCGCCCCGCCAGCTCCAGCGGCGTATAGGGGCGGATGCCATCCACCTTCTCGATGGTGCTCTTGAGGTAGAACAAAGGCACGATTTCCACGAGGCCGCCGATGGAGATCACCACCAGCACCCCCAGGAGCAGGATCAGCGAGTGCTTCTCGAAGATCGCGTGCTTGCTCCAGATCGAAGTGGTCTTGGTCGACATCTCTATCTCCGTCATTCGGCGGGAGCGAGCGCGGCGCCAGTCGTCTCGGCGACGGTCTCCGGCGAGCGAATGGTCATGATCACGTTCCAGGCCATGATCAGCGCGCCGATCAGGAACAGGATTCCCCCCAGCGCCCGGATCACATAGAGCGGGTGCATGGCCTCGACGGTTTCGATGAAGGAATATTCAAGGAAGCCGAGCGAGGTATAGGCGCGCCACATGAGGCCCTGGAGGATGCCGGCGACCCACATCGAGCAGATGTAGAGCACGATGCCCAGCGTCGAGATCCAGAAGTGCCAGTTGATGGCCTTCATCGAATACATCTCCCGCTTGTTCCAAAGCCAGGGCACCAGGCAATAGATGGCGCCGAAGGAAATATAGGCGACCCAGCCGAGCGCGCCGGAATGCACGTGGCCGATCCCCCATTCCGTGTAATGGCTCAGCGAGTTCACCGCCTTCACCGACATCAGCGGGCCTTCGAAGGTGGACATGCCGTAGAAGGCGACCGACACCACCATCATGCGGATCACCGGATCGGTGCGCAGCTTGTCCCAGGCGCCCGAAAGGGTCATCAGGCCGTTGATCATGCCGCCCCAGGAGGGCATCCACAGCATGATGGAGAAGGTCATGCCCAGCGTCTGCGCCCAGTCCGGCAGCGCCGTATAGTGCAGGTGATGCGGGCCAGCCCAGATATAGAGGAAGATCAGCGCCCAGAAGTGCACGATCGACAGCCGGTAGGAATAGACCGGCCGGTTCGCCCGCTTCGGGATGAAGTAATACATCAGCGCCAAAAACCCGGCGGTCAGGAAGAAGCCGACCGCGTTATGGCCGTACCACCATTGCACCATGGCATCCTGCACGCCCGACCACAGGATGTAGGACTTGGGCGAGAACACCGAGACCGGGATGGTCGCGTTATTGCCGAGATGCAGCACGGCGATGGTCAGGATGAAGGCGAAATAGAACCAGTTCGCCACATAGATATGCGGCTCCTTGCGCTTCAGCACCGTGACCAGGAACACCAGGAAATAGGTGACCCACACGATGGTGAGGAACAAATCGCTATACCATTCAGGCTCGGCATATTCCTTGCCCTGGGTGATGCCCAGCAGATAGCCCGTGCCCGCGATGACGATGAAGAGATTATAGCCCCAGATCACGAACCAGGGGGCAAGATCGCCCGCGAGGCGCGCCTGGGAGGTGCGCTGCACCACGTAGAAGGAGGTCGCGATCAGCACGTTGCCGCCGAAGGCGAAGATCACCGCCGAGGTGTGCAGCGGCCGCAGCCGGCCGAACGAGGTCCAGGGCAGATCGAAGTTCAGCAGCGGAAACGCCAGCTGAAGGGCGATGATGACGCCCACGAGGAAGCCCGCGATGCCCCAGAACACGGCCAGCAGCGTGCCGACCTTCACCGGGCCCATATTGTAATTGGGCTTTCCATCGATGGTCTGCGGCGGCAGGATCGCGTCGCGATCCATGTAGCGATTGCCGATGGCGAAGACCGCCGCAACGCTCGCCGCGGCGAACACGAAGGCATGGAAGGCATAGGCCGAGGTGTGGGCCTTGGCGGCCACCACGACGGCGAAGAAAGCGAAGAACGAGAACACGATCAGGAGACCGGATTCTCCGAATGTCATGCGCTTCGTGATCGGTGTCTGGACAATGGACATTGGGCACCCCTTGCGCGGGGGCGGTGCAAACCCGCCCTGCAAGCCTTGGGGGCAAAATGGGCTGCGAGCGCTCTTTCTCCTTGATACAGGTCAAAGCTACGGGTTCACCCGGAGGCCGCATTGCCGCACCCGTGGCGAAAAAGCGGCGCGGGTCAGTCCAGAGTCTGGCGGAAACGGGCCACCGCAATGCCCATGGCGATCAGCATCAGCAGCGCCAGTATAGCGATGTCGAGCTGTAGATCGGCGAAGGTGGAGGCCTTCAGCAGGATGCCCCGCACCATGCGCAGATAATGCGTCAGCGGCAGACATTCGGAGATCCACTGCGCCCACACCGGCATGCCCGCGAAGGGAAACATGAAGCCGGAGAGCAGGATGTTCGGCAGGAAGAACATGAACGACATCTGCACCGCCTGGAGCTGGTTTTGCGCCAGGGTGGAGAACGTATAGCCCACCGCGAGATTGGCGGTGATGAACAGCAAGGTCACGATGCACAGCAACAGCAGCGAGCCTTCCACCGGCACGCCGAACAGCACCACCCCCGCGCCGAGGATCAGCACCGCCTGGAGCACGCCCACCAGCACATAGGGGATGATCTTGCCGAGCATGATCTCCACCGGGTGGATCGGCATGGAGAGCAGGCTTTCCAGCGTGCCGCGCTCCACCTCGCGCGTCACCGAAAGGGCGGTGAAGATCAGCATGGTCATGGTGAGGATGGTGCCGAGCAGGCC
>NCHM01000320.1 GCA_002257205.1 Rhizobiales bacterium 24-66-13 | reverse complement strand
CACCACCGCGATCTTGGCGCCGCGCTCCTTGCGGGCGCGGATGGCGTGGGTCATCACATTCACCTGCGTCGCCACCGCATTGGTGCCCCAGATGACGATCAGGTCCGCCGCGCGGCTGATCTCGCGCGGATCGGCGCCCGCGAGCCGGCCGGTGCCGGCCATATAGCCGCTCCAGGCTGGGTTCACGCAGATGGAGGAGAAGAAGCGCGAATAGCCCTTGGCATGGGTCAGGCGGTTGATGCCGTCGCGCATCACCATCCCCATGGTGCCGGCATAATAATAAGGCCACACGCTCTGCGCGCCGTGGGTGTGCTCGGCGGCAAGCAAAGCCTCGGCGGTGCGGTCCAGCGCCTCGTCCCAGGAGATGGGCACGAACTGGGTGGAGCCCTTGGGCCCGGTGCGCCTCAGCGGCGTCATCAGCCGGTCGGGATGGTGCGCGCGCTCGGCATAGCGGGCGACCTTCGCGCAGATCACGCCGGCGGTATAGGAATTGTCCGCCGCCCCGCGCACCCGGCCGATCCGGTTGTCCGCCAGCACTTCCACTTCCAGCGCGCAGGTGGAGGGGCAATCGTGCGGGCAGACCGAAGCGCGCATCCCGGTGGCGCGCATCGGGGCGGCGCGGTCTTGCGGCGCGGGCACGGCCTGCGGGCGGACATGATCATTCATGGGCGAAGCAACTCCTCCGCCTCCTTATAGCCGCTCCAGCCAAGCGTATCGAGCCGGCGCGGCATCGTGGGGCGCCAAACGAAATCGCCCCCGGCGGGGCGGCCGGGGGCGAAAGGCGTGGGGCGATGGCGCCGCGCATCACGCGGCGGGTTTAAGTCAGGCGATGCGCGTCAGGTGGCGCGCATCAGGTGGCGTGGGCCTTTTCCTTGCCGCGCCCGCGCAGCAGCAAGCCGAGCGCCACCACCAGGGCCGCGCCGACGGCGCTGGCGAGATAATGCGGCAGATCGGCAGGCTTCAGCCCGGTGGGCGCGTCGGAATCCGGCTTCACCCATTCGGGATTGACGCTCTGCATATATTGCAGGGACATCACGTCGCCGACCACCATTTCCCCGGCGATCCAGCCGAGCAGCGCCGCGCCCGCCCACACCAGCAGCGGCATGCGGGTGAGGATCGCCATCACCAGCTGCGAGCCGGCGATGATCAGCGGAATGGTGAGCAGCAGGCCGAAGATGAACAATTCGGGATGGCCGCGCGAGGCGGCGGCGATGGCCACCACATTGTCGAGGCTCATGACCGCGTCGGCGATGGCGATGGTGCGCACCGCCTTCCACAGGCTATCGGAGGCGGCGACCTCGTGCGCCTCGCCCTCATTGTCGGTGACGAGCTTCACGGCGATCCAGATCAGCAGCAGGCCGCCGGCGACCTTCAGCAGCGGAATGCCGAGCACGTAGGAGACGGCGAGGGCGAAGATGATGCGCAGGCCGACCGCCGCGCCGGCGCCGAGCAATATGCCCCACCGGCGCTGGCCGGGCGGAAGCGAGCGGCACGCGAGCGCGATCACCACCGCATTGTCGCCCGACAGCAGCAGGTCGATCCAGATGATCTGAAGAAGCGAGACCCAAAAGGTCGGGTTGGAGAAATCCATGCGACAGCCCTTCTGTCTTGATCGGATGCGCTATCGCGCGATCCGCGAAATCGGTCGGAGCGCGCCGTATTTTTGTGACGTTACGGCAGGTATGGGGCGCAAAAAAGGGGGCGGATGCCCCCTTCGTCGTCGGTCGGCAAGGCTTAGTTGTGCGATGCCTGCTGCTTGGCGTGGCGCACGCGGCCGATGACCCATGCGATCGCGACCACCAGCACGGCACCCGCGGCGGCGGCGGGCAGGTGCCAGCTTTCGCTGACATCGTGGCCGCCGATGCGATCCATGATCGCGACGTCGCTGAGCAGCATCTCGCCGGCAACCCAGCCCAGCAAAGCGGCGCCGAACCAGACCAGGAGCGGGAAACGGTCGAGCAGCGCCATCACCAGCGAACTGCCGGCGACGATCAGCGGGATGGAGATGGCGAGGCCGAGGATCAGCAAAGTCCAATTACCGTCCGCCACGGCGGCGACGGCCACCACATTGTCGAGGCTCATGACGATGTCGGCGATCGCGACCGTGCCGACCGCTTTCCAGAGATTGTCGCTGGCGGCGACCGCATCCTCGGTGTCCTCATTGGGGAGGGCGAGGTCGACGGCGATATACATGAGGGCCAGCGAGCCGACCACCTTCAGCCAGGGCAGCGCGAGCAGGGTGGCGACGATGCCGGTGAAGATGATGCGCAGGCCGACAGCGACGCCGGCGCCCATGACGATGCCCCAGCGGCGGGCCTTCTCCGGCAAGGAGCGGCAGGCCATGGCGATCACCACGGCATTGTCGCCGGACAACAGGATATTAATCCAAATGATCTGCAGCAGCGCGAGCCACAGCACCGGAGAGTCTAGCGACATCGTAACCCCACCCCATCCTGGATTCAGCGTTCCCTGCGGGTATGCTGCGTCTGGTGCGCCGTATTATGCATTCCCTAAAGGGAGGCTAATGGAGACGCGCAGGGTCCACAACCAAAACCGGACGCCGCGCCGCGCAAAAAACATTGTGCGCCGCGGTGTCCGTAGAGGAAACGCCTCAGCCGACGATTTCGTTGCCAGAGAAGAACTGGGCGATTTCGATGGCGGCATTCTCGGCGCTGTCGGAGCCGTGCACGGAATTCGCCTCGATGGATTCGGCGAACAGCTTGCGCAGGGTGCCTTCCGCCGCATTGGCGGGGTTGGTGGCGCCCATGACTTCGCGATACTTGAGAACCGCATTGTCGGCCTGGAGCACCTGCACGACCACCGGGCCGGAGGTCATGAAGGCCACCAGCTCGCCGAAGAACGGACGTTCGCGATGGACGCCGTAGAAGGTTTCGGCCTGTTCGCGCGTGAGCTGGATGCGCTTCTGGGCGACGATGCGCAGACCCGCAGTCTCGATCACGGCGTTGACCGCACCGGTAATGTTGCGACGCGTCGCGTCGGGCTTGATGATCGAGAAAGTGCGCTCGATCGCCATGGTGACCGTCCTGTCGTTATGAATGAAAATGGCTCCGCGACTGCCGCGGACCGGCGGGCTTTAGCAGCGATGCCGCTCTGCGGCAAGGGAAGGGGCTGCGATGCCGACGCAAACGGCCGGCGCGATCCCACTCGGGGACCGGCCGGCCGGATGGCGCGCAGGGGATCTCGGCGCCGGCGCGTGGTGCGGGGCGCCGGTGTGCGGCGATCAGCCCGCGGTGGCGCGGGTTCCGCGCACCTCATGGCTGGCACTGCGGATGGCGTGCGATGCCCGTGCGTGCTGCTGATGCAGCACCACAGGGGCGGCCATCGGGGCGGCCACCGGCGCATGTCTCATCTCATAATCGCGCTCGTTCACCGCATATTGGTCTCGGTTTTCCTGGGACACGTATTCATCCGCCCAAGCCGCGCTGGCGAGACCCGTCACGCTCATCGCTGCGCCGAGGCTGAAAGCAAGAATCTTGGTATTCATGGCAAAGCTCCACGCCGCCCAGCGATGGAAAAGGGATATTGCGCTGCGATATCTGAAGCAAATCTCGATTTCGTGAGTCCTGTTCAAAGTAAAAAATTAAATTTATTCCATTTACGAAACGTCATTTCTCGGGAATGTGTCGTTACCTAGCGGAGTCGTCTGGTCGCATTCGCGCTTCAATTGCGCAGGATTTCCGCGATGGCGCGGTCCGTGACCGCTTCGATGGAAAAGCGGATCGGGCTTGCGAGCACGCGCGGCCAGAACAGCGGCTCCTTGATGGCGCCCAGGAATTGCGCGGCGGCAAGGGAGGTATCGAGCCCCGCCGGCAGTTTTCCGGCATCGCGCAGCATCTCCAGATAAGCGGTGAGCTTGCGCAGCGTGGGTTCCTTGCCGGTGCGCGCGAAGGCCTCCGACAGTTCGGGAAAGCGCGGTGCCTCGGCGATGATCAGGCGCAGGATGGGAATGACGTCCGGCTGGTCCCAATGCACGCACATGCGCGCGACGAACTCGCGCAGCACGAAGCGCGGGTCCTCCTCGGCCGTGTCCGGCAGGTCCGGGCCGCCGATGAAATGCGCCCAGACCTCGGCGATGACCGCGCCGAACAGCTCCGCCTTGCTGGGATAGTGCTGATACAGCGTGCGCTTGGAGGCGGGCGCGGCGGCGGCGACGGCATCCATGCTGGTGTTGCCATAGCCGCGTTCGAGAAACAGGCGCCGCGCGGCGGCGCGGATGCGCCGGCCGGCGCCGCGCGGATCGCGCGCCGCCAGCTTGGCGTCGCCCGAGGCGTCGGGCTGTTGTGCGCCGGCCTTTTGTGCGCCGGCCTGGGGCGCGGCGGCATCCTGGGGCGCGTCGCCTGGTTGCGTCGCGGAGCTTGCAGTCGCGCCGAGGGGAGCAGGGGGCGGTTTGCCGGAGTTCATGATTGACAATGTAAACTAAACGGTGTAGTTTACATATGGTGATTGAGAGCGCGCCCCGCCAGACCCGTGTCTGCGGCCGGCCTCTCGCCGCCCCGACGCCGCGTCCTCTCCCGGCACGCCCGCGCCGCTTTTTTTCTGTCCATCGACCACTCTCTCGTCCGCGAGGTCTTTCATGAACCGCCGCTTTCTAGGCCGTTCCGGCCTGTCCGTGTCCGCCATCGGCCTCGGCTGCATGGGCATGTCCGAATTCTATGGCACCAGCAATGATGCGCAATCGCTCGAAACCCTCGACGCCGCGTTCGAACTTGGCGTGACCTTCTTCGACACCGCCGACATGTACGGTGTCGGGCATAATGAGCGCCTTCTGGGCCAATTTTTGAAGGGCAAGCGCGAAAAGGTCGTGCTGGCCACCAAATTCGGCCATATGCGCGGTCCCAATGGCGAGCGGCTCGGCGTCAACGGCAAGCCGGATTATGTCCGCGCCGCCTGCGATGCCAGCCTCGCCCGCCTCGGCACCGATGTGATCGACCTCTATTATCTCCACCGGGTCGATCCCGCGACCCCCATCGAGGACACGGTCGGCGCCATGAAGGGGCTGGTGGAAGCCGGCAAGGTGCGCTTCATCGGTCTCTCCGAATGTTCGGTTTCGACCCTGAAGCGCGCATCACTGGTTCACCCCATCACCGCCGTGCAGAGCGAATATTCCCTGTGGAGCCGCGAGCCCGAGGACGGCATGCTCGAGGTCTGCCGCGACCTCGGCACCGCCTTCGTCGCCTACAGCCCTCTCGGCCGCGCCTTCCTGACCGGCACGGTGGCGACCGGCGCGCTGGAGGCGGGCGACTTCCGCAATCACAATCCCCGCTTCCAGGGCGAGGCGGCGGCGCAGAAC
>NCHM01000319.1 GCA_002257205.1 Rhizobiales bacterium 24-66-13 | reverse complement strand
AGGGTGACCACGGGCTGGTAGTCCGGACCCGTGGTCGGGAAGAGAGGCGGCTGCATGGTCGCCTCCTTCATGGTGGCGGCCTCGGGAATGGAGGCCGCCTGGACGCGGCCGGAGACCGCGCCTGCGCTCACCAGCGCCAGGGCGCCGGAGGCTCCGAGGAATCCTCGTCTTGAAACGGGCATGGTTCGTCTCCGATCAGTCGCTGGCACCGGCGGCCGCGGAGGCGAGAACGGTTTCCCCGCCTCCCGCACCGCCGCCGATGATGGCCGTCTGGAAATCCACCTCCGCCAGGAAGAAGTCGCGCTGGGCGCCGATGGCGGAGACGTTGCTGTCGATGCTCTCCCGCTCCGTGGTGAGCAATTCGAAGACGTCGATGAGCATGCCGTTGTATTCCAGCAGCGCCTGCTCATTGATGGTCTTGCGCAGGGGGAGGATCCTCGCCTGGTACTGGCGGGCGATGTCGTAGCTCGCCCGGTAGGTCACGTAGGCGGCCCGTGCCTCGGAGCGGACGTTCACCGCCTTCTCCATGAGGAGGTTCGCCGCCTGCATGTAGGTCTCCTGCGCCCGGCGGACGTTGGTCTCGCCGAGGTCGAAGATCGGCACCTGGACCTCCAGCTCGAATCCCTGGGGACGCAGGGTCTCCCCGTCCGCACGCTGGTAATTGCCGCGGTATCCCCCCTCGAGCAGGGAGACGAAGCGCGTCGCCTGCGTGAGGCCGAGGGACTTCGCCATGGCGTCGAGCTCGAGACGCGCGGCGATGAGGTCCGTGCGCTTCCGGACAGCCTCCATTTCGACTTGGGATGCCGTCCTGATCCGTCCTGGCAGCCGGGGGAGCTGGGCCGGCAGCTTATAGCCGATGTCGCTACCCCATAGGCCGAGCTGCCGCGTCAGGGCCTCCCGGTCCGTGGCGGAGCGGAGCCGCGCCTGGGCGAGCTCGTTCGAGACCTCGGCATAGAAGGCGCTGGCCCGCGCCTGGTCGAGCTTGGTCGCAGCCCCCGTCTCCCCCAGCTTGACGGTGAGGTCGGCGGCCGCGTCCGCCGTCAGGCGGGCCTTCTCCAGGAAGGTTTCCGTCTGCCGCGCGGCCACGGCCCGGTAATAGGCCCGCCGTGCCTCGGCGGCGGTCCTAAAGGTGGCCTCAACGGCTCGTTGACGGGCGGCCTCGAACTGGACCCTGGAGATTTCGCTGCGTGCGGGAAGCGTCAGCAGGGCGAGAATGTTCGCGACGAGGCGACGTTCCACGTCGAGCTCCCCGCCGCCGTTCAGCCGCTCCACACCGAAGGAGGGATTGGGCGGAAGGCTCGCCGCCACATAGGCGGCCTCGGAGATGCCAAGGGCGTTGTACTGTGCCTGGAGCCCCCGGTTGTTGAGGAGGGCGACCTGGAGCGCCGCCCGCGCATCGAGGGGCCGGGACAGGAGCGCGGTTACGCGCGCCCGCACCGTCGCGGCCTCCTCCTCGGAGGTGACCTTCACCACCTGCCCGCCGGTCTCCGCCGAGACCTGGCTGGCGACGGGCGCCATCCCGCCATCGGGAGTGAAGGTCACGCAGCCGCCCAGCAGCAGCGCGAGCGGGATGGCAAGCACCATCCCGAAAGGAAACGGAGCCATCACCGCCCTCCCTGTCCGGGCGCCACGCCCTGGTTCAGCTCGATCCAGGAGCGGGGCGGCACGGGCCGGTAATCGACGTCGCCGGCAAGGACGGGGGAATACCGGACTGCGGGTACGGCGACCGACGGATCGGCGGGGTCCGGCCCGCTCGTGATGAGAGGCGGCCCGGAACATGCGGAGACGAGGACGGCGAGTGCCGTCGGCAACAACGATCTCATGAAGTGACCTCAGAACGCGGCGCGCTCAGCGGCGCCGCTCAACAGCGATGGATGGATGGGCATCGGTCGTGGACGCGTCGAGCGCGGCCGCGACTACCGTCGGCTGGGTCCGGGATCAGTCGAGGATCCCGCACCATGGAGACCCGGCGTCCAGCGATGCGAACGGCGGGACAATGATCCATTGAAATCGGTGTCGGTCCGGACGGAGATGACGAACATCATCCGCGCGTTCCCGCCGGTCTTCGATGATAATGGGACGAGTCAGCCGATCGGCCGGCTGGAGGTCTTCGGCGGCCGGTCGAGGCGCGAGGTCGAGGCCTGGACACCATCTGTGTCCGCAGGCAGCATCTGGGCGCTGAGTACGACGAACGTCACGGATGGCCAGTGGAAGGACGTCGGAATGGCCAAATGGCATGCCGTCGCGCAGCATGCACTGGTGCCGCCGACATGGTCATGGCCGCTCCCGCAGCCGGAGTCGTTGGTACAGGGAGCGGCGGCATCCGACTGGTGCGGGTCGGCATGTGGCGCGTGCGTGCCCTCGTGCCGATGCTGCTCGGGCGCCTCGGTGACGGCCGTGGGCACATTATCATGTGTTCCCACTATGCCGTCATCGACCGTGCTCGCGTTGGCATAGCTCCAGCCGACACCGGAAACCGCGAAGACAATCGCGGCGGCGAGAAGCAGGAAGTTGCGAAGCACGCGAAGCATGGTAATGTGCAGGATAGGCTTTTCCTTCCGCATGGCAACCCCACCTGGCCCTCGCCGTCGCGTCCTTCTCCCTACTGAAGCATGATTTGGCGGAACACGGAGCGACCGAGCGGGTTCAACAATCCGCGAGCGGCGCGCTCACCGGCGGGCTTGCAGCATCTACGTGAGCCAAAGGGAGGTGGCATGAAAGAGTCCGCACCCGCCCGTCCAACTGCCTGTTCAACTCGGCCAGCAGTTGGTCTTGAAGCCCTAAGTCGACCAACCTCTGGCGGAATCGCCAGATCGACATGTGGTCGGGCGTCTTCTGATCGAGCGGGAAACCGCAGAAGCGGCGGAACGACAGCCGGTCGGCCACCGCCTCCTCCGCCGCAGGATCGGACAGGCCCTACCATTGCTATAAAAGCGTAATCTTGAACATCGCGATCGGTGGGTAGCCCGGTGCGCCCAGAGCATTTCCATGGATGTCCTTGAATAAAACTGCGAAGCCTGACCAATCGACAAGCTTCGAAACGTCTTCCACAAACTGATTGCCCTTGCTGTAATGGCTCACCAATGCATCGGCGAGTGAAGGCTGCGACAAGTCACGACGAGACATGGTCGAATCAATCCCAACTTTTCTCTATTGAATCATAGAGTTGGGACTTGTGAAAAGCGCTCCTCTGGCATTGAGGATCCCGCAGCTGCGACCGCAATGCTTATCCTTGTTTTTCCGTTTTTGTGCTTCCGCATCAGCCTCGCCTCTGTGTCATGGGGGATGTCCCGCCCATTGGCCGAGAAGATCCTCGTCGACCGCCGCCGCCCAGCTCGGCAGGGGCATCTCACCGCCGTCACGGGCACGAACCCGAGGGCGCTCGACTTCGACCTTGCCGCCGTGAAAGCCGATCTTTCCCTTGGCTCTGCCCCAACGATGAGCCTCCCGATCGCCACCGCGACCATGGCGCGGGCCGCAGAGCCGAGCCGCATCCTCTTCCATCATACCGGTGAGAGTGGCTCTGCCCGGCCGTCAGGCACAGGCGTTCGAAGCTGGCGCGGACCTCGTCCACAGCTGCCTCGACGAGCGCAGACGGTGTCACCGCTGCCGATGTGGTAGGGTTCTTCATGGCGTTGCTTTCCTTCGAGGATTCGACACCCCGAGCCTAACGGCTCAAGGTGAGCAACGCCGCCCTCCCTTTTTCAACATCGACCAGAACATCCCCCAGCGTCATGGCCTATGATGAGGTTGTCCACCCCAAGCCCTGACCGGGGCGGACAAGAGCCGGGCGCCACTGTCATCAGCGGCGTCCGGCGGCTTGTTCACTCTGCCTCCAGCGCCGCATCGTAATGGAATAACCACGACCGTCAGGATCACCCTGCCCTCCTCTTGACTTCGATGGCATTGATCCACGCCGCATCAGCGGGATCGCATCACGCAGGTCGGAGGTATCAAAAACGTATGGCCCGCCCTGTCGGCAAGCGGATTTTGCGAGGTGATCTGACCGGTCTGCGCCAACGTATCCGGTCTCGAGGTCGAGCCTCGGCCAAGATGGAGTTCCGCGCGCTCTGGTCCTCATAAAACTCCCGGCGTCTATGTGCGCCCGCGCCGACAGACCGCGCAGCCATTCTCCCATCGCGGTGGGGCTTTCCGCCTCCATCGCCATCACGCAGGCTGGCATGTCGGCCGCCAGCCGAACAACGCCTTCCCGGCTGAGACGCCGTCGCAGGACCACGCGCCCTGTTTCGTCGAGACCCACGACACTGCAGCTGTTCTTACCAAGATCGATCCCCAGGACCGCAACGGCAGGCTTCGTCATCGTCCTTCTCCCTCATTCGCCTGCCGAGACTACGGCAGGACGGTGAGGGGCGGGCCATTCCATAAAGCTCCTTCCTCAGCCGTCGATATCTTCAGCCGTGGATATGCAGTTGGCGACGATCATCTCTCTGCCTTCCCGCGTCGGCGCCCCCGGCGCAAGGCCGCGCCCGGCTCCGGATCAGTTCCCCAGCTTGGTGCCAGGCACTCCACGCCTGCATCCGCACCATCATCTGGGCGGGAA
Organism: Rhizobiales bacterium 24-66-13; assembly: GCA_002257205.1. Lineage (GTDB taxonomy): Bacteria > Pseudomonadota > Alphaproteobacteria > Rhizobiales > Xanthobacteraceae > NCEH01. The sequence goes on along the minus strand of NCHM01000319.1, from coordinate 752 downwards.
AGCGCATCACGTCGGCGCTCAGTCGGTGGCGGAGCCCCTGGAGCCGGTGGACCTGAACGGCCTCCTGGCCGATCTTGCGGCGGAGCTTTCCGCCTCGGGCCCGCCCGTCACCCTCGTTGTGTCGAGGCCGCACATCCTCCCGCTCCGCCGGATGGCCCTGCGCCGCGCGCTGCGCAACCTCCTGGAGAACGCCCAGCGCTATGGCGCGGGCGCGACGGTCGGGATCAGCCATGCCGGAGGAGAGACCTTCGTCACCATCGACGATGCCGGAGCGGGCATTCCGGAAGCGGATCTGGAGCGGGTGTTCGACCCCTTCGAGCGGCTGGAAACCTCCCGCTCGCGCGAGACCGGCGGCGCAGGTCTCGGCCTTCCCATCGCCCGCGCGATCCTGCGCGCCCATGGGGGCGAGGTGAACCTGTCCAACCGGCCGGAAGGCGGGCTGCGGGCAACGGTCCGCCTGCCGGCAGCGAACCAAGGGGCCAAAGCTCGGGTGAACGCGTCGCGTAAGGTGTAGGCGTCTAGCCCCGCCGCTCGCGCCAGCCGAGCCAGGCGAGGGCGAGGACCGCGAGGGCGAGCCACGGCAGCAGCACGGCGTTCATGATCTGCCAGCCAAGAAGATGAAGCATGGCGCCGGCGCCGAGCGAGGTCGCCACCCCGACGATGAAGATCACGAGGTCGTTGGCCGCCTGCGCCCGCGCGCGTTCCTCCGGCGCGTAGCATCGCGTGAGCAGCGTCGTGCCGCCGATGAACAG
>NCHM01000318.1 GCA_002257205.1 Rhizobiales bacterium 24-66-13 | reverse complement strand
GCGGCGCAGGGCGGCGTCAAGCGCCGCCTCCGCCGCTTGTCCGATGGCCAGGATCGCGCGGTCGCGGCCCGCCGCCCCGGCGATCATCAGGCCGACCGGAGCCGTTCCGGGCCAGTGGCAGGGAATCGACAGGGCGCAGCCGTCGAGGAAATTGATGAAGGTGGGGTTGCGCAGCATGAGGATATTGGCAGCCCCATAGGCGGCGTCGTCCGCCTCCAGCGTGGCGAGCGCGGGGGCGATGACGGGCACGGTCGGCAGGATCAGGGCATCGAACGGCGCGATGCGCGCTTCGAGCGCGGCGATCCAGGCGGCACGAGCCTCCAGCACATCGATATAATCGGCCGCCGACATGTCCTTGCCGCGCATCAGCCGCACCAGGACGCGCGGATCATAGCGCGGCCCCGCGCGCTCGATCAGCGCGCGATGCCAGTGCCATGCCTCCGCGGCGATGAGGCCGCCCTTGGCGTTGATGGCGGGAAGCTGCGCGAACTCGGGAACGGCAATCTCGCGCACCTGCGCGCCCGCCGCCGAAAGGATCGAGAGCGCCTGGGAAAAGGCGGCGGAGACCGCGCTGTCCATGCCGTCGAGGGCCATGGTGGTCGGCACGGCGAGCCGCAAGCCCTCAAGCGCGGCGGGGGCCGGCACCTCCGCCCCACTGCCGGAGAGAATGGAATCGAGGATCGCGCAACAAGTCACGGTCGGCGCGATGGGGCCGATGGAATCCAGGCTGGTGGACAGCGGCAGCACGCTGTCGCGCGGAACGCGGCGCGCGGTCGGCTTAAAGCCGGTGAGGCCGCACAAAGCGGCGGGAATGCGCACCGAGCCGCCGGTGTCGGTACCGATGGCGGCCGCAGCCATGCCGTCGCTCACCGAAACCGCGGCGCCCGAGGAGGAGCCGCCTGGAATGCGCCCGGTGGCCCGGTCATAGGGATTCAGCGGCGTGCCGTAATGGGGATTGAGGCCGAGGCCGGAAAAGGCGAACTCGGTCATATTGGGGGCGAGCGGGAAACGCCCGCCCTGCGCACCGCGTCGGAGGCGCGCGCCAGTTCGCCGGCGCGCGTTCCATAGAGCGTCGTGAACACCCGCGCCCCCTCCCCGGCCGGATCGCCCGCGCGGTCGAGCGCCGCGTCCGCCAGGGCGACGGCGCTGGTGCGGCCAGCGTCGAGGTCGGCGCGCAGATCGGTGAGGGGGCGCATCATGGTCAGGCCACTTCCGGCAGGATGTCGATGGTGTAGCTGTGGCGGATCGTGCGGCCCTTCACCGGGTCGAACAGCTCCATGGTGAAGGCCGGCGCCGGGCGAATGCCGCCGATGGCACCCACCGTGCCGCAGATCATGCCGACACCCGCCGGCAGGGCCTTGGCACCGCCCGTGAAGCCCTCGATCAGCTCCAGCGGCGGACGCAGCGTGGAGAGCGGGCCTTCCTGATAGAGCACGCTCTTGCCGCCTTCCTCGATGAAGGCGCGGATGATCATTTCGTCCCAATGGCCGGCAACGTCCGCGAAGCGCCAGGCGGTGCGGGCGATGGGCTTGGCGCAGATCTGCTTGGAAAGCGCGACGCCCTGCGTCTCCAGCTTGCGGTCGGTATGGTCCGAGGACAGGCTGACATACATCTCGCCCTCGGCGGAGAACACGAAGGTCTCCACCTCGCCCGAGGTCGCCGCGCCCAGCACCTGGATGCGGTCGGCCTGGGTCATGAGGTTCTCGGCGGCGCGATAATAAAGCGGCACGGTGCTCGGGCGCGGCACGCCGATGGCGTACAGCTCCTCGATGTGGTGCTCGATGGCAGCCATGTCGCGCCCGGCCCAGCCGGCGACGACGAGAGCGGTGAGATTGACCTTGAGCGCCCGCGCGGCGCCCTCGGCTTCGACGTTGAAATTCAGTTCCATGACAACCTGCGAAGAAAGACCAGGGGAAAGCCGCGCCTCAGGAGAAGACGCGCGGCAGATAAAGGGCGAGGCCCGGAAAGACGGAGATCAGCACCAGCAGCACCGCCATGGCGAAGACGAACGGCAGGGAACCGACGATCACCGCCCCCATCGACCCGCTCTTGCGCAGGCTCTGCACCACGAACAGGTTGAGGCCGACAGGCGGGGTGATGAGCGCCGCTTCCACCAGGATGATGATGAGGATGCCGAGCCAGATCGGGTCGTAGCCGAGCTGGAACATGATCGGCGCCACGATCGGGATGGTGGTGATCATCATGGAGAGCGTCTCCATGAAGCAGCCGAGGATCAGGTAGAAGATCACGATCACGAACAGCATCGCCGTCGCGGAAATCCCGAGCCCGGAGATGGAATTGGTGATGGCGTCGGTGATCCCCGTGGCCGACATAACGAAGTTGAGGAAGCTGGCCGCGAGGATGATCAGCATGATCATCGCCGTTGCCTTCATGGTGCCTTCCACCGCCGCGCGCAGCATGGTCAGTGTCAGCCGGCCGAACCAGGCGGCGAGGATGAGCGCGCCCAGCACGCCGAGCGCCGCCGCCTCCGTGGGCGTCGCGAGCCCGGCATAGATCGAGCCGACCACCAGCAGGAAGATGCCCAGTGGGGGGGCGAGATGCACCAGGCTGCGCAGCCGCTCGCCCCAGCTCGCCTGGATCTTCTGCCCGCCCCATTGGGGCTTGGCGATGCAGGCCACGATGATGGTGAACATGAACAGGCCCGCCAGCAGCAGGCCGGGAATAATGCCGGCGAGATAGAGCTTCGGCACCGAGGAATTGGTGAGCACGCCGTAGATCACGAGGTTGATGGACGGCGGGATCAGGATGCCCAGCGTGCCACCGGCGGCCAGCGAGCCGAGGAACAGCGGCTCGTTATAGCCATAGCGCTTGATCTGCGGGATCGACACCGTGCCCACCGTCGCCGCGGTGGCGACGCTGGAGCCGGAGGTCGCCGCGAACAGCGCCGAGGCGCCGATATTGGCATGCATCAGCCCGCCCGGCAGCCAGGAGAGCCACAGGCTCATGGCGCTGTACATGCGCTCCGCGAAGCCCGCCCGCAGCAGCACTTCGCCCAGCAGGATGAACAGCGGAATGGCGACCAGCAGGAATTCGTTGTTGGTGCTCCAGGCCAATTCGCCCATGGCGCGCGAGAGCGGGAGCATGGAATAGAGCGGATCAAGGATGAGCCCGAGCACGCCGAGGGCCGCGCCCACCGGAATCGACAGGCCGATCAGCACCAGCAGAAGGACGATGGTGGTCGCGATCATGCCACCTCTCCCTTCACCATGCGTTCGCCAGCGGCGGCTTCTTCCTCGGCCTCCTCCTGGGTGGAGCGCACGCCGGCGATGGATTTCACCGTCGCGATGTCGCCCGTGACGAGCGCCACCGAGGCGCGCAGCAGCATCATGGCGAGGATCACGCACATGAACACCAGCCCGAGGAACCACAGGCCCTGGGGAATGAACAAAGGCGTGGCGAGCGGCGTATTGGCGTGGGAACCCTGGGCGATGGAGGTTCCGACCACGTCATAGGCGTAATAGGTCAGCACGCCCATGAAGGTGCCGAGCGCCACCAGCGACAACCAATCGAGCACCGCTGCGACGCGCACCGGCATGTATTGATAAAGCACGTCGACGCGCACATTGGCCCGCTGGAGCGTCGCGAAGGCGAGCGACCAGGACGTGCTGATGGCGAAGGCGTAGCTGGAGAGTTCATCCGCCCCGCCGGTGGTCCAGCCGATGAACTTGCGGCACAGCACGTCGAAGGAGATCAGCAGCACGCTGGCGATGGTGAGCGCCCCGCCGAACCATACCGCGCCCCGCGACAGGGCTTCGGCGAAGCTGAGCACCTTGGCAAGCGCTGGATGGGGTGTCGGGCTGTTCATGGCAGAGGCTCCACGGACGCGACGGTCGGGAGGACCGGACACACCGGCCCTCCCGCGCCGGCACCGTCACTTGTTGACGGCGAGACCGAGTTCCTTGCCGATGGTGGCATTGAAGCTGGCGACACAATCGGCCGAGCAGCGGGCCGCCCACTTGGGCAGGATCTGGTCTTCCAGCACCTTGCGCAGCAGCGCCTTGTCGGCATCGCTCGGGGTCACCAGCACCATCTTGCCCTTCACATCGAACGGGCAAGCGGCGGCGCCGGTGTTGCAGTCATAGCCCTGCTGGGTCTGCTTGGCGGCGGCGGCCCAGATGTCGTTGACCATGCCCTTGATGTTGGTCTGCAAGAACGCCTGCACCTTCGGGTCCAGCTTCTGCCAGGCCTTCTCGTTCACGGCGTGGATCTGCTGGTTCCAGTTGATCGGCAGCGCCACGAGATGGGTGGAGACTTCATACCACTTGGCCGAATAGCCCGAGAGCGATCCGGTGATGGCGCAATCCACCACCTTGTTCTGAAGCGCCGGCACCACTTCGCCGAACGCCATGGTCACGCTCGAACCACCGAAGGCTTCCACGAACTCGGCCTGGGTGCGCGAGGAGGTGCGCACCTTCTTGCCCTTCAGGTCCGCCAGGCTCTTGATGTCGGCATTGCAGAACAGGACCTGCGCCGGATAGGTGGAAATGCCGAGCAGCCGCACGTTGGAACCATCGCCATACAGCTTGGCGAGCACCGGCTCGAAGGCATCGGTCACCTTGCGGGCGGTCTGCGCGTCGGGGGCAAGGCCGGCGAGGTCGATGGCTTCGTTGATCGGATTGTCCGAGGCGAAATAGGACAAGGTGGCGGTGCCGAATTCCACCACGCCCTGGGACATCAGGCGCAGCAGTTCCGGGCCCTTCAGGCCCATTTCGTTGAAGCCCTTGATCTCGGCCGTCACCTGGCCGTTGGATTTCTCGGGGATCGTCTTGGTCCAGAACGGCTTTTCATAATCCTGATAGGCGGTGAGATTGCTCAGGCCGCCCACGACCTTCAGGTTCGTCTTGGGCAATTCCTGCGCGCCGGCGGAGAGAGTCGCGGCGAACAATGCGGCGGCGGCTAAGGTCAGGTGTTTCATTTTAAATCCTCTGGTTGGTCGGGGTTTTGATCTTTGTTTTATTTGTGGATATTACGGCTCAATTCAGCTCCATTGCACGCAGGCGCGCGGAAAGCGCAGCAATACGTCTGCGCCGTGGGGCGACAGCAGCACCATTTCGCCCAGCGCGGCCCCACCGAGACCGGCGACGAACAGATTGGGGTGCAGTTCAAACAGCATGCCCGGCGAAAGGGTGAGCTCGGGCGCGGCCACCGGCGCGGCGGTGGGGTCGAAATGCTGGCGGAACGCGTCGGTCAGCAAAGGGTCCTCATAGGAACAGCCGAGCCCGTGGCCGTTTCTGAACCGGCGCACACCGGGATCGCCGGCGGCGAGCCCGCGCCGGAGGCGTTCCGCTTCCATGGCGGCTTCCACGCCGGCCAGCGGCAGGCCGGGACGCAGCGCAGCAAGGCCGGCCTCGAGCATCGCGTCCACATGCCCGGCAAGTTCCGCATGCGCCGCGCTCAGCGGGCCGATGCTGCCCATGCGGATGCCGTGGCCCCAATGCCCGTCCACCGTCAGCGCCACGCCCAGCAGCACCTGGTCTCCGGCCTGCGGCACCGCCAGGGCTTCCTCGCGCCAATAGCGGCAATAATCCGCCTGCGGCGCGATGGTGAGCCAGGTGCGGCAATAATCGGCGCCAGCGCGGCGCGCGCGCATTTCCAGGTTCAGTTGGATCTGCCAAGCCGGCAGGCGGGCGGAAAGCTCGGCGCCCAAGGCCGCGAACAGCTCGTCGCATAAAGCGGCGGCGGCGCGGTGCAGGTGCTGCTGGGCGGCATCCTTCACCAGGCGCAGCCGCGCCACGTCCGCATCCAGCGCGGGTCCATGGCCGAAATCGCCAAGATCGCGGTGGATGCCCGCCGGCATCTCATCGAAACCGACGCGGCCGAGCCGCGCGCCCGCCGGCAGCAGCGCGCCGAGCGTTGCGCCCCAGGCGTCGGGCCTCACATCATGCACCACAAGGTCGGGGCGCAGATCGCGCGCGAGCGGCACCATGAAGGGGCTCGCCACCAGGAGGTGCGCGCCTTCGGGCAGGATCAGCAGAAGCGCGGCGCTCTCATGTCCGTCCCAACCGCTCAAAAACCGCAGCGCGCCGTGGGATTTCGTGCCCGTGCCGAGCGCGCTTCCATGGCCGAACACCGCGATCCCGGCACATCCACGCGCGCCGGCAAGATCCAGCAGCGCCGCGCGCCGCGCCGCGAGGAAGCCTGCGTCGTCGATGGGAAAGAGAGGCGGCATCGCCGGCCCTCAGCCGACGGATGCGAACGGGACATCCCCACGGGACGCCCATCGCACGCCAGGCGCACGCTCGTTTGTCATTGCCCATATCCCTCTCTGCCGCGGCGTTGACGCCGTCGTT
>NCHM01000317.1 GCA_002257205.1 Rhizobiales bacterium 24-66-13 | reverse complement strand
GCTATCCAGCGCCACCGAGGAGGAGCCACCGAACATGGTCAGGCCGATGCCGCCCTTCGCCTTTTCCTCATGATAGAGCTGATAGCGCTCCTGCGGCTTGCCGTCCTTGCCATAGCCGGGCGCGTGGGAGGTGCTCATCACCCGGTTGCGGATGGTGAGGCCCTTCAGCGTCAAGGGTTTGAGCAGCGCATCGGCATTGGCGATCATGGGCGGGCTCCGGCGCCGCGGGCGCAAGCGGAAGGGGAGATCATGCGGCGCGCTCCGCCTTCGGGGAATGGCCGTAGCGCCGCCCGTAGGCGACGGAGAAATGCGCCGCCGACTGGAAGCCGCAGGCGAAAGCCACATCGGTCACCGGCAAGGGTGAGAGGCGCAGCAATTCGCGCGCCCGGTTGAGCCGCAGGCCGAGGTAAAACACCGCCGGCGACTGGGAGAGATGATGCCGGAACAGCCGTTCGAGCTGGCGCTGGGAGAGCGTGACGGAGGCCGCGACATCGGCCACGGACATGGGCTTTTCCACATGGCGGGCCATCAGTTCCACCGCCTTGGCGAGGGCCGGCTGGCGCGCCGCGACGTCCGGGGCGAGATGCGCCTTGCGTCCCTCCGGCGCACCGGTGCGCCGCACGATGAACTGGTCCGCCACCGCGCCCGCCGTGCGCGGGCCGAGCGCGGCGGTGATCATCACCAGCATCATTTCCAGCGGCGCGACGCCGCCGGTGCAGGTGAGGCGGTCGCGATCGATAACGAAGGCATCCTCCTGGAACGCAACGTCGGGAAATTCCTCGCGGATCGCGGCCAGATTCTCCCAATGGATGGCGCAGCGATAGCCGTTCAAAAGCCCGGCCTCGGCCAAGGCAAACGTGCCGGTGCAGAGCGCGCCGAGCGCCACGCCCTTGCGCGCCGCGCGGCGCAGCGCATCGCGAGTGCCGCGCGCCACCGCCTGGCGCACGTCGATGCCGCCGCACACGATCAGCAAATCCAGCGGACCTGCCTCCGCGAGGCGCACGGTGGGGCTGAGGCTGAGGCCATTGCTGGCGGGGCAGGCCGCGCCGTCCACGGTCAGCACCTGCCAGGAATAGGCCGCGCCGCCGCTGACGTAATTGGCCATGCGGCAGGCTTCGAGCGCGTTGGAAAGCGCGATCATGGAATAATTGGGCAAGGTGAGAAAGCCGATGCGCCGCAGCCGGGCCATCGGCGCGTCCGGCGCATCCCGCGCGGCGGAGGGAGGAGCGGATTTCAGGGCGCCGTGCATGTCACCGCTCGATCACGAGGTCGCTGGTGGGCTTGGAACAGCAGATCAGCACCATGCCGGCATCAATCTCCCGCTGGCGGATGCCGCCGCCGTGTTTCATCTCCACCGTGCCGTCCACCATCTTGCTCTTGCAGGTGCCGCACAGGCCCTTGGTGCAGGAGGAGGGCAGCCGCAGGCCAGCGCGGCGCGCCGCTTCCAAAACGTGCATGTCCGCCGGGCATTGGATGGTGCGGCCGGATTTGCGGAATTCGACGCTGTAGGTCTTCACCGCCGGCGTGGTTTCCATCGCCGCTTCGGCGGCGATAACGTCTTGCCCGACCTGCGGCTCGGCGCCGGCGAGGGCGGCGAAATCGAAGCTTTCCTCATGATAGCGGGCCATGTCGAAGCCGGCGCCGCGCAGCATCTCGCGCACCGCCGCCATATAAGGCGCGGGGCCGCACACGAAGATTTCCCGTTCACGGAAATCGGGCGCGGCGATATCGAGGTGCGACGGGCGCAGCCGCCCCATGAAGCCGTGCCAGGGATGGAATTCGCTCTCCGTTTCGCAGATGGCGGCGAAGCGGAAGGACGGCTGGTTGCGCGCCATCAGCTCCAATTCGGCGCGGAAGATGATGTCGTCGGGCGTCCGGGCACTGTGCACGAACACGATGTCCGCGCCGCTCGCGAGATCATGATGGGCGCGCGCCATGGACATGAGCGGGGTGATGCCGCTGCCGCCGGAGAGAAACAGATATTTCTCCGCCTTATGGCGCGCGCAGGTGAAATCCCCCATGGGCCCAACCGCGCGCAAGACGCTGCCTTCCCGCACATGGTCGTGCAAATAGTTGGACACCGGCCCGCCCGGCACGCGCTTGACAGTAATCGAGACCGTATCCGGCCGCGTTGGCGTGGAGGAGAGCGTATAGCAGCGGTTGACGCGCTCCCCCGCAATCTCGAGATCGAGCGTGATGAACTGGCCCGGCTCATAGGCGAAACGGGCCGGGGTCGCCGGGGCGAGGATGAAGGTTTTCACGTCCGCCGTCTCGGCGCGCACCTGCCGCACGATCAAGGCGTCGTCGCGCTCGCAATCCCAGAGCGGGCGTGCGCCCGCGAGGGTCGCCAGCAGCGGGTCGGGGCGGAGGGCTTGTGCGTCCATCGCTCAGCGCGCGCCATGGGCGCGCATGCGGCCCACGTACCAATTGCAGAATTTCTCCACCAGCATTTCCGTGTGGGGCGAATAGGGGCCGGGCTCATAGGCCGGGCTTTGCGCGCCCTGCTGGCAGAAGCCCACCAATTCGCTGTCCTGGGCGTTGGTCGCCTCCCACACGGCGGTGAGGTTGGCGATATCGTAATCGACGCCTTCCACCGCATCCTTGTGCACCAGCCATTTGGTGCGCACCAAAGTGCGTTCGGCATCCAGCGGAATGGCCGAGAAGGTCACCACATGGTCGCTCATGAAATGGTGCCAGCTGTTGGGCTGGGTCCAGAAATGCAGCGCCCCATGCTTGGGATCATTGATGGCGCCGAGCAGTTTCTTGCACGCCGCCTTGGTATCGCCGGTGTGGCTCTCCCCTGCCCCGTCCAGCGGCAGGCGCTCGGTGCGATAGCCGGTGACCCGGTCGTCGAGATGCTCGATCATCTGCGAGGGGAAGCCGCAGCTTTCCCACGCGCCATGGCTTTGCGTGATGAGATCGGCATAGCGCTGCGCCTCGGCCCGTCCCATCTCGTCCAATTCTTCGGGCGCGAAGCCGAAGCCATAGGCGAACAAAGGCACCGTCAGCTCGGGATGATTGCCCGCGCAATGATAGCATTCGCGGTTGTTCTCCATGGTGAGCTTCCAATTGCCGGGCTCGATCAGCTCGCTCTCGAAAGCAACCTTGGCGTTGCGCAGGTCGTGCGGGGCGAGATACGGCGCCATGCGCTGCGCCATCTCCTCGAAATCCTCCGGCGGGTTGTCGGCGAGGCAGATGAACAGCAGCCCTTCCAGCGAACGCAGATGCACCGGCTTCAGGCCATGGCAGGCGGCGTCGAAGTCCTTGCCCATATGTTCGGCGAACAGCAGCTTGCCGTCGAGATCATAAGTCCAGGCATGGTAGCGGCAGACGAGATTGCCGACCGTGGTCTTGTAGTCGTGCAGCAGGCGCGCGCCGCGATGGCGGCACACATTATGGAAGGCGCGCACCTCACCGTCGTCATTGCGCACGATGATGATGGAAGTGGCGCCGATATCCACCGACATGGCATCGCCCGCTTCCGGAACGTCCGGTTCCACACCCACATAGATCCAGTGGCGGCCGAAGATGATGTCCATGTCGGCGGCGAAAATGGCCGGGCTGGTATAGAACGGCGCCTCCAGGCTGTAGCCCGGCCGGCGGCGGCGCAGCAGGGTCTGCAGGTCGGTATCGGTGGTGTCCAACATGTCGCTCTCCCCGCGCGGCCCGATGATCCGACTTCGGCGCGCCGTAACTGGAATTGTTCGACTTAAACCCGTCGCTCGCTTTTCCAATTGCGACATATTTTATCGCAAGTACGCCATATGCGCGAGCCAAGCGCCAAGCCGGGGCTTTGCCGTGTCGAATGTCGGATTTGTTCCAGAACGGGGTCGCAAGCCGACGAGATGGCGCCCCGTCTCTGGTGCACCTTGGCAGCAGGAACCAGGGGACCGAGGCCCATGCGCCGTTTTTCCTTCTCATCGCTGCTGTCGGAAGCGTTCAACGCCCACCAGGGCTGGCAACGCCAATGGCGCGATCCCGCGCCCAAGGCGAGCTATGACGCCATCATCATCGGCGGCGGCGGCCACGGGCTCGGCGCGGCGTACTATCTCGCCAAGGAACACGGCCTCACCAATATCGCGGTGCTGGAAAAGGGTTGGATCGGCGGCGGCAATGCGGGGCGCAACACCACCATCATCCGGTCCAATTATCTCTATGACGAAAGCGCCGCGCTCTATGAGCATGCGGTGAAGCTGTGGGAAGGCCTCTCGCAGGAGCTGAACTACAATGTCATGTTCTCCCAGCGCGGCGTCTTGATGCTGGCGCACAATGTTCATGACGTCCAAAGCTTCAAGCGCCACGTCTATTCCAACCGCCTCAACGGCATCGACAATGAATGGATGACGCCGCAGGAGGCGAAGGACTTCTGCCCGCCGCTGAATATTTCCCCGGACATTCGCTATCCCGTCATGGGCGCGGCGCTCCAGCGGCGCGGCGGCACCGCGCGCCATGACGCGGTGGTGTGGGGTTATGCCCGCGCCGCCGACGCGCTGGGCGTCGACATCCTGCAGAATTGCGAGGTCACCGGCATCAATCGCGGCCCGGACGGGGCGGTGACCGGGGTGGAGACCACGCGCGGCACCATCAAGGCGAAGAAGATCGGCGTTTCCGCCGCCGGCCACACCAGCGTGGTGATGGGCATGGCGGGCGTGCGCATGCCGCTGGAGAGCTTTCCCCTTCAGGCTTTGGTCTCGGAGCCGGTGAAGCCGTGCTTTCCCTGCGTCCTCATGTCGAACGCCGTGCACGCCTATATCTCCCAGTCCGACAAGGGCGAACTCGTGATCGGCGCGGGCACGGACCAATATGTCTCCTACAGCCAGCAGGGCGGGCTGCACATCACCACCCATACGCTGGACGCCATCTGCGAATTGTTCCCCCAATTCACCCGCATGCGCATGCTGCGCTCCTGGGGCGGCATCGTGGACGTGACGCCGGACCGTTCCCCCATCATCGGCAAGACGCCGGTGAAGGGGCTCTATGTGAATTGCGGCTGGGGCACCGGCGGCTTCAAGGCGACGCCGGGCTCGGCGAACGTCTTCGCTCACACCATCGCCCGCGACGAACCCCATCCCATCAACGCCCCGTTCACCCTCGACCGCTTCCGCACCGGCCGCCTCATCGATGAAGCGGCGGCGGCGGCGGTCGCGCACTGAAGGCCCGCGTCATGCTCCTCATCCCCTGTCCCTATTGCGGCGCGCGGCCGGAAATCGAATTCCACTGCGGCGGCGAAGCCCATATCGCCCGCCCCGCCGACCCTTCCGCCCTCTCGGATGCCGAATGGGCGGAGTATCTCTTCATCCGCAAAAGCCCGAAGGGCGTGCA
>NCHM01000316.1 GCA_002257205.1 Rhizobiales bacterium 24-66-13 | reverse complement strand
AGTACGGCATTGCGTGAGCAGGGGCGCCTCGGTGAGCTGGCGCGCGTGCTCTTCTCGCGGAGCGTTGCGGAGACCGAGACAGGCGACTGGATGGGCGCCCTGAGAAGCTCCGCGGAGGCGATTCGGTTCGGAGAAGAAACAGGACACGCGATCTGGGTCGCCGCGGCGACGATTGTGCAAGCGAGACTTGCTGCCATGCGGGGCAACTTCGAGGCCGCGGAGGCCCACGCAGTGCGGGCCGAGCGGCTGGTGCTGTCGCCAGGCTCCAGCTTCTGGCTTGCCATGCTGGAGAATGCGCGCGGCATTGCCGCGCTCGGCGCCGGTCGGCCCGCGGAGGCTTACGAGCACCTGCAGCGTGTCCACACGCCGGGCGATCCGGCCTTCAACACCAGCCTGCAGTTCTACTGGCTCGTGGACTACGTCGAGGCTGCCGCGTCCTGCGGTCAAGAAGCGGCTGCCCTTTCGATCATCGAAGAGGTGGAGCGGCATTCTGCACCCGTGGCTGTGCCGTGGGTGCAGATGATGCTCTACCATGGCAAGGCCTTGCTCGCCTCGCCGAACCGCGCGGAGATGTTCTTTCAGCGCGGTCTCGGCACGGCGGCACAGAACTGGCCGTTTCTGCGCGCGCGTTTGCTGCTGGCCTATGGTGGATGGCTGAGGCGGCAGCGCCGAATTGCCGAGGCACGCGTACCGCTGCGGACGGCGCGGGAGGTATTCGATGCGCTAGGCGCCTCACCGTGGAGCGAGCGAGCGCGCCTGGAACTTCGCGCTGCCGGCGAAGCAACCCGCCCGCGTGCCGAACTCATCCTCGACGCCCTGACGCCGCAGGAGTTGCAGATCGCGGAGCTCGCAGCGGGTGGGCTTTCCAACAAGGAAATCGGCGCCCGGCTATATCTGTCGCACCGAACCGTCGGCTACCACCTGCACCGAGTCTTTCCGAAACTCGGGATCACCGCCCGTGCGGGTCTGCGTGCCGCGCTCGATCGCACACCACAGGCCCCCGACCTGCGACGCCGGTCAGCGGAGTAGCCATCCGATGGAAGCGGTCACACCGGTCCGCTTCCGATGTTCCGCGACAAAGATTGCGACATGCCGGGCGAGCGATCACTCTTCGGCCAGAAGCTTCTCTGGCAGGATCGGCAGTTCACGGATGCGCAGCCCGGTTGCATGGAAGACCGCATTGGCGACCGCCGGGGCGACACCGACCACGCCGATCTCCCCGACGCCCTTGCCGCCAATAGGGCTTGCCACCTCGTCGAGCTCGTCCACCCAGACTGCATCGACTGCTGGGATGTCGGCATTCACCGGCAATGGAACTCCAACGAGATTTTTCGAAAGGAACCGGCCGAGGCGCGGCTCGAATATCGAGGCCTCCATCGCCGCCATGCCCCAGCCCCAGATCATGGCACCGATCAACTGGCTCTTCGTCGTCCGCGGGTTCAGGACGCGGCCGACCGAGTAGCTGCCGAGCATTCTGCGGAGGCGAAGCAGACCAAGCGCGCGGTCCACGCCCACCTCCACGAACACGGCGCCCCAGGTGCGCATCGCATTCGGCGAGGCGCCGCCATCGATCTCCAATTGCACGCCCTCGCCGGGGCTGAAGCGGCCGAGCGCTGCCTCGGACTCGCGGCCCAACCAGCGTAACAAAGCGAGCGGATCGCCCTCGCCGAGCGAGGCTCGGATCTGACGGCAAGCATCGAGCAGAGCGGCGCCAACGCACATTGCGCTCGCCGAGCAGAATGTGCCGCAGGCTTCCGGCAGCGTCGAATCGCCATTGCGGATCTCCACCCTGTCGGGCGGTAGGCCGAGCGCATCGCCGACAAGTTGCGAGAAGATCGTGAACACGCCAGTGCCGATATCGTTGAACGAGGATTCGAGCAGGGCGGTGCCGTCCGCGCGCAAGCTCACGCGGGCGGCGGCGGGCAAGCGGAAGGACCCCATGGTGGCACTTGCCATGCCCCAGCCGACCATCCAGTCTCCGTCGCGTTCAGCCTGGGCCGGACGGCGGTGCCACCCGAAACGCTCGGCGCCGAGTGCATAGGCCTCGAGCAAGTTCTTGGATGACCAAGGTTTGCCGCTGACAGGGTCAACCTCGGCATGATTGCGCAGTCGAAGCTCCAACGGGTCCATGCCGAGCGTATAGGCAAGCTCATCCATCGCGCTTTCGAGCGCCCACATCCCGGAAGCCCCTCCTCCCGGTGCGCGCAACGGGGTGGGTGCGCCGGCGGTGATCTCCTCGACCCGCTCGTGGGTTTCCAGCGCCGGCACCGCGTACATCGCTCGTCCGGCCTGAGTCGCAGACTCGACGAAATCCTCGGTGGAGGACGTCACGTTGACCGAGTCATAATGTAGTGCCGTGAGCCCGCCGTCAGGCGTGGCGCCGAGTTCGATCCGGTGACGCGTCAAAGGCTGATAGCCGGTCATCGTGTACATTTGAGCCCGTGAGAGCACGAGTTTGACCGGGCGACCGGACACGCGTGCCGCCGCTGCCGCGAACAGGGTATGCCACTTCGGAAAGGCCTTGGAGCCGAAACCGCCGCCGGTGTGAGGGCACATCACCCGCACCCGCTCCGGCGGCAGACCGAGCGCCTTCGCCAGCATCTGCCGCGTGCCGGCAGTCCACTGCGTGGCGTCGTGCACGACGAGGTCTTCGCCCTCCCACCAGGCGAGTGTGGCGTGCGGCTCCATTGCATTGTGATGCCGCGATGGCTGCGCGTATTCGGCAGCGATCCGATGGGTCGCTTGGGAGAAACCGGCAGCAAGATCGCCTTTGGCGGCATCGACTGCGGCGAAGATGTAGCCGCTGTCTGACACTGGCGGGCGGGGATTGGATTGGCCCGGCGACTTTACCTCGGCCGGTGCGATCGTGACGCGCACGCGGTGCGCTGCGGCTTCCGCCTGCTCGAGCGTTTCGGCGAGCACCATCGCCACCGGCTGACCCTCGAAGCGGATGGTGTCGTTCCGCATAGGCGGCAGGCTGAACATCAGCGGCACCGGAACGGCGGTGAATTGCGGCAGATCCGCTTGCGTGAGAATGCGGATGACGCCTGGGCCGTGCGCCGCCTCTTCAGTATCGAGAGACGTAAGCTGGCCCGCCGCGGGGGCCGTGACAAGAACGGCGTGGAGCTTGTCCGGCCGGTCGAAGTCCGCGGTATAGCGCGCGGCGCCGGTGACCTTGATGCGTCCGTCCGGGCGCGCGAAGCGTTGGCCGACCGTGTTCATGGCGTCATCTCCGCGACAAGCCGGATGGCCCTGAGCACGAGGTTGCGACCGAGCGCGATCTTGTAAGCATTATGGGCGAGCGGCCGGGCTTCGGCAAACCCGCTTTCTACTGCCGCGGTGATTGCGGCAGCGCCGGGCTCAAGTCCAGCAAGTGCCTGTTCCGCAGCCGTCAGGCGCCACGGACGCGCGGCCACCGACCCGAGCGCGACGCGGGCGCGTGCGATCCGCCGCCAGACATCGAGATCGAGCGCGAGCGCAACCGAGACCGTCGCATATTCGTAGCTCTCGCGTTCGCGGATCTTGATATAGATTGAGCACGGCGCTGAACCCGGAATCTCGATGGCGGTTATCAGCTCACCCTGCTCCAACACCGAATTCCGATCCTGCCCAGCATCCGGCGGAAGGTAGAATTCGTTGATTGGAATGCGCCGTCCACCCGCGCCGCATGCCGTGATCACTGCGGCGTCGAGTGCCGCAAGCGCCACCGCAGGATCGGAGGGATGGGTCGCAACGCATATATCGGACCAGCCGAAGATGGCGTGGCGGTCGTTGAGGCCATCGCGAGCGGCGCAGCCCGAGCCCGGTCGCTTCTTGTTGCAGGGGAGCATCTCTTCGGCACGGAAATAGGGGCATCTCGTCTTCTGCAGGAGGTTGCCGCCGATCGTCGCGAGATTGCGTATCTGCGCAGATGCGGCACTCAGGATCGCCTGGGACAGCACCGGAACCCGCGCCACGACGGCCGGAGCGAGGGCTACATCGTTGAGCCGCGCGAGCGCGCCAATACGCAAGCCTCCGTCTGGCAATGTCTCGATCGCGTCAAGGCCAGAGAGGTGCGTGATGTCAAGGATGCGGGCGGGGGCGGCGATTTCGAGCCGCATCCAGTTCAAGAGCTCGGTGCCGCCAGCAAGGAATGCTGTGCCCGGCTCCCGACCCGCAGCCAACGCCTCGGAGACGACGGCGGCCCGCGCATAGGTGAAACCCTGCATGGCTCAGTCTCCCGCGGCCTGACGGACCGCCGCGACGATCTGCGGATAGGCGGCACAGCGGCAGATATTCCCGCTCATCCACTCACGGATTTCCGCATCGGACCTCGTGTGCCCCTCGGCGATGCAGGCAACCGCCGACATGATCTGACCCGGGCTGCAAAAACCGCACTGGAAGGCATCCTGGTCGACGAAGGCTTGCTGGACTGGATGCTGCATCCCTTTCTCGTCAGCCAGCCCTTCGATGGTCGTGATCTCGCGTCCGGCGGCGGCGGCGGCCAGCACCAAGCAAGCATTCACCCGCCTTCCATCGAGGTGCACGGTGCAGGCGCCGCATTCCCCAAAATTGCACCCCTTCTTCGTTCCAGTGAGTCCTAGATACTCGCGCAATGCATCGAGCAGCGTGACGCGCGCATCGAGCGAGATCGAATGCTCGCGGCCATTGACCTTGAGCGTTAGATCCAACTGCTCGCGAAACTTCATTCGGCCCGTCAGCATTTCGAACCTCCGTTCGTGTTCAAGGCATCGTCTGAGTAATCTTGCGGAACATCACGCCTTTCATTTCCGGACACATGCAGCGCAATCGGCACGACCGCACCTGCGAAGTCGCCGCGCCGCAGCGATCCGCCGCCTGGTCCAGCGCCTCTGCGCTTGCGTAGCGCGACAGCGACGGCCCATATCGCAACGAACAGTCCGACAATAATGAAGCCTATTGCGTTGAGATCGACGCCCCTCGCCCAATTCCAAAATGCGCCGTCGAGGTTCAACTTCTCCCCGAGCAATGCCGCGATCTCGACCGTCCCGATAATCAAGGCCACAAGGATGGAAAGGCCAGTGACGACGAGATTGTAATAAATTTTGCGCTCGGGTTTGGCGAGTGCCCAGCGGTAAGTGAAGCTCATGAAGACACCGTCGATCGCGTCCAGGAGCGACATGCCGGCGGCAAAAAGAACCGGCAGGCAGAGAATGGCGTACCAGGGCAGACCAGATGCCGCCCCGGAGGTCGTCAGCACCAGCAATGCGATTTCGGTTGCCGTGTCGAAGCTCAGGCCGAAGAGCAAGCCGACGAAATACATCTTGTGCGGCTTGTCGACGATTCGCATCGCCGGCGCCGCGAGACGGC
>NCHM01000315.1 GCA_002257205.1 Rhizobiales bacterium 24-66-13 | reverse complement strand
CGCGTCAAGGACGAGCTCGGCATCGGCCCCCAGGATCTCGACGCGTTCGAGCGCCTGCTCACCGAAATTCAGGCCGCCTTCGCCCGCGAGGATCATGGGGCGCTCGCCGATCGCGCGACGCCTGAGGTGCTCGCCGTGTTCTCCGAGGAATTGCGCGACAACGCGGCGCGCGGCGTGCGCAACGAGGTGAGCGACGTGAAGCTGCTCCAGGGCGACCTCTCCGAGGCCTGGCGCGAAGGCAATCTGGAATATGCGACGGTTGCCATGCGCTATGCGATCCGCGACCTGATGCGCGACCGCGCGACCGGGGCGCTGGCCGCCGGCAGCACCGATGCCGTCAGCGAGACCACCGAGGTGTGGACCTTCGTGCGCCCCAAGGGCGGGCAATGGAAGCTCTCGGCGATCCAGGACGTGTGACGGCACACGCTTCCGCACTTCAGATCAAGGCGAACGGCCGGGCCAGTCCCGGCCGTTTCTATGTCCGGGCCCTTTTCTTGTCCGGCCGTTTCATCTGAGAGACCCGCGTCCGCGATATTTTCCGGTGCCGCGCCGGGCGCCGCGACATCCTGCCGCGCATGCCCTGGTCTGGTTCTGCGGCATTCCGCTCCCTAGCTGTAGCCTATCGATCCGGGCCCCTCTGGCGCGTGCATGAAAATGCGTGCGTGATGTCGGATCTCTTCCGACATTTCTGCCGGCGAGAGGCCCAATGCCCTGTATCGACCCCCTGACGCATTTTCGTGCGCGCATTTTCGCCGCCGCTCCCGCCTGCCGCGATCCACATCGCCGCGGGCACGGGGCGGCTTTGTCTTGCGCTATGTCCGCCCGTGCCGGCGCCTCGGTGCGCGAATGCGTTGTTTCCCCGTTCGCAAGCGTCGTCGCCCTTCGCGGCGCGCCGCCCCGCATTTTTCATCCGTCGAAGGCAGGTGAGTGATCCATGGACTATCTCGTGCAATTGGCCGCCGATCCCACGGCCTGGGTGGCCCTCATCACCCTGGTGGCGATGGAGGTCGTGCTCGGCATCGACAATCTGGTCTTCATCTCCATCCTCACCAACAAGCTGCCGGAGGTGCACCGCTCGAAGGCCCGGCGCATCGGCATCAGCCTTGCCCTGGTGCTGCGCCTCGCCCTGCTGGGGACGGTGGCGATCATCGTGCAGCTGACCGAGCCGGTATTCTCGGTGTTCGGCCAGGGCTTTTCCTGGCGCGACATGATCCTGATCGCCGGCGGCCTGTTCCTAGTGTGGAAGGCGACCAAGGAGATTCACCACTCGGTCGATCCGGCGCCCCATGACGACATGTTCGGCACCAGCAAGGCGAGCATCGGCTTCGCCGCCGCCATCGCCCAGATCCTGCTGCTGGACATCGTGTTCTCCGTGGACAGCATCATCACGGCGGTAGGCATGACCGACCATATCCCCATCATGATCATCGCCGTGATCGTGGCGGTGAGCGTGATGATGCTCGCGGCCGACCCGCTGGCCCATTTCATCGAGGCCAATCCCACGGTGGTGATGCTGGCGCTGGGCTTCCTCATCATGATCGGCATGACGCTGATCGCCGACGGCTTCGGCGCCCACGTGCCCAAGGGCTATGTCTATGCCGCCATGGCCTTTTCCACCGGCGTGGAGGCGTTGAACATGCTGGCCCGGCGCGCCAAGACGAAGTCGAACGGCAACGGCCACGCCGAAAATGGCGTGAGCCCGCATTGATCGGCGCCAATCGGCGTGAAAGCACGGCGGCCCGGCTCCTTGGGGGGCCGGGCCGCCGCATTCATTCGAATGCCGGTGCCGCGAGGCGCCGGGCATGGGCGCGGATATCCTCCGGCCATGCGGCGGTGAGCCTGGCGAAGCCCGCCGCATCGCCCGCATAAAAGGCGCGCAACGCCTCTTCAAATTGGATGAGATTGCCCGCGAGCGCGCTCATGAAGCGATAGGCGGCTTCCTGCGCCGCTCGGCGACGGGCGGGGGCGCTCTGATCGCGCCGGGCGGCCTCCACCAGCTTGCGCAGCGCCACCGAGGCACCGCCGGGCTGGTCGGCGAGCCAGTCCCAATGGCGCGGCAGCAAGGTCACTTCGCGCGCCACCACCCCGAGCTTGGGGCGACCCGGCCCACGCGCCGGCTCCGCTTGCGGTGGCGCGAGAGGAGCAGAGGCATAGCGTGCCGCGATCTCCTCCGGCGTGCCGCGCAGATCGAAATCCACCGGATGCGCGCTCTCCAGATCGAACACCAGCACCTGCTGCGTCTCGTCCTCGATCAGCATGCGCCTGACCGCGGCCGCGACCTCGGCGGCGGCGCCTTCCGCGAGTCGGCGCGGCCCGGCAAAGGCGATGAATGGGCCGGGGAAGGGCAGGGCGGGGGTGGAGGTCGAAGCAGGCGGCACGGCTTGTGGGGTCATGGCGAAGTCCTTTCTTGCCGCTTAATACCCGGATATAATTAGTGCGTCAATTAAATCCGGATAAAAACCCTCTCCCACGGGCACCGGTTCGCCACAAACGGCGTTTACTTCTCTGGATGGAGAAGAAAATGGCGCGCATTCTTGCCCTGTTTGGCCTTCTGGCGGCCTTCGCGGGTGTTTTGCCCTGGGCGGCGCCCTTGGCGAAGGGGGGCGTGCGCCTGATCGAAGCGCGGGACGATCCCGCCCTGCTCTCCGACCTCGCGCTGCAATCCTTCACCGCCGCCGATGCCGGCCGGGAGATCGAGCGCGCGCTGGCGGATGATGATGGGGAACTCGCCGCCTCCTATCTCGAACTCGCCGATGCGCGCGGGCTTGCGCTTCCCGCGACCCTGCGCGCCCGTGTCCGCGCGGCCAACGATGGCGTGGCGGCCGCCTGGCGCTCCGCGAAGCATTTCGGCTACGGCTTCTTCACTGGCACGCCGGAGGATCTGGCGGGATTTGCGGGGGCCGCTGCTGGCGATCTCACCGCCTGGGGCGATTTGCGCGATGCGAGCCGCGAGGGCTGGAAATATGCCAATGGGGAAGCGGTGGACCCGCTGATCCTAGGCCTTTCGGTGGCCGGGCTGGCGCTCACCGCCGGCACCTATGCCACGTTCGGCGCCGGCCTGCCGGTGCGGGCCGGGGTGAGCGCGGTGAAGATCGCCAAGCGCACCGGTCGCCTCTCGGTGGGGATGGTCCGCCTGCTGACCCGCGCGGTTAACGAGACCGTGGACTTCGCGGCCCTGCGCCGGGCCGGCGCGAGCCTGGATGCCACCGCCCTGAAAGGCGTGGTGCGCGCCGATGGCCTGAAACCGCTTGCTCGGCTGATGGGCGATCTCGGCACGGTGCAGGCCAAGGCCGGCTCGCGCGCCGCGGTCGCCGGGCTTTCGGTGGCGGAGAACGGCAAGGACCTCTCTCGCCTCGCGCGGCTTGCCGAAGCCAAGGGCGGGCAGACGCTGGCAATTCTGAAGACGCTGGGGCGCGGCGCGCTGGTGATGGGGTCTGCGCTGCTCAAATTGGTATGGTGGGGATTGGTTGCGGTGCTCTGGCTGTTCGGCCTTGTCGCCTCCTTCAACCGCTTCTGCGTGGAGCTGGTACGGCCCATCTGGCGCCGCAAGCGGGTGCGCGGGCGCAAGGCGCCGGCCGCCGGTCCTGGCCGTGCGCCGCTGCCGCCCGTATCCGCCCGCCGCGAGCAAATCGAGCACCCTGGCGCCTATAATAATGCGTCCGACGCGGCGCAGGTCATCGCCCGTTTCGAGCGGGCGGCGCGGGAGGCGACCGCACTCTCCCCCGTCTGAGTGGCGTGGCCTGCCTGCCGTCAACAGGAAGAAGACCGTTTCCGTCCAGTGGCTTGAGCTGAGGCGGCGCGGGCGGTGGAAGCTTTCGCTTCCGCTCCGCGCCGGGGCGAATTAGGGTCCGGCCCGAAACATCGCTTCGGGATCCGCTTATGCCCCTCCTTTCCGCCGACGGCCTGGACATCGCTTATCTGGACGAGGGTTCCGGCGCGCCGATCCTGCTGATCCACGGCTTCGGTTCCACCAAGGAGATCAACTGGGTCCATACCGGCTGGTTCAAGACACTCATGGAGGCCGGATATCGCGTGATCGCCTTCGATCATCGCGGGCACGGCGCCTCCAGCAAGCTGTATGATGCCGAGCTCTACGACACCCGCCTGATGGCGCAGGACGCGCGGCGCTTGCTGGACCATCTCGGCATTCCGCGCATCGACATCATCGGCTATTCCATGGGCGCGCGGGTGGCCGCGCAATTCGCCCTCGCCGAGCGCGACCGGCTCAACAGCCTCATCATGGGCGGGCTCGGCATCCATCTGGTGGAAGGCGACGGCCTGCCGCAAGAGGTGGCGGCGGCGCTGGAGGCGCCGAGCCTGGCCGATGTGACCGACCCCCTCGGCCGCATGTTCCGCGCCTTCGCCGATGCCAACAAGGCGGATCTGAAAGCGCTCGCGGCGTGCATCCGCGGCTCGCGGCAGACCCTGACGCGCCAGCAGGTGGCCGATATCGACCAGCCGGCCCTAGTGGCCGTGGGCACGCGCGATCTGATCGCGGGCAGCGCCCAGGAATTGGCGGCGCTTCTGCCCCGGGGCGAGGTGCTGGACATCCCCGGCCGCGATCACAATCCCGCGGTTGGCGACAAGGTGTTCAAGCAGGGCGCGCTCGACTTCTTCGCCCGGCATGGGTGATGTGCGCGAGCCGGCTCGGAACGGCGGCCGGCTTGTGCTAGAAATGCGTCGAAACGTGATCCACCGGGAGGCAGGAATGCCCCAGTCTTTGTTCAAGGCGCCGCATCAGCCGCTGGCGCGCATCAATACGGAACGCTTCCAGGACGTGGTCGATCCGGTCTGGGCGCGCATCCGCAATGAAGCGGACCTCGCCGCCGAGCGCGAGCCGCTGCTGGCCGGCTTTCTCATCGGGGCCGTGCTGGGGCAGGGCAGCCTGGAAGCCGTGATCGGCGAGCGCATCGCCGCCCGCCTCGACCATGCGGAGCTTCCCGGCTCGGCGATCCGCGCCGCCTATCATGAAGCCGTGTCGCAGGACCGCACCATCGCCCAGGCGGTGCGCGCCGACATCATGGCGGTGGTGGACCGCGACCCCGCAACCACCCGCGCGCTGGAGCCGGTGCTTTATTTCAAGGGCTTCCACGCGCTCCAGACGCACCGTCTGTCCCATTGGCTGTGGACCCACAGCCAGCGCGACTTCGCGCTCTACCTGCAAAGCCGCGCCTCCTCGGTGTTCGCCGTGGACATCCATCCGGCGGTGCCGGTGGGCCGCGGCATCTTCCTCGACCATGCCACCGGCATCGTGATCGGCGCGACGGCGGTGATCGAGGATGACGTCTCCATCCTCCAGGGCGTCACGCTGGGCGGCACGGGCAAGGAGACCGGCGATCG
>NCHM01000314.1 GCA_002257205.1 Rhizobiales bacterium 24-66-13 | reverse complement strand
GAGAAGGGGACGCTGTTCTCGATCCTGGATGCCACCAACAAGATCGGCCTGGAACTGACCGAGAGCTATGCCATGTGGCCCGGCGCGGCGGTCTCGGGCCTCTATTTCTCCCATCCTGAGAGCGCTTATTTCGGCGTCGGCCGGATCGAGCGCGACCAGGTGGAGGATTATGCCACCCGCAAGGGCTGGAGCGTGGAGGAGGGCGAGCGCTGGCTCGCGCCGATCCTCAATTACGATCCCACCCGGCGCGAGGCGGCGGAATAAGGGCACGGGCCGGAGCGAAGGCGACGACCCAGGCGCGCCTTCAGCCTGCACAATCGCGCAATAAAAAAGCCGAGGCATGCAGCCTCGGCTTTTTTCGATCCGGACGTGCGACCGCTGACGGAATGTCCGTCAGCGCACGCGCCGTCCGTTCAGATCCCGCTCATGGGATAGTTCGGGCTCTCGCGGGTGATGGTCACGTCGTGGACGTGGCTTTCGCGCAGGCCGGCGGAGGAGATGCGCACGAAGCGCGCCTTCTCGCGGAATTCGGCCAGGTCCGCGCCGCCTACATAGCCCATGGCGGCGCGCAGGCCGCCGGAGAGCTGGTGCAGCACGGCGGAAACCGGACCCTTATAGGCGACCTGCCCCTCGATGCCTTCCGGCACCAGCTTCAGCGTGTCGCGCACTTCCGCCTGGAAATAGCGATCCGCCGAGCCGCGCGACATGGCGCCCACCGAGCCCATGCCGCGATAGGATTTGTACGAGCGGCCCTGGAACAGGAACACTTCGCCCGGGCTCTCGTCGGTGCCGGCGAGCAGCGAGCCGATCATGGCGCAGGAGGCGCCGGCGGCGAGCGCCTTGGCGAGGTCGCCGGAATATTTGATGCCGCCGTCGGCGATTACCGGCGTGTTGGTGGCCTGGGCCGCCTCCACCGCGTCCATCACGGCGGTGAGCTGGGGCACGCCGACGCCGGCGACGATGCGGGTGGTGCAGATGGAGCCGGGGCCGATGCCCACCTTGATGGCGTCCGCGCCGGCATCGATCAGGGCCTTGGCACCGTCGGCGGTGGCGATGTTGCCGGCCAGGATCTGGGTGGTGTTGGAGAGGCGCTTGATGCGCTCCACCTGGTCCAGCACCTTGCGGGAATGGCCGTGGGCGGTATCCACCACCACCAGGTCCACGCCGGCGTCGATCAGGCGCTCGGTGCGCTCGTAGCCATCCTCGCCCACCGTGGTGGCGGCGGCGACGCGCAGGCGGCCCTGCTCGTCCTTGGCGGCATTGGGATTGGCGACCGCCTTCTCGATGTCCTTCACCGTGATCAGGCCGACGCAGCGATAATCATTGTCCACCACCAGCAGCTTCTCGATGCGGTGATGATGCAGCAGGCGCTTGGCCTCGCTCTGGTTGACGCCCTCATCCACGGTGATGAGCTTGTCCTTGGTCATCAGCTCGGCGACCCGCTGGGTGGGGTCGGTGGCGAAGCGCACGTCGCGGTTGGTGAGGATGCCGACCAGCTTGCCGCCGCGCCCGTTGGAGCCGCGCTCCACCACCGGAATGCCGGAAATGGAATAGCGCTTCATCAGCGCCAGGGCATCGGCGAGCGTGTCGTCGGGATGGATGGTGACGGGGTTCACCACCATGCCCGATTCGAACTTCTTCACCTGCCGCACATGCTCGGCCTGGATTTCCGGCGTGAGGTTGCGGTGAATGACGCCGATGCCGCCGGCCTGGGCCATGGCGATGGCGAGGCGCGATTCGGTCACCGTATCCATCGCGGCGGACAGGATCGGGATGTTGAGCGTGATGGTGGAGGTGAGGCGGCTGATCAGCTTCGCATCGCCGGGCATGACTTCCGACGGGCCGGGCAGCAGCAGCACGTCGTCGAAGGTCAGCGCTTCGCGAAAGGGCGAACCGGAAATGGGGTGGATCGAGCCGGGCACGCTGGGCGACGACATGGCCAACTCCTTGATATGAGCGCGGCCGGAGATCCGGCCGGGAAGAAGGAAACGCCGCGGAAAAGCTCGTCCCGGCTGCGTTATCGAGTTGGCGGTGGCGCATACCATGGCCGGGCGACGATTCAAAGACCCGCCGGCACGCTTCCTCCATGCGTCCGGCGCAGGGGCGCTCTGCGAGGGACGGCCGATCGCGCTCCGCGTGGCCCCAAAGCTTGGGCCGGACTCGAAGCATTTAAAATATATATAATGATATCAATATCTTATATGGGTGTGCCCCGATCAATTCCTGATCGACATTTCGTGGACATGCTCTAATGTCGCCACGCCCTGCGCAAAGGCACGTCCGTGTGAGCGGACGCGCGGTGCGAGACGGGTGGGGGTGTCGGGCAAGGAATGCGCGCATGTATATGATGCTGTTCGGGCTCGTCCTGTTGTTGGGCGTCCATGTGCTGATCAGCCTCCGGGGGGTGCGGGCGCAACTGATCGCCCGTCTCGGCGAGGGGCAGTACAAGGGCTTCTTCTCGCTCGTGGCGGTCAGCGGCCTGTTGCTGACGGCCTATGGGTTCGCCTTGTGGCGGGCGGCGGGCTCGGCCCCGGTGTGGGATCCGCCGCTGTTCATGCGCCACATCACCATGCTGCTGATGCTGTTCGCCGCCATTGCCGGTGTTGCGGCCTATGTGCCGAGCCATATCAAGGCGAAGCTCAAGCATCCGCTGCTAGTCGCGGTGAAGATCTGGGCGCTGGCCCATCTGCTGTCCAATGGCGATATCGCCTCCATCGTCCTGTTCGGCTCGGTGCTCGCCTGGGCGGTTTATGACCGCATTTCGCTGAAGCGCCGCGGCGATCCGCTGCCGGTGGCGCCGCAGGGCTATCGGGGAGACATGCTGGCGGTGGCGGGCGGGCTTGTCGCCTATCTCCTGCTGGCCTTCGTCTTCCACCCCTATGTCGTCGGCGTGCCCGTCATGGGCTGAATTTTCGGGCGGGCAGCGCGCCGGTTCCCGCCCACCCAGGCTTCAAGCAAAAACATATCGAGGAACGCGTCATGTCCATCCAAGCCGACGCCAAGCGCGTCACCGCGCCGGAAATCTTCGCGCGCAAGGGCGGGGACCCCATCGTCAGCCTGACCTCCTACCATGCCCATACCGCTCAGCTGCTCGATCGCCATGTGGATGTGATCCTGGTCGGCGACAGCCTGGGCATGGTGATGCACGGGCTGGAAACCACCGTGCCGGTCACGGTGGAGATGATGATCGTGCACGGGCGCGCGGTGGTGCGCGGCACGAAGCGGGCGCTGATCGTGGTGGACCTGCCGTTCGGCAGCTATGAGGCAAGTCCCGTGGAGGCCTTCCACACCGCCGCCCGCGTGCTCAAGGAAACCGGCGCCGGCGCGGTGAAGCTGGAAGGCGGCGTGCGCATGGCCGAGACCGTCCGCTTCCTGGTGGACCGCGGCGTGCCGGTGATGGGCCATGTGGGCCTGACGCCGCAGGCCATCAATACGCTCGGCTCGTTCAAGGCGCGCGGCCGCGACGATGCGGAAGCCGCTTCCATCGTCGAGGACGCCCGTGCTGTCGCCGAGGCCGGCGCCTTCGCCATCGTGCTGGAGGCCATGGCCGAGCCGGTGGCCCGCCGCATCACGCAGGAAATTTCCACCCCCACCATCGGCATCGGAGGCAGCCCGGCGTGCGATGGCCAGATCCTGGTGCTCGAGGACATGCTCGGCCTCGGCCAGCGGGTGCCGAAGTTCGTGAAGAAATATGCCGAGCTGGGTCCCGCCATCGAACAGGCGGTGGCCAATTATGCCGACGAGGTGCGGGCGCGCACCTTCCCCGGCCCCGAGCACACCTATGCGCCCAAGGTGCAGAAGGCGTGAGCCGGCCAGCGGACGGTATCGCAGCCTTCCTCACCGAAAACGCGGCGCGGGGGCTGTTCGGCGTGCGCGAATTCCGCGTGCGCGGGCGGCGCGGGCTGGGCATCCTCGGACTGTTTCTGATCGCGGCGACGGCGCTCGCCCGTCCCGCCGCGGCGGCGGAGGATTGCCTTCTCGTCACCGAGCTGAAGACCGCCCAGGTGGTGGCCAAGCAGGGGCTGTGCGCAAGCCGGCATTCGCCCGCTTCCACCTTCAAGATCGCCTTGGCGCTCATGGGCTATGACAGCTTAATCCTGAAAAGCGCGATGGCGCCGGTGTTCACCACCGAGCCGGGGCTCGCGGAAGGGGAGGGGGCGCAGAAGGAGACCTGGGCCGGCCCGCAGACGCCGCAGAGCTGGATGAAGAATTCCGTCGTCTGGTATTCTCAGGTGCTGACCCGCACGCTCGGCGCGGAAAAATTCGCCGGCTATGTGAAGGCCTTCGTCTATGGCAACGAGAATCTCTCCGGCGATCCGGGGAAGGAGAACGGGCTGATCCGCTCCTGGCTGTCCTCCTCGCTCCAGATCTCGCCGCGCGAGCAGGTCGATTTCTTGCGCAAGATGCTGAAGGGCGAACTTCCCGTCAGCGCCGATGCCGTGGACAAGACCGTCGCCTTGCTGAAAGTGCCGGAGGAGCCGGCGGGCTATTTGCTCTACGGCAAGACCGGCTCCGGCTTCCTCCAGCTCAATGACGGCACGCTGGATCGCACGCGGCCCTTCGGCTGGTTCGTGGGCTGGGCGGAGAAGGGCGGGCGCACATTCGTGTTCGTGCGCTTCATGTCGCTCGATTTCGCGGTGGACGAGCCGCTGGGCCTGCGGGCGCGGCGGCAGGCGCTGATGGCGCTGGAGCCTGTGCTTCGGGCGCAGGATCGCTGAGCCGGCCGTGAACGCGCCGCTCGAAACCCATCCGCAGGGGCAAAGCGAAGCGCCGGCGCTGCGCCTGTCGGTGGTCATCGCCGCTCTGGTGGCGGCGTTGGTGGGCTTCGGTGGTACCGTGCCGCTGGTGCTTTCGGCGGCGGCGGTCCTGGGCGCGACGCCCGGGCAGACCGCATCCTGGGTCGCGGCCGTGTGTCTCGGCGCGGCGGGAAGCACGCTCTATCTCAGCCTGCGCCATCGCATGCCCATCGTCACCGCATGGTCGACGCCTGGCGCCGCGCTGATCGCCGGCTTTGGTGCCGGCGTCGGCATGCAGGCGGCGGTGGGTGCGTTTCTGCTGTCGGCGGTGCTGGTGATGCTGTGCGCCGCCATCCGCCCGCTCGGGCGTCTCGTGGCGCGCATCCCGGTGAGTGTCGCGGCGGCGATGCTGGCCGGCGTGCTGTTCTCGCCGAGCTGGGCGGTGCTGGCGGTGCTGGTTGCCGGGGGTGTGGGCGTGTTCGCCTTCGGCCTCAACACGCCGCTCACCGGCGGCTGGGAAATGCCGCAGTTGACCCTGGTTTCGCCGGTGTTCGACCCGGCGGTGATGCTCGGGCTCGGCCTGCCGCTGTTCCTGGTGAGCATGGCGGCGCAAAATCTCCCTGGGTTCGCCGTGCTGCGCGCCTCGGGATATCATCCGCCCACGGGGTCGATCCTCGCCGCGACCGGGCTGGCCTCGCTGATCCTGGCGCCGGTGGGCTCCCATTCCGTGACCCTGTCCGCCATCACGGCGGCGATCTGCACCGGCAAGGACGCCCACCCTGACCCCGCCAAGCGATTCCTGACCGGACCGTTCTACGCGCTGTTCTATTTCATCCTGGCCGGATTCGGCGCCACGATGGTCGCGGTGTTCGCGGCCCTGCCGCCGGCGCTGATCGCGACCATCGCCGGGCTTGCGCTGTTGTCCCCCCTGACGGGCGCGCTCACGGCCGCGCTCGCCGAGGAAAAAGGCCGGATCGCGGCGGTCGCGACCTTCACCACCACCGTGTCCGGAGTCTCCGCTTTCGGCCTCGGGGCGCCGGTCTGGGGGCTGCTCGCGGGTCTGCTGCTGCTGTTCCTGGATCATGCGCGGGCAAAACTTTAGCCGCTTCGGGTCGCGACAGCCCGGAAGGGTTTGCCACGATGCAGCCGCATGGCTAGTTTACGCGCCCTTGGCCTGGGCTTTGT
>NCHM01000313.1 GCA_002257205.1 Rhizobiales bacterium 24-66-13 | reverse complement strand
GGCGCGGGCAATTTCGCCTTCGAGGCGCCGCCCTCGGTGCAGGCCAACCGGGTCTATTCGGTCAACCGCCAGACCGGCGAGGTCTCCGCCTGCCAGTTCGAGCGGCCCGACAGCGCGCTCGTGGGCATCACGCGCTGCTTCCCCAAGGGCGAGGGCGCCGGCGCACAGAAGGCCGGGGCCTATTCCCTGGTCTCCGCCCGCTTCGCCGGGGAGACCGGCATTTTCCGCGTCAATGCGGACACCGGCGAGATGAGCGTGTGCTATGTGCGCGACGTGCCCAAGAGCGGCGGTGGCAGCGGCGGTGGCGGCGGCGCAGCGGAACCCATGGTGCTGTGCACGCCGCAGGCAAAGTGACCGTGAAGCCATCTGTCGCCGGCCTCCCCGCTTGTCGGCGAGGCCGATCAGGGCTAGCAACCGTTCAGCCAGCCACCGCCAGCCACCGGACGCCCCCATGGCCGATGCCGAAGACCTGAAGCGCGCCGCCGCCGCCCGTGCCCTCACGTTCGTGACGGACGGCATGCGCCTCGGCCTCGGCACGGGCTCCACCGCGCGGCATTTCGTGGATCTGCTCGCGGTGCGGGTGCGTGAGGGCCTGAAGGTCGTGGGCGTGCCCACCTCCGAACAGACCCGCGCGCAGGCGCTTTCGCTCGGCGTGCCGCTCGCGACGCTGGACGAACTGCCCGAACTGGACCTGTGCATCGACGGCGCCGACGAGGTCGGGCCCGATCTCGCGCTCATCAAGGGCGGCGGCGGGGCGCTGCTGCGCGAGAAGATCGTCGCCAGCGCCGCGCGCGAAATGGTGGTGATCGCGGACGCCTCCAAGCATGTGGCGATGCTCGGCCGCTTTCCGCTGCCCATCGAAGTGGTGGATTTTGGCGTCAGCGCCATCACACTGCGCCTGGCGCGCGCGCTGAAGGCGGCGGACTGCGCCGGCGATCTGGTGCTGCGCCGGGTGGGCGGGACGACGCGCTTCGTTACCGACCAGGGCAATCTCATCCTCGACGCCCATCTCGATCGCATCCCCGATCCGGCGGCGCTTGCCCGCGAGATCGAGCAGGTGGCCGGCGTGGTGGAACACGGACTTTTCCTCGGCCTCGCGCGCCGCGTCATCCTGGCTGGTCCCGGCGGCATCGAGCTGCTCGAACGGTCTGCCTGAACCCAATCCAACGGAGAAGAATATGCGCCCCTCGCTTACCCAACGCCTCGGCGCCGGCCTTTTCGCCCTCTCGCTCTCGGGCGGCTTCGCGCTTGCCCAGCAGGCCCCGCAGCTGACCGTCCAGCCCTCGGCGACGCAGATGCAGACTGCCCGTGACCTCGTGAACGCGAACGGCGAGGCCCGCGCGTTCAACGGCGTGATCGCGAACCTGGTCGATGGCGCCGCGCTCGGCTTCCTCCAGACCAATCCCGACCTCGCCCCGCAATTGCGCGATGTGGCCGTCGCCCTGCGGCCGGAGTTCGAGAAGCGCCAGGCCGAGATCATCGACATGGTCGCCTCGTCCTATGCCCAGCGCTTCACCGAGACCGAGCTGAAGGAGGCGCTGGCGTTCTACAAGTCGCCCACCGGGCAGAAGCTGGTGAACGACCGCCCCGCCATCGTGCAGCAGGCGGTGCAGAGCATCCAGGCCTGGAGCGCCCAGCTCAATTCCGACGCGATGGAGCGGATTCGCGTCGAAATGAAGAAGCGCGGCTACGATCTGTGATCTGAGACACGCACGGCGCGGCGCCTGAGGGCGTCGCGTGCGGGTGACTCAGAGTCCCGCCTCCGGCGGCTGAATGGCGTCGGTGCGAGGGGCGCGGCTGCCCTCCGGGCGCTTCGCGATCCCGGCGTGCAGGCTGTTGCGCGCCAGATTGGGATTATAGTGCGGGTCCACGAGCGTTGCGGTGCGCCAGAGCGCTTCCATGCGCGCCCGCTGGGCCTTCAGCCGCTCGCGATGGGCCTTGCTGCGCCGGCGCCCGCGCGAGGCGGATTCGTGATGCAGCAGCAGCGCGAACGGCGTCCACACCAGTTCGAACCCGCCGGCCCGGGCCCGCAGGCACAAATCGATATCGTTGCAATCCTCGGCGAAGCGTTCGGCATCAAGCGGGCCGATCTGGTCCCAGCACGCCCGGCTGATCATCAGGCAGGCGCCGGTGACCGCGCTGAGATTGTTGCGCGCCTGCAGCCGCCCGAGATGGCCGGCCATGTCCTCGGCGCCATGGGAAAACCAGTGGGCGGCATAGCGGAACAGGCCGGCGATCACGCCCGCATGCTGGAGCGTGCGATCGGGAAACAGGAGCTTTGCCCCGACGATGCCGGTGCCCGGCAAGGCGGCGAGCGACACCATTTCGTGCAGCCAGCCCGGGTCCACCACCTCGATGTCATTGTTCAGCAGGCAGATCAGCTCGCCCGAGGCGACGTCGACGCCGGCGTTGCAGATGCGCGGATAATTGAATCCGCCATCGTCGCGCACCACGATCGTGCGCGGCCAGGCGGCCTGGATCTCCGCGAACAAGGCGAAGGTCTCCGGCTCCACCGAGCCGTTATCGACGATGACAATCTCGAAATTGCGATAGGCCGTGTGCGCGATCAGCGAGCGCAGCGCCATGCCCATCAAATCGGCGCGATCGCGGGTGGGGATGACGAAGGATACCAGCGGCGGCACGTCCGGCAGGCGGTAATGCGGGCGCAGCTTAAAATCGGCGCGGATCTCCACCGGCGCGCCGGTGGCATCCTCCAGCGCGCGCGCGGCTTCGCGGGCCTGATCGGCTGAGGCAAAGCCCGTCCAGCCGCCCGCGCCGCGCCGGCCAAAGGCGACGCGCGGGATATGGCGGATGGCCTCGGGCGGAAGGGCGCCCGCGGCGCGCAGCAGCAGATCATAGCGCCACGCCAGCGGCAGATAGGCCCGCGCGCCGCCGATGGCGCGGGCATGGGCCGTGCGCAGCGCCACGAGGTCGCCGAAATAATCCACCGCCCGCAGCAGATGGCGGTTGAACGCCGGCTTGAAGACGCCGTCGCGCGGCGCGCCGCCCTCGTCCAGCATCTCTTCGTCGGTATAGGCGAGCATGCAATCGGCATGGGTCGCGAACGCCGCGCGGATCATCGCCACGGCATCGCGGGTCGGGCGGCCTGAGGGATCGAGCAGGGCGACCGTCTCGCCCGTGGCGGCGGCCAGCAGCGCATTGAAAGTGAGCGGCGCCGTTCCGGCGCCTTGCAGGACGCGGACGCCCGGCGCGCGCGCCAGTTCGGCCGGGAGGTCCCCCGCCGCGTCCGGCAGGCCGATCAGCCATTCCCATTCGGCATCGCCTTGGGCGCGCAGGGCGGCGAGGCAGGCGGCAAGGTCTTCCGCGCTTGTGCCGGCATCGAGCACGCTGAGGAACGACAGGATCGCACCCGCGGGCGCGAGCGGCCCGGCGAAATCCTCCACGAATTCCTCGCGATAGCGCCGATAGCGGCGGGTCGCCTGGATCTGCCGGGCGGGCGAATCGGCGAACAGCGAGGCGTGCATGCCGCGCAGGTCGCGCGCCGCCGCGCCGGCCGCCCGCCAGCGCCGGTGCGGGGGCAGGCCGGGAAAGCGGCCATGGGCGAAGGCATGCAGCTTCAGCCACAGTTTTCCGCGCGGATACAGGCCGAGGCGCAGGCCGGCGCCGCGCGCCGCAACGAGGGTCGTGGTGCCGCGCGGCAGCGCCAGCGCGGCCACCGGCGCGGCGATCGTCCCATGGCCGAGCGGCCTGCCGTCCAGGCTGAGGAACCTCAGTTCCAGCGGTTCGATGCCCTGCGCCGTATCGCGGGCGAGTTCCACCGCGAACACGCCGTCTGCGGCGGCGAGGCGCGCGCGCCAGAGCCACGGCAGGAAAAAGCGCCGGTCGCCGTCTTGCGTATCCTCGGCGCGAAGCCAGAGCGGGGAAATCTCTGCGGACATTCGAATGCGGTCTGCCTCGGTCGGCGGGGAGCGTTCCGGGTCTTGAAGCATCCCTGGCAGCGCCCCGCAAGCGCGGGCACAGCCATGCCTTGCGCGCGCTTGACGGCGCAGGCTGCGTGGCTACATCTCGGCAAGGTCGCGCGGTCCCAGCCGCGCAGGCCCAGCCGTGAAGGCCAACAGGAGCACGCCATGTCCGACACCGAAATCGACCTCTTCGTCATCGGTGGCGGGTCCGGTGGCGTGCGCGCCGCCCGGATCGCCGCCCAGCACGGCGCCAAGGTAATACTGGCGGAGGAATACCGCATGGGCGGCACCTGCGTCATTCGCGGCTGCGTGCCGAAGAAGCTGTTCGTCCATGCCGGCCGCTATGCCCAGGACCTGAAGGACATGGCGGGCTTCGGCTGGAGCGTGGAGGGGGCGCGCTTCGACTGGCCGACCCTGATCGCCAACAAGGACACGGAAATCGGCCGCCTCGAAGCGATCTACCGGCGCAATGCGGAAGCGGCGGGCGTGAAGATCGTCGCCTCGCGTGCGGTGGTCGAAGGGCCGAACACGGTTCACATCCTCGCCACCGGCGAGCGGGTTCGGGCGAAATATATCCTGATCGCCACCGGCGCCCATCCCGCGCTCGGCCCCTCCATTCCCGGCTGCGAACTCGCCATCACCTCGAACGAGGCGTTCCATCTCCCGGCGCTGCCGAAGCGCATCCTGATCCAGGGCGGCGGCTATATCGCGGTGGAATTCGCCGGCCTGTTCAACGCGCTCGGCTGCGAGGTCACGCTGGTGCAGCGCGCCGAAGTGATCCTGCGCGGCTTCGACGACGAGATTCGCTCTCATCTCGCGAAGGAGATGGAGCATGCCGGCATCCGCATGATGTGCGGGCGCACGCTCACCTCCATCACGGCGGTGGAGGGCGGCAAGCGGGTTCGGCTCTCCGACGACACCGAGGTGGAGGTGGACGAGGTCATGCTGGCCATCGGCCGCGTGCCCAACACGCGCGATCTCGGCCTGGAAAGTGCGGGCGTCGTACTGGATGCGGTGGGGGCGGTGAAGGTGGATGCCCATTCCGCCACCAATATCCCCTCCATCTATGCGGTGGGCGACGTCACCAATCGCATCAACCTGACACCGGTGGCGATTCGCGAGGGGCACGCCTTCGCCGATACGGTGTTCGGCAACAAGCCCTGGCAGGTGGATCATTCCCTGATCGCCACCGCCGTGTTCAGCGAGCCGGAGATCGGCACCGTCGGCCTCTCGGAAGCCGCCGCGCGCAAGGCCGGATACACGCTCGACATCTACAAGACCGATTTCCGCCCGCTCAAGGCGACGCTGTCGGGCAATCCGTCGCGCGTCTTCATGAAGCTGGTGGTGGATGCGCAGACCGACAAGGTGCTCGGTTGCCACATCCTGGGCGAGGCGGCATCCGAGATGATCCAGCTCGCGGCGGTGG
>NCHM01000312.1 GCA_002257205.1 Rhizobiales bacterium 24-66-13 | reverse complement strand
CGCGGCAACAAGGCGATCTCATCGGCGCTCTCAGCGATCACCGCCGCAGTCGTCGGCGTGGTCATGAACCTTGCTTTGTGGTTCGCGCTACACGTCGTGTTTCGGGAGGTGCGGACGTTCGAGGTTTTCGGCGTCGGTCCGGACCTGCCGGTGCTCACATCGATCGACTGGCGGGCCGCAGTTCTCGCTGTCGCTGCGATGATTGCCATGTTGCGCTTCAAAGTCGGAATGATCCCGACGCTCGGCCTTTGCGCGGTGGCCGGTGTTTTTGTCAGCTATTCACCTGTGTGACACGAGGGAAGGCCCACTGGCGGACGAATTTGGGCACGTGATGTCCGCGCTAGGGCCGCCTCCATATGTTTACGCAGGAATTATCTGGATAATCGGGCGGTTCGCCTTCGTTCGAGCGCGGCAATCGGCGGTGATTGGGTAGCTATCTCGCAGAATAGCGCGCCATAACGTGGAATCGACGGGGTTCGCGGGCTACGAACGATGAAGATGGGCACTATGTCTGCGCAATAGCCACCTAAACCTCGCTATTACCCTCTCACCCGGAGAGTGCCCTTGCTTGGCGATAAGCAGAGTGCCGAGTGGTCACTGGCCTACAGAGAACCGCGCGGCTACAGATGAGGAAATACGCCGACTTCCAGCAGGTCACGCGCAGCCGGACGGTCGGCATGGCGTTTTCGGCGTCAGCGGATATCGAGGCTCTTGCGTTGTCCTTGCTTGCGCCGCTGTTCCCGGTCGCAAAGGGCATACGATTGATCGGCGTCACAGTCTCATCACTGGATGGGTTGCCTCGTCAGGCCGAGAGGTAGATTCAGCTCCCGCTCTTATAGGCCACGCCGGAAAAGCATGCCAAGATGTCCGAAGAATGCAGCATCGTTCGGACGCCCCTTGCTTATGTCCGAAATTTGCATCATATTTCGGACATGCTCGATCAACCAACCGCCGACCTCCGCCCTCGCCTTCTGGCCCGCGTCGACGCGAAGCCGAGCGAGGTCTGGACGCCAGGCGATTTCGCCGACCTCGGCAATCGCGCAGCTGTCGACAAGACGCTACAGCGCCTCGCTGCGGCCGGCGAACTGCGCCGGATCGACCGTGGGCTCTATGATCGGCCGCGAAAGAGCAACCTCACCGGCAAGCCGATGGTCCCCGACTATCGTGCCGTGATCCGAGCCGTGACGCGGCGGGACCAGGCCCGCGTCGTGGTCGACGGCATGACTGCGGCGAACGATCTCGGCCTCACCACAGCCGTCCCCGCACGCATCGAGGTCCTGATCGACGCGCGCCTGAAGCCGATCACGCTCGGCAAGCAAGTCATCCATTTCAAGTCGGCTGCGCCCAGCCGCCTGTATTGGGCGGGGCGGCCGGGTATGCGCGTCGTCCAGGCGCTTCATTGGATGCAGGACATGATGACGGAGGAGGAGGATCGACGGGTCGTCGAGAACCGCCTGCGCAAGCTGTTCGCCGACCCACAGCATGGCAAGGAGCTTCGCGACGATCTTCGCGCGGGTCTCTCAGCCATGCCGATCTGGATGCAGGATTTTCTACGGCCCTTGCTCGATACTGCCGACGCTGCGCCGGAGGATCGCTCGTGAGCAGCGCAGCCTTTCGCGAGGTCATCTCCGCTGCGCCCGGCGAGAAGCTCGACCTTTTCTTGACGACGGCGAACCGGCTCGGCGCACCGATCGGAAACATCGAGAAGGATTTTTGGGTCTGCTGGACCCTCAACGCCCTCTATCACGAACGGCCCGCCGGAGGTCCGCGCCTCCTGTTCAAGGGCGGGACGTCGTTGTCGAAGGCTTTCGGGCTGATCGAGCGATTTTCCGAAGACATCGATGTGACGGTCTTTCGCGACGATCTCGCCGAGCCCGCCTCCGTCGACGAGCTCGAAGCGCTATCGAACAAGAAGCGGCGGGCTCGACTGGACGCGATCCGAGACGCCTGTCGTGGCTATATTACCGGACCGCTGCACGGGTTCCTGACCAAGCACCTTGCCGAGGCAACGGACGGACGCGGCCGCGTCGAAATCGACGAGGCTGACCCCGAGGGGCAGACGCTTTTGGTCTGGTATCCCGAGGTCGAGCCGCGCGACGAGGCCTATGTGCGGCCGGCGGTGCGGATCGAGTCTGGAGCGAAGTCGGCCCTCGACCCGAACCATCCGAAGGAAATCCGCCCCTACATTGCCCAGGATGTGGCGGGCCTCGAGCTGGCGGTCCCGAACGTCACGACGATCAATGCCGAGCGCACGTTTTGGGACAAGGTCGTGATCGCGCACGGCCTGCGGCGCTGGTTTGAGCGCCGCGGCGAGCTGCGCCAGGCAGGCCAGCGCGTCTCGCGACACTTCTACGACCTCCATTGCCTTTTCGCCTCCGAGGTCGGCCGGTCGGCAATAGCCGATGCCGCCTTGGGAGCCGACTGCGTTCGGCACGCCCTCATGTTCTTCAACCGGCCCGACTACGATCTGGCGTCGGCCGCAACCGGGTCGTTCGCGATCGCGCCGTCCGCGGCCATGATTGACGCGCTCGCGCGAGACTATGCGAACATGACACCGATGATCTTCGGGGACGCCCCTCTCTTCGCGGACATTCTGACGTCGATGAAAGAGATCGAGCAGATGGCGAACGATCGAGGCCGATAAATGGTCGGTCGCAAATCGGAAGGCCCGCTCGGCGAGACACGGAAAAATCGGACGGAGCCAGAAGGCTAGGACCATCGCATGGCTGACATCTTGGAAAATGCACCGGTGAGACTGCCCGACCGTGCCTCGGTTGGAGCGGCCCTGGCGCGCCTTCCGGCCGGCGCCGACGAAGCCGCGCTCGCAGCAGCGCTGACCGCGGCGTTTCCTGGGTTCGCCTTCTTGGCGGCGATTGACGACGACCAGTACTGGCGGGTCGAGCGCTCGGTGCTTGCCGCCGACGGAACCCGGATCGCCGAGTACCGACCGTGGATGGAAGCAGAACTCGCCAAGGACAAGGGCAACGTCGGGGCTCTCTGGTCTCGGTTACAGCAGACCGAACTTCAGATCTCGGAATGGCACGGCAACAGCGTGTACGCCTTCGCGCCGACCGGATCGGGCGCGGCCGACTACGTGCAGATTTCGGTCGGCCGCGAGGTGGAGTGGCGTGCTGGGCCGATCGTCAATCCATCATCTCGCCCCTGGAGCGAGCTGGAGCTGCTTGATCCGTCATGGATCGACCATGACGCCAGGTCCGACGACAAGGTGATCGCGGGCCCGCTCTACCGTTTGAGCAAGCGTACCGGCAGCAGTGTCGTGCATGTCCGGACATTCCTCGCGCGGTGCGCGCGCCTCGAGCGCGAGAAGCGTGAGGCGCGCCGCCCTGAGATGGAACAGCGCGTCTGGATCGGCACCGACGGCACGCAGAGGCCCTTCCTGGAATTGCAGCCCAATTGGTTCGATGTGGTGCCGCGCGAGGTGCGCTTCTTTCAGGACTGGGAGGAATCGAGCGCGCGCAGCGCGCGCGTCTTCGAGCATTGGGCACTCGACATCACCGACTATGAGCACAACGGCCAGCGAGAGATCGGGTTCATCACCCGTCCGCTGCATCTGCCGAAGGAGAGCCTGGAGGCCGGCGATGCCTCAGTGCATATGCTGATGGATCGCACAGAGGCGATCGATCGCGAGGTCGGCCTTGCCTTCGGCTGGTACTTTCTCATGACGCACGGCAACCGAGTCGATCCCGATGTTGGCGACGCGATCGCGCAGGGCCTGCGTGACGCGCGTGTGCGCCTGCCAGACCATGACGCCAAGGTGCTGTTGCGGTGGGCTGACCAGCGCTACGGATTCTGACCGACGATGAATTGGCGGCTTCGCCCCGGCCATAAATACAGATCCATTTTGAAATCTTACTCGCTCGCGCCGTCGTCAAAATCGTCGGCCTCTCCGCCGGCGATCGGAATATCTCCAGCCAGCAGCTTCTCTTTGCTGAGCAGGCCGGCATCCTCGAGCGCCTCCATGT
Source organism: Rhizobiales bacterium 24-66-13 (assembly GCA_002257205.1). GTDB lineage: Bacteria > Pseudomonadota > Alphaproteobacteria > Rhizobiales > Xanthobacteraceae > NCEH01. The sequence continues at coordinate 1,383 of NCHM01000312.1, read as the reverse complement.
CCGGCAGGTCGCGGAGCGTGTCGAAGCCAAAATGCGACAGGAACCCCGGGGTCGTCACGTAGGTATAGGGCGCACCCGGCGTCGGGCTGCGCGGCCCGGCAGCGATGAAGCCGAGCGACCGCAGATGGCCGATGGTGTCGCGGCTGACCTCCTTGCTGAAGAACTGGCCAAGCTCGCCGCGGGTGATCGGCTGGAAATACGCGATGCACATCAGGATCAGCGCATCCGATTGCGACAGCGGCTTCGTCTCGGTTCCAAGCCCTGTCGCCGTGCGGATCGCATCGGCGAAGCTCTTGCGGGTGCGGTGCTGCCAGCCGCCGGCGACCGCGACCAGCTCGTAGGGCCGGCCGCGCAGCTCGCCGCGGATATCGTCGATGATGAGGTCGAGATTGCAGTCCCGCCCGACGACCCGCGCCAGCACCTCACGCCCGACCGGCTCGGGCGAGGCGAAGATCACCGCCTCGACCCGGCCCATCCATTCGCGCCAGCGCAGCTCCGGCGGCAGATCGGCGAGCTCGGTGTCAAGCTCCTGCTTGGCTCGCGCGCGCCGGGCCATGGTCAGAGCCCGTAGAGCCGGAAGGTCGGCCGGCCGGTGAGCTCACGCACGCCGCCGAGCGCGACCAGGCGCTCGAACAGCCGCCGGCTCGAGCGGTCGCTCGCGGCCTTGCCGGTCCTGGCCGCCTGCGCGTCCTCGCTGATGAGGATCGCCACCATCATGTCGGCGTCCTTGCCGCGCAGCTGCGGCGCGGCGGCGAGGAGCCTGTCGGCGCGGCGGGCGAGATCGGCGTGCAGGTCGGCCGCGGCCGCCGAGCCCCGGGCATAGGCCAGGTTGCAGGCGGCAAGCCAGCCGCTGTCGCCGGCGACATGCGCGGCGGCGTGACGGAAATCGGCGCGCTTCAGATGGGCGGCGAGCAAAGGCACCGGCACCGGCCATTTGAGGCGATGCGCCAGGACCGCATCGGCGAGCCAGAGCGCCAGCGGCCGGCTGTCGGGCCGAAACCGCAGGCTGGTCGCCGCCACTCCCGCCGCGGCGCGCACCGCACTCCCCGGCCCTTTGAGCTGGTCGGTGGCGAAGGCAATGACGTCCTGCAGCGCGTCGTCGTAGCGGTGGGCCAGCAGCGCCGCGAGCTTGAGCTCCCAGTCGCCGGCGGCCATCGCCGACCGCTCGCTCAAGGCGCGCCAGGCCTTGAGCAGCTGCCCGGCGGGCCCTGGGTCGTCGCCGTCGCGGCGCAGATACCAGTGGTCGCGCAGCATCGCCTCGTCCTCGGTGCGGCCGTTCTGCTGCGCCAGCGCGGCGGCGCAGCCAAGCGCCAGGCGCTGGCGCCAGAGGGTGCCGAGCGGGTGCTCGTGGCGGGCGATCGGATGCAGCGCCGCCAGCGCCGC
>NCHM01000311.1 GCA_002257205.1 Rhizobiales bacterium 24-66-13 | reverse complement strand
GTGTTGGGCGAGGAGAGGTTGCACACGAGATAATCGGCGAGGCGGCAGGTGGCCGAGATGCCGGCGGCATAATCCTCGCTGGCGTCCTCGGTATCCTTGTTCTTCCCCACATTGGCGCCGACGATGCCGCCGGACCCGAGCCGCTTGCCGAGCCGGTAGATGAACGGCGCGAGCCCCTCGGAATTGAAGCCGAAGCGGTTGATGACGCCATCGTCCTCATCCAGGCGGAACAGGCGCGGCTTGGGATTGCCGCTCTGCGGGCGCGGCGTCACCGAACCCGCCTCCACGAAGCCGAAGCCCATGTGCAGCAGCGGGTCGAGCACTTCGGCATGCTTGTCGAACCCGGCGGCGAGGCCCACCGGATTGGGGAAATCAAGGTTCCAGACCCGCGTCGCGAGAATGGGATCGCAATCGGTCCGCGCTTTCGGCCCGAAACCCGCGCGCAGGGCGCGGATCGCGAGCGCATGGGCGGTCTCGGGCGAGATGCGGCTCAGCGCGGGACGCAGGAGGGGATAGAGATCCATCGCGCGGGTGCTATTCGGCCATCTGCGCGACGCCGCCATGGGCTTTCGACCAGGCGTGCGGATCGTTGAGGAAGGATTCGATCTCGGCCACCTGGGCCGCGGGGAACAGGTTCTGCCGCTTCACTTCGGCGAGGATGTCCCACCAGGTGAGCAGGCGATGCAGCGACAGGCCGGATTCGCTGAACACCCCCGCCGCCTCGGCGAAGATGTCGTAATAGAAGAACACGAAGCAATGCTCGCATTCCGCGCCGGCGGTGCGCAGGGCATTGACGAAATTCACCTTGCTGCGCCCGTCGGTGGTGAGATCCTCCACCAGCAGCACCCGTTCGCCGGGCGAGAGATGGCCCTCGATCTGGGCGTTGCGGCCGAAGCCCTTGGGCTTCTTGCGGATATATTGCATGGGCAGCATCATGCGGTCGGAAATCCAGGCCGCGAACGGGATGCCCGCGGTCTCGCCGCCGGCGACGCTGTCGAATTTCTCGAAGCCGATTTCGCGATAGATGGTGGAGACCGCGAAATCCACCAGCGCCTGGCGCACGCGCGGAAACGAGATCAGCCGGCGGCAGTCGATATAGACCGGGCTCGCCCAACCCGAGGTGAAGATGAAGGGCTCGCCGGACGAGAAGCGCACCGCCTCCACTTCAAGGAACATGCGCGCCGAAAGCTCGGCGATGGTGGCCTTATCCGGGAAAGCTGTCACATTGGCCATGATCGGCGGCGCCCTTCGTTCGTTCGTGTGCGGAAAACGCATATATCAGAGCTGGCGTCCATGGGCACCCGGCGGCGCCGCGGAAGATGCGCGCCGCGCGCAGGGCTGGGTCCAATCGACACACCCTGCCGCTCTGCGCTAACCCATCCGCCCTGAAAACGGTTCGAACAGTCTTCCGAAGCACAGTCTTCAGGAGCGTGGATCGCGGCCACGCCGACGATTTACACCGTCAGGGCCTGGCCTGTCCCGGCCATCCGCGCCTGGCGAGGGCGTGTGACTTGCTAAAATTATCGCTGGCGGTTCGGCGTGGATGCTCGGCACAAGGCCGGGCATGACGCCATACGATGACGGCGGCAAGTTTCAAGGCTGCGAGTTTCAAGGCGTCAGGGTTCAAGGCGTCAGGGTTCGGGGCGGGGAGAGGCCGGTGGCGGGCGGGGAAATCTGGCAATTGGTGGATTCGCGCGGCATCGGCGGCATTGAGCGCCATGTGGCGATCCTCACCCAGGCGCTGAATGCCGCCGGCCGGCCGGCGCGCGCGGTGCTGCTGGCCGACCATGGCGATCATGATTTCCTGCGCCAGCTGCGCGCCGCCGCCGTGCCGTCCACGGTGTTGCCCGGCGGCTTCCGGCCGCTGCGCGCGGCGCTGGCGCTGGCGCGGCCCGCGCTGCTGCACACCCATGGCTATAAGGCCGGCATTCTCGGCCGGTTCGCCGCGCGCCTCGCCGGCATTCCTTGCCTCTCCACCTTCCACGCGGGCGAGAAGGGGCGGTTTCCGGTTTCGCTCTATCAGGTGCTCGATGCCGCCACCGCGCGCCTCGGCCCGCGCATCGCGGTGAGCGAACCGATCGCGCAAACCTTGCCGCAGCCGGTGTCGGTGATCGGCAATTTCGTGCCGGTGCCGGACCAGGCGCCGCCGCCGCCGCCCTCGCGCGTCATCGCCTTCGTCGGCCGGCTGAGCGCGGAGAAAGGGCCGGACCTGTTCTGCGCCCTGGCGGAACGGTTCGCCGGTCGCCTGTCGTTCGAGATGTTCGGCGACGGGCCGATGCGCCCCGGTCTTGAGGCCGCCCATGGCGGGCGGGTGCGGTTCCACGGCATGGTGAGCGATCCCGCCGCCATCTGGCCGCGCATCGGCCTGCTGCTCATGCCCTCGCGCGCGGAGGGCCTGCCCATGGCCGCCATCGAGGCCATGGCGGCCGGAGTGCCCGTGGCGGCAAGCCGGCTCGGCGCCTTGCCGGAGCTGATCGACGATGGCGCGAACGGCTATTTGTTCGCGCCGGGCGATCTCGCTGCCGCCGCTGCCGTGCTGGAGCGCTGGACGGGGGCGGATGCGGCCGCGCGCGCCGCGCTCTCGCATCGAGCCTGGGAGAAGGTGCAGGCCGCCTACGGGCCGCATGCGCGCCTGCCTCAAATTCTCGCGCTTTATGATGCCGCCCTCGCGGGGCGGGACGGGCGCGTGTAGACTCGCCGCCATCGCCTGCTGCGCCGCGAGCCCCGTGTGACCGAACGCCTTTTCGACCCTCCCGCCGATCCGCGCCCGCGTCCCTGGCGCGAGATCGCCATCGCGGTGGGCGCGGTGCTGGCGGTGTTCGCGGCCTGGCTCAGCGTCGCCGAACCGGTGGTGCCGATCGCCCTGGCGTTCGGGCTGATCTTCCTGATCTTCGCGTTCCGCTGGCCGTTCGTGCCGTGCATCCTGTTCATCATCTTCTCCTTCCTGCGCATTCCCGAGGTGTTCCCGGTCCTGCTCAATCTGAAGATCCCGCTGCTGCTGGCCGTGCTCACCATCGCGGTGATCGGCTGGCATCTGTTCTTCCTGCGGACGATGAAGGTGTTCTGGACGCGCGAATTGAAAATCTTCGCGCTGTTCTTCTTCTTCTGTACGGTCTCGGTGGTGTTCGCCAAAAGCAAGGATCTGGCTTTCACCTTCTGGGCCGACGTGTTCGTGAAGATCGGTCTGATGACCTTCGTGGTGGCCTGGGCGACGCGCAAGCCGGAGGATTTCAGCCTCATCAGCCGGTCGTTCTGCGTGTTCGGCTCGGTGGTGGCCATGGTGGCGATCTACAATTGGATGAACGGTATCGGCCTCGTGGAGGGGTCGCGCGTCACCATCGGGCGCAACATCCGCTCGCTGCTGGGCGATCCCAACGATCTCGCGCTGGCGCTGCTGTTTCCCTTCTCCTTTGCCGCCGCATTGCTCATGGGACGCTGCGGCTGGGCCGACCGGCTGCTCGGCGCCGTGGCCTGCGGCACCATCTTCTGGGGCATCATGTGCACCCAGAGCCGCGGCGGGCTGCTGGGGCTCGCGGCGGTGGCGGCGGTGATCGGCAGCCGGTTCGTGAAGAGCAAGCTGGTGCTGATCGGCGGCGGCCTCGTCTGTCTCTTCATTCTGTTCGCCGCCGCCGGCATTTCCGGCCGCTCGTCGGGCGGGGCGAGCGAAGGGGCGATCGTGGACGAATCGTCCGAAGGCCGGCTCACCGCCTGGCGCGCCGCCACCAGCATGGCGATCCACAATCCGCTCACCGGCGTCGGCATCGCCAATTTCACGGCCAATTATTTCGAATATTCCGATACCTGGGACGGCAAGCCCCATGCCGTGCATTCCACCTGGTTCGGCATTCTCGGCGAGATCGGCGTACCCGGTTTCGTCACATTGATGGTGCTGGTCACCTGTATGTGGCGCATGTGCCTGCATTCCCTGAAGGCGGCGCAGGCGCCGGAGGTGGATCCGCGCTTGAAAATGTCGGCGGTGGCGCTGCTGGCGGGGCTCGCCAGCTTCTGTGTCTCCGGCACCTTCCTCACACAGGGCACCACATGGCCGCTTTATGTCATCCTCGCCCTCAGCGTCGCACTGGATCGCGCGCTCGCGCCCCCGGACGCGGAGGGGGAAGCGGACTTTCTCCCACCGCCGCGCCCGGCGCCGCGGGCGGCCTTTCCCCGCGCGCACGCGCCGGCGCCGCCCGGCCAGGGGGAGCGGGGCGAACAGGGGGAGAGGGGCGGTCATGGCAGCTGATCTGATCGTCTTTGGCGAGGATTGGGGCGGCCATCCCTCCTCGACCCAGCACCTCATCGGCCATCTGGCGCGCACCCATAAGATCGTGTGGGTAAATTCCATCGGCCTGCGGCGTCCGCGTCTCGGTGACATGCGGCGGGTGGCGCAGAAGCTCGCCGCGCTCGCCGGTTCGCCGGCATCCGCCGATGCATCTGTGGTCGATGCGCCGGGCGCCGCCCCCGGCTTTCGCGTGGTGGCACCGCGCGCCGTGCCCTGGCCCGGCAATCCGCTCGCGGAGGCGGCGAACGCCAGCCTCCTGGGCGGACAATTGCGCGCCGTGATGGCGCAGGAAAACATGGTTCGGCCGATCCTGTGGACCTCGCTGCCGAGCGCCTTGCCGGTGGTGGGAACGCTCGGCGAGCGGGCGGTGGTCTATTATTGCGGCGATGATTTCGGCGCGCTCTCGGGCGTCGACCATGCGCCGGTGTTGGATATGGAGCGCCGGCTGGTGGCGAAGGCCGACCTCGTGATCGCCGCGAGCCCGGTGCTCGCGGAGCGCTTTCCGCGCGAAAAGACGGTGCTGGTGCCCCATGGGGTGGACGCACGTGTATTCTCCAGCCCCGCCCCGCCCGCCGCCGATCTGCCGCAGGGCAAGGTGGCCGGCTTCTACGGCAGCGTGTCCGACTGGCTGGACCTGCCGATGCTGGTGCGCGCGGCGCAGGCGCTGTTCGATTGGACGTTCGTGTTCATCGGGCCGGTGCGCACCGATGTTTCGGCCCTGGCCCGGCTGGAGAATGTGCGCTTTCTCGGCGCGCGGCCCCATGCGGCGCTGCCGGGCTATGTGCAGCATTGGACGGTGTCGCTCATCCCGTTCCGCGACACGCCGCAGATCCGCGCCTGCAACCCGCTGAAGCTGCGGGAATATCTTGCCAGCGGCACGCCGGTGGCGGCGACCCGCTTTCCCGCGCTCGCGCCCTATGCCCATCTGGTCAGCGCCATCGATCCCGGCGGCGATCTCGCGGGCGCCATCGAGGCGGCGGCGCACCAGGCCGGCGGCGCCCTGGCGCGGCTGCGCCAACTGGCAGTGGCGCAGGAGGGATGGGACCTGCGCGCCGAGGCGGTGGAGACCGCGCTCGGGCGGTTCTGAACGCGCGGCGATGGCCGGCGCCGCAGGGGAATCATCTATTAAGGC
>NCHM01000310.1 GCA_002257205.1 Rhizobiales bacterium 24-66-13 | reverse complement strand
GCCACGAAGGCAGCGTCGCTCGGGGGGTGTAGCTCAGTTGGTTAGAGCGCCGGCCTGTCACGCCGGAGGTCGCGGGTTCGAGCCCCGTCACTCCCGCCATTCATTTCTGAACATCATGATCTGATTTCACCAACGCCGCTTGGCGCAGCGGGCCACGTAGCGCCACGATCCGGGGATCGGCGGCCACAGGGCGCGATGTTTCCGTCCGGCTCATGGCCATGACGGCAGACTCTTCTTGTTCCTGATTTGTTCTTGTGGAATCCTGGCGCCCGTCCCATGAGGTGCCCCATGCCGCGAGAGCCCGAGCCTGCTCCTTCCCCGCGATCCCGTTGCGCGTCTTCCGACCTCGCCGATTTCGATGTCAGCGAGCTGGATATCGACGCGGCCATCGCGGCCTGCGAGGGCGATGCACGCGCGACCATCCGAGCGTTGCTGGTGGCCTATGCGATGCTGGAGCGGGACATGAGCCTGCGCGCGTCCGCCGGCTTCATGCGCCGTCCCGCGCGCCCGCGCAGGCCGGCCGGGTGAGACTAGAGCACATTCCGCGAACACCGGTTCGCCGAACGTGCTCTAGGGTTTTGTTTTGGAGTGTTTTCTTAACGCAAAGCCGGAATCCACTTTTGCTGAAAAGTGCTCTAGCTCATGCCCGCCACAGCACGCCGGAATCGATCTGCGCCAGGCTGGCACGGCCGGTGAGGGCCATGGCGACTTCCAGCTCCGCCCGCAGCAGATGGACCGCGTGCGCCACCCCCGCCGCGCCGGCGACCGCCAAGGCGTGGACATGGGGCCGGCCGATGAGCACGGCGCTCGCGCCCAGGGCCAGGGCCTTGAGGACGTCGGTGCCGCGCCGCACGCCGCCGTCCAGCAGAAGGGGCAGGGCGCCCGCCACCGCTTCAGCGATGCGGGGAAGCGCCTCAATGGTCGCCGGCACCGTATCGAGCGCGCGGCCGCCATGGTTGGAGACGATCAATGCGGATGCACCGGCCTCCACCGCGCGTCGGGCATCGGCGGGGTTGAGTATGCCTTTCAGCACGAGCGGCAAATCGGTGAGCCCAGCGAGCCAATCCAGATCGCGCCACGTGGGCGCACCCTCCAGGAAGCCAGAGAACAGCGGGCTGCGGCCGATCTCGGCGCAGGCGGGCGGGCCAGCGCGCATGCCGCGCAGGTTCACCGGCTCGATGCCGGGCGGCAGGCGGAAGCCGGAGCGTTGCTCGCGGTTGCGCAGGCTCGCCGGCGCGTCCACCGTGACCACCAGGGCGCGATAGCCGGCGGCCTTGGCGCGGGCCACCAGATCGGCCGTGAAGCCCCGGTCGTGCTGGATATAGAGCTGGAACCACAGCGGCCCGGTGGCGGCGGCGGCGATGCGCTCCAGGCTCTCGCTGGCCTGGGTGCTGACCACGGCCAGCGCCTTGGCTGCGCCCGCGCCCATCACGCTCGCGATCTCGCCCTCCGGATGCACCAGCCGATGATAGGCCACCGGCGCCAGCGCGATCGGATGCTCCAGGGCGAGCCCCAGCAGCGAGAGGCGGGTATTGGCGGCGGAAAGGTCCGCGAGCACGCTGTTCTGAAGCTTCAGGCGGGCGAAGGCGGCGCGGTTTTCCCGCAGCGAGATTTCATCCGCCGCGCCGCCATTCACATAGGCGCGCGCGCTCTCGCTCATGCGCTGTTCGGCGCGCGCTTCATAATCGGCGAGGGCGACGGCAGGGGCTGAAAAATCCATGCCCCGTTTCATACACCAGCCGCGCGCGCGATGCGCGGGCGCCTGGCGAGAGCGCGGCCCGGCGGCTCAGGCCTCATCGCGCAACGGCACCGCCGCGGCGGTGTCATCTGCGGCATCCGCGCGCGCGGCATCCGCACGCGGGATAGGGCTCGACGCCCGGATCACCGCGAAAATGTGGCGCATGGCATGTTCCTCCGCGCTGGTTAGGCGACCGTCCCGCTTGATCATGCCCATCAGCAGCGGCAGGACGACGGACATTTCCTCCGGGTTGGCGGCAAGGCGTCTGGAGGCCGTGGTTGCCCCTTTCTGGCTTCCGGGAAGGGCCATGGCGCTTGCCCGAAGCGCGTCGCGCAGGTTGCCATCCAATGGCAGCCGCAGGATGCCTGCCACGTGGGACGAATAGGCGTCGAGTGTCGCCATCTGAACATCGGCTGGCACATCGGCTCCGGCTGCCACGAAGCGGATCACCAATTGGCCATCGCGCGCACGCGCCACGGCGTTTCTCACCCACCGGCGCGCGTCAGCTGCGGTCTGTTGTGCCGGCGGGGAGGCCGTGACCGGTGCGGCCCGCCAGTTCGATCCCTTGGGCGAGCGGCGGGGCAAGGGTGCCGGTGGGCGAGGCGGGGCGGGCAGGAGATTTGTTGGCGACGGCCAGGGCAGCGGCCAAGGGGGAATCGCGGCGCGCTTCAGATGGAAATAGAGCTGCGCCGTGAGGAAGGCGTCCTGGAACGCATCATGGCGCGCGGCCTGAGATCCAAGCCCGAGCCGGCTCACGCAGGCCGAAAGCTTGGCCGAGTGGCCCGGCCAATGGCCGTGGGCCGCACGCATGGTGCAGAACACCTGCTTTTCGACCGGCGGGCGCTCCGCTTTCCTCAGCTCGCGCGCCACATAATGCATATCGAAATCGGCATTGTGCATGATCAAGCAATCCGCCCAATCGAGCCAAGCGTGGATCTCGTCCGCTTCCTCGGCGAACAGGGGTTGGAAGCGGAGCAGCCAGTCGTCCCAACCATGCACCTCCAGTGCGCCGGGATGGGAATCCTTGCGCGGGTCGTAGATGCGGTAGATGTGATCCACATAGGTGCCATGGTCGAACCGAATGGCAGCCAGGGCGACAAGCTTGTCGTAAGGCAGGACCCCTGTGGTCTCGGTGTCGAGGACAATGACGCGTTGATGTGGCATTGGGCCCCCGCAGTTCAGCGAAAATATGGGGCAGGCAATCTCAGATTGTCCAGATCACGGCCCGCCCCGTACACCCGGTGCTTGGGGCGGCATGGGGCGAAAGGGCGGGGACTGGCAATGGTACAGGTGGGTGGGCTCGAACCACCGACCTCCGGTTCCACAGACCGGCGCTCTAACCAACTGAGCTACACCTGCGAAGCTCCGGCGCGCGGGGGCGCCGAAGAGAGCGCGGAACCTACTCGGGACGTTCCGGCATTTCAAGGGGGGCAGCGCGGATTGTCCAGTGCCGTTTCACGCTTTCCTGCCGCCGGAAAACGCCGGGTCGGCGCATCTTCTGCGCGGGCAGGATCTGCGCCAGCCGGCTCGATGCGCGGAGAGGGATTCGCCGGTAATCCCGCGTGTCGTGGGCGCGCACGGTAGCTTGACCTTCGCCGGCTAGCTCCTGAATTTGCCGTACGACAAAGCGTCACGATTGACGACGCCAAATAAAAACTTAAACAAAATCTACCCGATTGGGGGAATTATGGGGGGAGGTAATGAAATACGCGTTTCCAGGTCTCTGGTTTGCTTTGTCCTGTTTCATGATGATCGCTGCACCTGTGCATGCGGCTGGAAAGCAGGATTTCGTGCTCGTGAACAAAACCGGCTATGACATCAGTCACGTCTATGTCTCGCCGGTGAAGTCCGATGACTGGGAAGAGGACGTTCTCGGTAAGGACGTTCTGGAAGATGGCGATACTTGGACGATCAAGTTTAACCGCAGCACAAACGCCTGCAAATGGGACCTGAAAGTGGTCTATGACGACGATGATTCGACCGCAGTCTGGAAGAATATCGACCTTTGCAGCGTGTCCAAGATTACGATTCGCTATAATCGCAAATCGGATACCACAAGCGCCACGTTCGACTGACCGGAACGATTTTCCGGGTCTGGCCCCGCCCTGTGAAGGGCGGGGTTTTCTTTTGCGGCGCGGGCGCTCAGGCCGAGGGCGGTTCCGCAACGTCGGGCGCGGGGGCGTAGATCTTGCCGCCGCCGTCCCGGAATTTCTGCGCCATTTCCGCCATGCCCGCCGCCGCCTGGTTGTCGGCTTCGGCGCGGGCGATGTCGCCGGCCTCGATCTTCAGCTCCTGGGAAATCTTCATGGAGCAGAATTTCGGCCCGCACATAGAGCAGAAATGCGCCACCTTGGCGCCTTCCGCCGGCAAGGTCTCATCGTGGAACTGCTCTGCCGTCTCCGGGTCCAGGGAGAGCGCGAACTGGTCGCGCCAGCGGAACGAGAAGCGGGCCCGGGAGAGCGCATCGTCCCGGATGCGCGCGGCTGGATGCCCCTTGGCAAGATCCGCCGCATGGGCGGCGATCTTGTAGGAGATAACGCCGGTCTTCACATCGTCCCGGTTGGGCAGGCCGAGATGCTCCTTCGGCGTCACGTAGCAGAGCATGGCGGTGCCGAACCAGCCGATCATCGCCGCACCGATGGCCGAGGAGATGTGGTCGTAGCCGGGGGAAATGTCGGTGACCAAGGGCCCGAGCGTATAGAAGGGGGCCTCGTGGCAGATCTTCAGCTGCTTTTCCACATTCTCGCGGATGAGGTGAAGCGGCACATGGCCCGGCCCCTCGATCATCACCTGGCAATCATGCCTCCAGGCGATCTCGGTGAGTTCGCCCAGCGTCTCCAGCTCGGCGAACTGGGCGGCGTCATTGGCGTCCGCGATGGAGCCGGGGCGCAGGCCGTCGCCGAGCGAGAAGGCGACGTCATATTGGGCGAAGATCTCGCAGAGTTCCTCGAAATGCTCGTAGAGGAAGCTTTCCTTGTGATGCGCGAGGCACCATTTGGCCATGATCGAGCCACCGCGCGAGACGATGCCGGTGACACGATTGGCGGTCAGCGGCACATAAGCGAGGCGCACGCCGGCATGGACGGTCATATAGTCCACGCCCTGCTCGGCCTGCTCGATCACCGTGTCGCGGAAGATCTCCCAGGTGAGGTCCTCGGCGACCCCATTCACCTTTTCCAGCGCCTGGTAGATCGGCACCGTGCCGATGGGCACCGGGGCATTGCGGATGATCCATTCGCGGATGGTGTGGATGTTCTTGCCGGTGGACAGGTCCATCACCGTGTCGCCGCCCCAGCGGATCGCCCACACCAGCTTGTCCACCTCCTCGGCAACCCCCGAGGTGACGGCGGAATTGCCGATATTGGCGTTGATCTTCACCAGGAAGTTCCGGCCAATGGCCATCGGCTCGGTTTCGAGATGGTTGATGTTGTTGGGGATGATGGCGCGGCCGCGCGCCACTTCCTCGCGCACGAACTCCGCCGTGATGTCGGTGGGAATGGCCGAGCCGAGGCCCATGGCCTTGTGGTGCGGATGGGCGCCGCCATTGGCGCGCGCGAGATTTTCGCGCGCGGCCACATATTCCATTTCGGCGGTGATGATGCCGGCGCGGGCATAGGCCATCTGAGTCGGCCGCTTGCCGGGCTTCGCCTTCAGCGGCTTCCTGCCGGTGCGGTCGAA
>NCHM01000309.1 GCA_002257205.1 Rhizobiales bacterium 24-66-13 | reverse complement strand
GATTGGAGGAAATCAATGCAAGCCTTGGCTGAATGTCGCCTCTCGACGATGTTTCTGAGTTTATCGTAACTGAAACGGCGCCATGGCACTGGCGATGGGCGGGCGAGGAAGTATCAATGGACGACCGCGAGCGCCACGCTCCGCGGATTGCGCGAACAGTTGCCGGCTATTCGGTGGAAGAGGCAGGTCTCGACCACTCACGAACAGCACCTTACGACTGTCGTACGAGCATCGACCTGAATCGTGAGAGAGCGGCGGCAAGGAACACCGCCCCCAATGCGGTCATGACCATCAAATCCTTCCAGACGACATCGAGTCCCGCACCTCGATACAAGATCGACTGCGCAAATCTCACAAAGTGCGTCGAGGGCACCGCATACATGATGTCCTGCAGGATCGGAGGCATGCTCTCAAACGGCGTGAACGTGCCTGACAGCAGGAACATGACGACGAACACCGGGATCGCCAGCAGCGCGAACTGCGGCATCGAGTTCGCGATCGTCGCGAGCAAAATACCGAGCGACGTCACCGCGAAGAGATAGATGGCGGTTCCAGCCAGGAAAAGCTCGACAGAGCCGATGATCGGTATCTGCAGCACGAACTCTATGACAACGTGCAAAGAAAAGCCGGCTGCCAGGAGAATGATCAGACCGTTCGCCCAGATCTTCGCTGCGGCAATCTCACTCGGCCGGACCGGCATCACCAGCAAATGTTCAATGGTGCCGTGTTCTCGTTCGCGCATGACGGCTGCCCCGACGAGAATGATCCCGAGCATCGTTACGTTCATGATGATGTCCATGCTCGCATTGAAGCGGATCGCCTCAAGGTTCTGGTTGAACAAGGCGCGGATGACCGGCTCGATGGGAACGACTTCGCTCGTGCCGTGCTGATGCAGAAAGTTTGCCGCCTCGCGGGCGATGATTTCCTGGATATAGGCCGTTCCCACAGCGGCTTGGCTCACGGCCGTCGCGTCGACGTTGATTTGAATCGAGGGGCCACGATTTGCGAGGAGGTCCGCTTCGAGGCGGGGGGGTATCTCCAGGACAAACGTATATGACCCTTTGTCCAACAGCTCGTCGACTTCGGAACGGTCGATGTCGCGCGCTGGGCTGAAGTAAGGCGGCTGCAGCGCATCCTTGATGCGAGACGACAGTGTCGAACGGTCGGCGTCGACGACAGCGACGCTGGCATTGTTCACTTCGGTCTTGAGACCAGTGGCCATAGAATAAACGGCAACTGTAAAAACGTAGATGATCAGCCCGACCATCGCCACGTCACGCAGGACGCTCGCGATCTCTTTGAAACCCAGATAAAGTACGTTGAGGATCCATTGGCGCATCGCTACGAACCTTGCTTGCGGACGGCGAGGCGCGCCAGCAGGAGAAAGACGACCCCGAAGCCGAACAGCACGGCGATTTCGCGCACGAACGCATCGGCATCGAGCCCTTTCGCGAAGACGCCCAGGCTCACGGTCTGAAACCAGAATGCCGGAAAGCCGACCCCCATCGCGCGCGCCAAGCCTTCCAACGTCGAGGCCGGATAGAGGAACCCCGAATAGTGCGCCGTGGGGATTACGGTTAGAACGGCCGTCGCGAAGATCGCCGCGACTTGCGTCGAGACGAACGCGGATATCAGTAGTCCAAAGGCCGTTGCCGCGAACACGTACATGAGCGCTGCGAGAGAAAGGCCGATGAGAGACCCTTTGGCCACAACTCCAAAGAGCGCGCCGGCCAAGAGCACGAGACTGGCGAAGCTGACAAACCCAATCGCAATATAGGGCAATTGCTTGCCGATAAGATATTCGCCCACGGTCGCGGGCGAGGCATACACATTGGTGATGGACCCCATCTCCTTTTCACGCACGACACCAACGGCTGTCAGCATCGCGGGGATGAGGATCAGGAGAAGCATGATCGCGCCGGGCGTGATCGCGAAAACGCTGCGGAAATCCTGATTGTAGCGAAACCGGGGTTCCACATTGATCGGGAGGACCTGTGGAGCGCGGCCGTGCAGCTGGCGGTAGCGATCCGCGGCATAGGTTAGAACAGCGCCCTGGATATAGGCCCGTGCCGTCTCTGCAGGGAACGTCGCGCCACCGTCGAGCCAGAAGCTCACTTGCGGCTGGCGATCCTGCAGAAGGTCGCGACCGAAGCCGGGCGGAATATCGACGGCAAACCGCAGCTCGCCGGATCGGAGACGCCGATCAATCTCAAATTCGTCGTCCAGCCGCGTTTGTTCGACAAAATAACGGGATTGCGAAAACTGCTCCAGGAATAGCCGGCTCTCGTAGGACTGATCGCGATCAAGAACCGCATAACGGAGATTCTCGATGTCGAACGAAATGCCGTAGCCGAACCCGACCATAAGTACGAGCGGGCCGAGGAGCGCAAAGGCGAGCCGAATGCGATCCCGGAGGACTTCCACAGCCTCTCGCCGGGCAAAGGCCCAGACTCGGCGCAAAGAAGCCGACGACGACCTATGCGATGATTGGGATACCGACGATGTTCCCTTTTGGACATTATCCGGGGCACCGATCGGCTTTGGGGCAGCCGCCAATGAAGGCGCTTCCTTCATCACTTTGGACGCAGGCGGCGCTGACGCCTCCTCCAGATAGGCAACGAAAGCGCCCTCGAGAGTCGTGGTGCCACGAGCGACGCGAAGCTCCTCCGGGCTGCCGACGGATAAGACACGGCCCGCATGCATCAAGGATACGCGGTCGCACCGCTCGGCCTCGTTCATGAAGTGGGTCGATATGAAGATCGTTACACCGTCGCGGCGCGACATCTCGACGAGGAGGCGCCAGAACCTGTCGCGCGCTGCCGGATCGACGCCGGATGTGGGCTCGTCAAGGATCAATATTTCAGGCCGATGCAAACAGGCGGCGGCAAGCTGGAGCCGCTGACGCATCCCGAGCGGGAGCGACGCCGGCGAGGCGTCGGCAACGGCGTCGAGGTCGAAACGGGTAAGCGCCGCGGCGACGCGCAGCCTGAGTTCGCCCGAGGGAATGCGGAAGAGACGTCCGTGCAGCTCCAGATTCGCGCGGACGGAGATCTCTTCATAGAGCGAGAACGCTTGCGACATGTAGCCGATGCGCATTCTTGTTGCGATATCACGGGCGTCGATCGGTTTCCCCAGCAGCTCAGCTCGCCCTTCGCTCGCCGGCAGCAGTCCAGTGAGCATCTTCATCGTCGTCGTCTTGCCGCAGCCGTTCGACCCGAGAAACCCAAAAATCTCGCCGCGCCGGATGCGGAAACTGACATGATCGACGGCGGTGAAATCGCCGAAGCGCATGGTCAGGGCCTCTGCGACGATCGCCGGAGGCCCGCCGCTCTCCAGCAGCGGCGGGATTGCCAATGCCGCCTGATCGCCGCGCCGTTCGGGGCGCTGTAGCGCGACATAGGCCTCCTCCAGCGTACGCGTCGCGGTCCGATCAAGTAGCCCCGCCATGTCGCCGGCGGCGATGACCTTGCCCTCGTCGATCGCTATGATGTGGTCGAAACGCGCGGCCTCCTCCATATAGGCGGTCGCCACCAGAAGTGTCATGCCGGGGCGCTCAGCACGGATCCGTTCGATCAACTCCCAGAACTGACGCCGTGACAGGGGATCGACGCCGGTCGTCGGCTCGTCGAGGATCAAGAGGTCCGGATCGTGGATCAGCGCGCAGCACAGGCCGAGCTTCTGCTTCATCCCGCCCGAGAGCTTGCCGGCGAGGCGGTCCGGGAATGGGTCGAGCCCCGTGGCGGTCAGCAGGCCCGCGATGCGTGAGCGACGTTCGTTCTCGCTCTGGCCATAGAGGCGCCCGAAGAAATCGATGTTCTCGACCACCGAGAGCGTCGGATAGAGGTTGCGGCCGAGGCCTTGCGGCATATAGGCGATGCGCGGCGCGACGATGTCACGGTGAGAGCTCGATGCCATGTTGCCGGAGAGGGCCGTCACGGTTCCGGACTGGATGCGCTTGACGCCGGCGATCAGGCCAAGGGTAAAGAGGGAGCGGGTCATGCGGGGAAACCCCCAGCGCGCGCCAGTGAGGAGGCCGGCGCCTTGCCCAGGCGCTCGCTGATCGTGCGCCCGACCTCGATCAACGCGCCAAGATCATAGCCAGTCTCAAAACCGGCCCGCTCCAGCATGTAGACCAGATCCTCGGTGCCGATATTGCCGGTGGCGTTGGGCGCGAAGGGACAACCGCCCAGGCCGCCGACCGAGGCGTCCAGCACGTCGACCCCGGCCTCGACGCTGGCAAAGGCGTTGGCCAAGCCCGTATTGCGGGTGTCATGGAAGTGCATGCGCACGCGCGCGTCCGGCGCGGCAGCGCGCACCGCTTCGATCCGCTTACGGACGGTCCAGGGATCGGCGACACCGATGGTGTCGGCGATGGCGATCTCGGGAACCCCCAAGAGGGCGATGTCGCGAATGATGGCCACGACCTGGTCTTCGGAAACCTCGCCATCGAAGGGACAGCCGAAGGCCACCGACAGGGTCGCGGTGATCGGCGGGCCGCCCTCGACCGCCTGACGCTCGACGATACCCGCCAGCGCATCGATCTGCTGGCTGGTGGTCGAGCCCTGGTTGCGGGTCCCGAAACCGTCGGTGGCGCAGACCACGACATTGGCCTCGTCGCACTGTGCCGCCACGCAGCGCTCCCAGCCGCGCATGTTCAGCACCAGGCCGATGCGGGAGTGTTTCAGGTCTGGCTCAAGCGCCGCCATGATCTCTTCGGCGCCAGCCATCTGGGGCACACGGTTTGGATTGACGAACGACACCACCTCCATGCGGCGGGCGCCGGCGGCCTCAAGCTGGCGGATCAGGTCCAGCTTTTCCTCGACCGACAGGGCCAGTTTTTCGTTCTGAAGACCGTCGCGCGGCCCGACCTCGACGATCTCGATGAAGCGGCTCACGGGCGATCCTCGATCAGGGGCTGGGTGTCGGGTTCGATCTCTGTCTGGGGCTCGCCGCGATAGATCGTCAGGCGCTCGTCGTCGCCGTCGGAATAGTTCTGGCCCTCGATCACCGCGACGGGACGCGGCGTCAGGCCGGCCTGGGCCAGGGCCTCGCGGAACACGGCATCCTCGCGGGCCTCGACCACGGCGGGGCGGCCCTGGACGATGGCGCGGGCGGCGTTCTCGCCGTCGGTCAGCTCGGTGGCGGTGCCCAGCAGGAAGACGAGACTTGGCTCTGAATAGCCGGTCACGGCCACGGGACCCGGCGCGCCTGAACGGGGCGACAGCTTGGCGCGGTCCAGAGCCTGGGCGATGTCCCTGGACAGGAACAGCGGCTCAAGGTGCGGCAGCAGCCCGCCCACCAGGCAGGCATGGGCCAGCACGCCCAGGCCGCCCGAGACCACCAGCGCGCGGGCCGATTGCCGGCGCAGCAGCAGGATCGAACCCACGACCCCGGCGGCCAGCAGCAGCAGCACGGTCAGCACG
>NCHM01000008.1 GCA_002257205.1 Rhizobiales bacterium 24-66-13 | reverse complement strand
TCTCAAGCCGACTGATCGGTGTGTCTGTATAGACGTCCATACAGACGAATTCTCACCACCAGGCCTCAATTCGCAAGACGGCCGCCGTCGGAGGGATACGCGGCCATCGACGCCACCGGCGGTATAGGCTCGACACCATCGTCGTACGCCAAAGCAAGTTGGTGCGATTGAGCATTCGGCGGGAGGAGATGGCGCTGGGCTCCGAAAGGATCACTTTCGCTGACGTCACCAAGAGCAGGACTTGCAGACCGGAGAGACGGTTCGCGTAGGGATCATGCCGGACAAGTCCGGCAAATTCGGCCGCGCGGTGGGGATGTTCAAGGGGAGCGTCGTCGTGGCGTAAGATCGCATCTTGGGAGCAAGCGCGACGGGTGAGGCCGCGGTCAAAGGGTCGGTGGCGACGAAAAATCAGCGGTTATGTTTGCACGACAATGGAGCCGAAGGAGTGGGACGCGCCAGCACGAAACAGCGCTCGCATCGGCCCCTCTGCGCGCTCCATTCCGTAGTGTCTCTGCCGATCACCCATCAGAGGATCCAGGACATCACAAGTTGTGGATCAAGACCTGCTACGTCGACGAGTTTGTCCGGATCGAGGATTCGGAGCCGTCGATAGTGGAATTCCAAGATTCTATCCCTTCGCAGATCCCTCAGCACCCGATTGACATGGACGAAGGTCAGACCCGTTGCATCTCCGATATCTTCTTGGGTCAGCGGAAGATGCATTTCCTCGATATGACTGCCCGGCCATTGCGCGCGATAGCGGACGAACAGCTTGAGCAGCAGGTGCGCAACGCGCTCGCGCGCTGAATGCCGACCAATGCTGGTAAGGCGATCGTAGGCCAAGGTGCAATCCCGCGCGACGAGCCGGGCAAGCCGCAAACCGAACTCGGGCTGCTGGTTGACAATCGGCTGTAGGGCCTTATGCGGAATTGTGCTGACGACGATATCTGTCAGAGCTTGCGCGCCATATGTCATCATCGCACCGCCGCCGGGATGGAATCCGAGCACGGCGCCCGGCAATGCGAAGTGCAATATCTGCCGCCGTCCGTCTTCCAATAAATTGTAAAGAATGACCCAACCTTCAAGAAGATTGTATATCGTATCGCACGGTTCACCGAGGCTGAAGAGATCCTGGCCAACCTTGTAGTCTCTATCGGCGGATGTGTAATTCGCAATCACACATGGCGAGTCCGGCTGGCAATCCCCGCACAAACCCCGGCTAAGCCGGGCGAAGCAAGCCTCGCAACCCGGTAGCTGCTTCGATGTGCCACTCCCCGGTATCGGCATACGGGAGTTCCTTTCCGCATCACTGATTGTGTTTGCGGCTCCCCGGGGACCTGGGGACCGGAGCACCCCGGCTTGCGGACCTTGATATCGGCGATGGGCATGATCCCGCGACGCACGGATAGTGTTCTCCAAATAAGACGCTTGGCTCGGAGTCATATTACAGTCCTCGATCTGGTCGGTTTCACCTTGAGGGTTGAATCCATCTGACCAGGTCGCCCGGCTCAGCCGGCCGCGTTGGCGGCACGACGCCAGCGGGAATTGATCCAACAAGCCGTGCTCCCGGTGCACGCGAGGCGTGAACCGTTTGCGGCTAGATCGTTACCGCTGGTCCGATCGACCCGCTAGGTCGAGCGCCGAGGAACTGGGGGATCGAGTCCGGGGATGACTGAGCCTGGGTCGGCTTCTTCGGGCCACATCCCCGCTGAAGAGTGCTCGAAGGCATTGGCCGGGAGGCTGTTCGGCAGGGGAGCCAAGGTCGTTGAGCAGGCCGCAGGGCAGAAGCAGGCACTCATCGGACAGCAGGGCTTGTCCGACTTCGGACACTCCGGGCAATCATCGCATGCCACACTGTGAGGCCGAAGATCCGAAGCGCTCACGACCGCCATGGACGCATCGGCTGTGATCACCGCTGCCTCGGCCATGCTCCGCCCGTTCAGCGTCGCGAAGATTGCCGTGGCAAAGATGAGCATCGTGAGGAACCGCAGCATCCGCCTCTTTCCACGAAGGCCTGAGCCGCTAGATACCACACGGCCCTGTAGCTACCAATTAGCCCGGTGGAAACCTATACCGGGAGAGGCCCGGCGAGATTGATTGAAATCAAGTAGCAGGTGGTGCGCATCGACCGCCCGGAATTCTGTGCGCGGGCGGGTTTCCGGCCGCCCGTCCGACAATTGGCGGGAGAATATGTGGTGCCGTGCCACCCGCGCGAAAGTTTGATCGAGTTTAAAGTCCGATATGTTTGCCGGCCGCATAATTCGATGGCTTCGCTGGTGTTCAAACGAGGAACCGATGGCCAGGTCCGCCTGCGTACCGCCTCCGCCGGCAAATCGCATTGCGATCATTGTGATGAAATCCGACGCGGGCCCCGCACTTTGTCCCTTCTTCGGCAAGTGCGATGGAATATGGATCGTGGATACGCTCACGGGCGCGACCGAGTTCCGCGCCAACCCCCAGCGCACGTCTGCCGCGCTATGCGATCTCATTGTCGCGGCCAGATCGGGCCGCCTGGTTTGCGGTTTTATCGGCGAGCCGGAGAAACAGAGACTTTGTGCTGCTGGGATCGATGTGAGGCTCGGCTCTTGCACGAGGACGATTCAAGAGCTTGTGGCCTGTTTTCCCGCTCTCGTTGCCGCATGACGTCGGTTGCCGCGGGCGGGACAGGCGGCGCATTTAATTGATCCTGCTGCTTCGATCCACACCCGGCGCATGTTTAACCGGGATCAAAGATTCAGAACAGATGGCCGGCCATAATTCGAGCGCTGTCGTGTCGGTCGAAGGATGGCGCCGGGCCGATGCCAGCGTGCGTCGTCTAGCGGATTCTCGACGGTTCTAGAGCGTGTCGGTGCGTCCCGGTCTGACGTGGGTGGAGTTTCCAATGGAACACGATGGTCATGGTGGTGAGGGTGGCTTCTTTCGCTTCCGCGCGAACTGGGTCCTGATCGGCTTTCTCGCGATCGGCGGCTTCTATCTTCTGACCGAGCACCGTGCGCATCTCATCCCCTATCTGGGGTACTTGCCGTTCCTGCTGATTCTCGCCTGCCCGTTGATGCACGTTTTCATGCATGGCGGCCACGGTGGACATGGGGGCGGAGACGACAGCAGAAGCAGATCGGCGGACGCCCGCAAGAACCAGCCCCACAATCACTGAGCGGCGATCAACGATCCGGAGGTCGACCATGAACGACGACGTTCCTGCCTATGGCCTCTGGTCACTGGTGATTATCAATTCGGCGATCTTCATCTTCTTCGCCTTCACCTTCTTCAAGCCGCAGACCAAGCGCGACTGGCGGTCCTTCGGCGCCTTCAGCGCCTTTCTGGTCGCGCTGTTCACCGAGATGTACGGGTTCCCGCTCACGATCTATCTGCTCTCAGGCTGGCTGCAGAGCCGCTTTCCGGGCGTCGATTGGTTCTCCCATGACGCCGGACATCTTCTCGAGGAGATGTTCGGCTGGAGAGCCAATCCGCATTTCGGGCCGTTTCATCTCCTGAGCTTCGTGTTCATCGGCGGCGGCTTTGTCCTCATCTCGGCCGGCTGGAAGGTGCTGTACCAAGCCCAGCGCCATCGTACGCTCGCCACCGGCGGCGTCTACGCCTACGTGCGGCATCCGCAATATGTGGGCTTCGTGCTGGTGATGTTCGGCTTCCTCCTGCAGTGGCCGACCTTGCTGACACTCGCGATGTTCCCGGTGCTGGTGTTCATGTACGTGCGCCTCGCGCGTGCCGAAGAACGCGAGTCGCTGGCCGAATTCGGCGCTGACTATGAACGATATATGCAAGAGGTTCCGGGTTTCATTCCACGGCTCGGCGGCCCGAGACGCAGCAGCGCCGGACAGGGCTGAACAGCGAGTTTCAGGCGTCGCCGCAGCAGGCTAGGCCCCGCCGTTACAAGCCACAACGCGAAGGAATTGGCTCCAATGATCAAGACGCCCTCCATTTCCATCCTTCTATTCAGCGCCATGCTCCTCACGGGGACTCCCGCCTCGGCCAACGACGAGCATCATCCCAACGCCGGAGCTGAAGCGCCAAGCGCACCTTCGAGCGCGCCCGGTTCACAAATGCCCATGGGCGGCATGATGTCGGCGATGGGTGCTGGCGGTATGCCGATGATGGGAATGATGACCGGGCACATCGAAGGCCGGTTGGCATTCCTGAAGACCGAGCTCAAGATCACCGACGTTCAGGAATCCAAATGGAACGTGTTCGCAGACGCCGTGCGAGCCAACGCGAAGGCGATGAGGGGCATGCGCGAGGGTATGATGCAGGCGCGCGGCGGCGCTCTCCCGGTGCGCCTTGAGCGGATCGAGAAGGCCATGGCTCTATGCCAGGAATCGCTCCGGACAATCAAAGCAGCGGTGGAGCCGCTCTATGCGAGCTTCAGTGACGAACAAAAGCGCGCCGCCGACCAGTTGATGGTGAGTCCGATGGGTCTATTCTGAACGAAAGTATTTGCGGGTAAGCAGAACCAATCGTCTCGCTGGAAGCTGGTTTGGCGAGCCGCGCGGACCACGCGGACAACGACTGCAGATTTCATGACGCGTTGTCGCCGAACCCATCTTGTGGTCCGGTGAGTGTAGTTAGCGCTTGCTGGACGCGCTCTTCCTGACCAACTGCTGCGGTACTTGCAGTCATTGCCTCGAAGTCGCGCCGCTGGCCGGCGCGCAAAAACCCCATCAACTTTATGAAGGTGTTCGGCGACTGAGGATGCCCTCCACCCTGGAGCGATTTCGAGCGAAGCAGGCGCGTGGTGGCCGAACCGCGCGCCTGTTTAGTCGCGTCGGACGGGCCGTCACGCGTGTCATGCAACACGATGTCGTTCGCGCCGGGTGCTTGTCCCTGAAGCGCATACGACGAATAGACCAGCGCGCCAGATGGATGCCGGACCGTGCTCGGCAGCGCGCCGCCGCGTGCCTAGGGCACCTTGGTGAACTGCCCCCCCAAAGCCTTGGCGGTGGCCACTGCCGGATCCTGACCGAGAGCGCAGCGGCTGCATGGAATAGACCAGCTTCCGGCAGGCGGACTCTGCTTGGCGTCGGCCCATCCGAGGACCGTGCGCGTCATCTCTTCGACCCCGGACAATCTTCAGCGAGAAGGAGCGCATAGGCCATTCGACGTGGGTGGCGCGCCAGAAATCCAGGTGTTCCCTGTCCTTGTGGGAATACGACGGAGCGAATGCGAGAGGAAGGTGGATGCGATGAGAACCTGGTTCCAACGGCTGACCGATGTCTCCTCCCTAGCGTGCACCGAGCAGGCACTTAAGGAGGCACTCGCGGAGTTGGTGCAGGATCTTGGGTTTGATGGCTATGCCTATCTAAACGTCCAGCCGGTGCGCATCTTTGCGGTCTCCAATTACGCCTCCGAATGGCAGGCCCGATATCTCACACAGAACTACGCCATGATCGATCCGGTCGTTACCATGGCAAAGGCGCAGATGAAGGCCTTTGCGTGGGCCGCCGCCGCGCCGCGCTCCCTCTCCAAGCCGCTGCGCCGCTTCTATTCCGAGGCGAGTGATTTCGGAATCAGATCCGGAATCTCGATCCCTGTGAGGACGGCTTTCGGGCACTTGTCGATGCTGACGCTGGCATCGCACAAGCCGTCGCTCAACCTCGAGACCGACATCGATCAGATCGCGGCGGTGACGGCGGTCGCCCAGCTCCACGCGAAGATGGAGCAGCAGGATGCGGAACCAACGGCCAGCGTGGAGATCGATCTGAAGGCGAAGCAGGCTCTCTGCCTGAAATGGTCCGCCGAGGGGAAGACGATGAAGGATATCGCTTCCATCGAGGGCATGTCGTTCGCGACGGTGAACTTCCACCTGAACAATGCTCGGAAGGCGCTCGATGCAGGAAGCCTGGCACAGGCGACGGCACTCGCCACGAAGCTCAAGCTGATCTGAGTGGTCCGCTCCCGCCAGCACTCCGGCACCGGCGGGGCTTGACCCGCCCGGCGAGGAGCGTCGAAAGCAGGGCCTGCTAGGCGTCAATATCTGTCATCGGGAGGCATGGGCGATGCGGGTAGAGCCCATAATGTCGCAACCGGGGCCGGGCGGGCCTTGCACGATGACGTTGGTGGGGTGGCCGCCAGCAAGGCGCAGACGCTGGTGCGCGATCTCGTCGTGCGTGATGCCGAGCCCGACGCGAACCTCGCCGCGCTCGACCGGCTCGCGCTTTGCTGCGCCGCTAGGCCAGCTCTCCGACCGAGCCCGGCGCGGTCGGCATTTTCGCGTTCGTGCAGACGTTGCCGCACAAAGGGGGCCCTCCGGGGATGCCGCTTGCGCGCGGGCGGCGGCAAGGGAAGCTGCGCCGCGGCTGGCTTGCGAACCGCACTGCCGAAATCGTCAGTTGCCAGCCACGCCCTTGCCCCCTTCGCTCTTCGCGGCAGCTTGGGGGCGCCTCGCGACATGCGGGGAGGAGACCCCGAGCAGGAAAGGCTGGACACCGATGGGTGCCGGGAAGAAGCGATGGAAAGGAATGACGTTGAAGAGCTGAAGGAGCGTGTCCTGTGCGCCGCCGTGCTGGAAAAGGCCGGCTTCGCGATCGACCTGAAGGAGAGCACGCGCCGAGCCGTCAAGTATCGCCGGGGCGACGACATCATCATCGTCATCCACGACGGCAAGGGCTGGTTCGATCCGCTGTCCGACGCGAAAGGCGACGTCTACGCGCTCGTCGCGCACCTCGATCGGGTGGGATTTTCCGAGTGCCTCGAGCACGTGGCGAACCTCGTGGGATTTGTCCCCACGGAGCCGCTCTGGACGCGACCAGCGCGGAAGCAGGAGGCGGACCTAGCCGTTGGCGAGCGCTGGCGCCGCCGCCGCAAACCCTGGCCCGGATCTCTGACCTGGCGCTATCTCGGCGAGGAGCGGGCACTTTCCGATGCAACGATCCGCGCAGCGATCCGTCATGATCGTTTGCGGGAAGGGCCGCATGGCAGCATGTGGGCGGCTCATACGGATGACGCGGGCCTCGTGACGGGTTGGGAGGAGCGGGGACCCGAGTGGCGCGGCTTCGCCACCGGCGGCGCCAAGGTCCTGTTTCGCTTCGGCCCCGTCGACGCTTTCCGGTTCTGCCTCACCGAGGCGGCGATCGACGCCATGAGCCTGGCGGTGATCGAGGACATGCGCCCCGATAGCCTGTTTCTCAGCACCGGCGGCGGCTGGTCGCCATCGACGGACGCGGCGATCCGGGCCCTTGTGACCCGGGACAACGCCTTTCTGGTCGCTGCCACCGACAACAACGGGCAGGGTGACGTCTATGCTGAGCGACTTCGGGCGATCGCGAATGAGGCGTCCTGCCGCTTCGAGCGCCTGCGTCCGACCGCGGAGGACTGGAACGCGGATCTCCGGATGATGAGGAGGAAGGGAGGAGAGAAGGAAGGCGAGATCCTGCTGCCGCATGCCCGCCGGTCGCGTCAAGGGTGAAGCTTCGCCCGGCTGCGCCGGCCCTTGACCCGCCCGGACGGAGAGGCGGCCGCCAGGGAGGGGTCATGAAGGGCTGAAGAGAAGATGGTGTTCCCCGCGAAGGGGAGCCGCGCTCCGGCCCGACGAGGCTGAAAGGAGCCCGCCATGAACCTCCCACCCGTCCGCAAGGTCTTCGAGGGCGTCGCCGACCGGCGCCAGATGTTCCGCATGTTCGACCGTCACGCGCAGCGCCCGAACCGCTGGCAGGGCGACGACAGCGTGCTCTATCGCGGCGAATGGTTCGAGATCGGCCAGGTCGAGCACGACTACATGTTCGAGGTGCTGCCGCCGCTGTGGATGCGCGGTGACATGTTCGCCATGCGCGAATTCCTGACCGGAAACATCACCAGCGTCTTCGTCTCGCTGACGATCGACGGCCGGTCGCGCTATTTCCACGGCTATTGCGACGTGTCGGACCGGACGTCGCCGGCACAGATGCGGGATGTCATCACCGAGCGCGAATCCCGGCCGGCGAAGGCAATGACCCGGGACGAGCGCCTCGAGCACATCTGGAGCGCGACGAACGACGACTATCGTGGCTATGCCGACTGGCGATTCCCACTTGCCGCGCGCGGCAGGCGCATCGTCATCGTCTATGGCCGAGATCGGGGCCGCGACTTCAAGCTGCTCGACCAGCTCACGGACGCGGAGATCGGCGCCAAGCTTCCGGTGCATCTGCGCTACCTGCCCGACGCGATCGCCGCATAGGTGCTGCCATGTTCACCTTCTCCGTGACAGACGTCCATGCGGTCATCACGCGTGGGCGTATCGATGCCCTCGCCAATGGCGGCTTTCGCAATCCCTATTACGGACTCCGCCCCGGCAGGGACGAGAAGCCGGGTCTCTGGCTGGTCGGCGACGAGGGGGTCTATCTGCTCTCCAACGGCAAGCTCGCCGAGGGGCAGCGAGCCCTCGTCGTCTATGCCGAGGAATGCGATCCGAAGACCAATCCCGACTACTGGCACTACAAGCGCCAGCATTTCGGCGGCGATGACGGGATCGAGTTTCTCGATGCCGAGATGCTCGTCAAGCAAATCGCCGCGGCTCCCCGAGCCACGCATGTACGGATCGAAATGACCGACACCAGCATGTCGATCACGCCGATCCGCCGCTGACATCTCGGGCCAGGCCGCCAGTTCCCGACCATCACCGCGACCATCGCTCCTGCCGGCGCACGCTCCGGCGGGCCGATGCCGCCCGCCTTCATCACAGGAGACAATTCCCCATGGCGCAGGACGATCCCTTCACGCTTGACCTCTTCGGCAACGCTGCCTTGTCCTCCGGGCTCGGCCTCGGCATCACGGCATTTGCGGTCTCGTCCAACGACAATCCCGATCGCGACGATGACCCTCCGCCATCGGCGCCGGCCTCGGCGATGCCGGTCGCTTCGCGGCCGCTCGCGTCGTCATCTCCGGGCCGGGCGCGCGGCGAGAATTTCCATCTCGTTGGCGACCGCACGCTGGCGAAAGGCTGGAAGGATCGCGCGCTCGACAACATTGCAGCGATCCGCCTTGCGGCCGCGATCGAGGCGGAGGAGCGCCCCGCTACGCTCGATGAGCAGGAGAAGCTGATCCGATTCACCGGATTCGGCGCATCCGCCCTCGCCAACTTTGTGTTCCGGCGGCCCGGCGAAGCTGAATTCCGCAAGGGCTGGGAGACGATCGGCGCCGAGCTCGAGGACGCGGTTGGCGATCTCGATCACGCCTCGCTCGCCCGCTGCACGCAGTATGCGCACTTCACGCCCGAGTTCATCGTGCGAGCGGTGTGGGCGGGCCTTCGGCGCCTCGGCTGGCGCGGCGGGCGGGTTCTCGAGCCAGGCATCGGCACGGGCCTGTTTCCGGCGCTGATGCCCGAGTCTCTTCGCGACGTGTCGCACGTCACCGGCATCGAGCTCGATCCGGTCACGGCACGCATCGTCCGGCTGCTGCAGCCGCGGGCCCGGATCATCGCCGGCGATTTCGCCCGCACCGAGCTGCCGGCGAATTTCGACCTCGCCATCGGCAACCCGCCCTTCTCCGATCGCACCGTGCGTTCGGACCGCGCCTATCGGTCGATGGGGCTGCGACTGCACGACTATTTCATCGTGCGGGCGATCGACCTGCTGAAGCCCGGCGCGCTCGCGGCCTTCGTGACCAGCGCGGGCACGATGGACAAGGCCGACGGCAGCGCGCGCGAGCATATCGCGAAATCCGCCGACCTCGTCGGAGCGATCAGGCTGCCCGAGGGCAGCTTTCGCGCCAGTGCCGGCACCGACGTGGTGGTCGACCTCCTGTTCTTCCGCAAGCGCAAGATCGGCGACGCGGAAGGCGATCTCGCCTGGCTCGATCTCGACGAGGTGCGGCCGGCGACGGAGGACGAAGGCCCCATCCGCGTGAACCGCTGGTTCGCGACGCATCCGGCCTTCGTGCTCGGCACGCATGCGCTCGCCTCCCGGCCCTTCGGCGAGACCTATACCTGCCTCCCGCGCGAGGGCGAGGATCTCGGCGCCGCGCTCCCGGCTGCGATCAACCGCCTTCCGGAAGCCGTCTATGACGGCGAGCCCGGCATCATCGACCTTGACCTTGAGGATGGCGCCGACGAGGCGGCTCCCGACCTGCCCGGCGATCGGCATGTGCGCGAAGGCAGCTATGTCTTCGACAAGGCCCGCGGCCTGATGCAGGTCGTCGACGGCAGGCCCGTCGCGGTCAAGGTTCGCAAGGGACGAAGCGCCGACGGCATCCCCGAGAAGCATGTCCGGATCCTCCAGAAGCTGATCCCGATCCGCGACGCCGTGCGCGAGGTGCTCAAATGCCAGGAGCTCGACCGGCCCTGGAAGGATGCGCAGATCTGCTTGCGCATCGCCTGGTCGAGCTTCGTCCGCGACTTCGGCCCGATCAATTTCACAACGGTCTCCATGACCGAGGACGAGGAGACGGCCGAGGTGCGCGAGACGCATCGTCGGCCGAACCTCCAGCCCTTCCTCGACGATCCCGATTGCTGGCTGGTCGCCTCGATCGAGGACTACGACCTCGAGACCAACACGGCGAAGCCCGGCCCGATCTTCACGCAGCGTGTGATCTCGCCGCCGGCGGCGCCGGTGATCACCAGCGCGGCCGACGCACTGGCCGTGGTGCTGAACGAGCGCGGTCGCGTCGATATCGACCACATCGCCGAACTGCTGCACCGCGACCGCGACGATGTCGTTGCCGAACTCGGCAGCGCGATCTTCCGCGATCCCGTCGACAGCTCGTGGCAGACGGCCGATGCCTATCTCTCCGGAGCTGTCCGCGACAAGCTGAAGGTTGCGGAGGCCGCTGCGGCGCTCGAGCCGGACTATGAGCGCAACGTCACGGCGCTGCAGGGTGTGCAGCCGGCCGATCTCAGTCCCTCTGACATCACGGCGCGTCTCGGCGCGCCGTGGATTCCGGCTGCGGATGTCGTTGCCTTCGTCAAGGAGACGATGGGCGCCGAGATCAGGATCCACCATATGCCGGAACTGGCCTCCTGGGCCGTGGAGGCCCGGCAGCTCGGCTATATGGCGGCGGGGACGTCGGAATGGGGCACGGACCGCCGGCATGCCGGCGATCTTCTCGCTGATGCGCTGAACAGCCGCGTGCCGCAGATCTTCGACACGGTGAAGGACGGTGACAGCGAGCGCCGCGTCCTCAACGTGGTCGACACGGAGGCCGCAAAGACCAAGCTGCAAAAGATCAAGGATGAATTCCAGCGCTGGATCTGGTGCGATCCCGACCGCACCGACCGGCTGGCGCGGGTCTACAACGACCGCTTCAACAACATCGCGCCGAGGGCCTTCGACGGCTCCCATCTGCAGCTTCCGGGCGCCTCTGGCGCCTTTGTTCTTTATGGGCACCAGAAGCGCGGCATCTGGCGCATCGTCTCGGCCGGTTCGACCTATCTCGCGCACGCCGTCGGCGCCGGCAAGACCATGACGATGGCGGCGGCGATCATGGAGCAGCGCCGTCTCGGCCTGATCGCCAAGGCAATGCTCGTCGTGCCCGGGCACTGCCTGGCACAGGCCGCGCGCGAGTTCCTCGCGCTCTATCCGAACGCCCACATCCTCGTCGCCGACGAGACCAATTTCGTGAAGGAGAAGCGGCACCGCTTCCTCTCGCGCGGGGCGACGTCGACCTGGGACGCGATCATCATCACGCATTCGGCCTTCCGCTTCATCTCCGTGCCCTCGGCTTTCGAGCAGCAGATGATCCAGGACGAGCTCGAGCTCTACGAGACGCTGCTGACCAAGGTCGAGAGCGACGACCGCGTCTCGCGCAAGCGGCTCGAGCGGTTGAAGGAGGGGCTGAAAGAACGCCTGGAATCGCTGGCGACGCGCAAGGACGACCTGCTCACCATCTCCGAGATCGGCGTCGACCAGATCATCGTCGATGAGGCGCAGGAGTTCAGGAAGCTCTCCTTCGCAACGAACATGTCGACCTTGAAGGGCGTCGATCCGAACGGCTCGCAACGTGCCTGGGACCTCTATGTGAAATCGCGCTTCGTCGAAACGAAAAGCCCGGGCCGCGCGCTCGTGCTCGCATCCGGCACGCCGATCACCAACACGCTCGGCGAGATGTTCTCCGTGCAGCGGTATCTGGGATACGCGGCGCTATTGGAGCGCGGGCTGCACGAGTTCGATGCCTGGGCCTCGACCTTCGGCGACGTGTCGACCGAACTCGAATTGCAGCCGTCCGGCAAATACAAACCGGTGACCCGCTTCGCCACCTTCGTCAATGTCCCCGAACTGATCGCCATGTTCCGCTCCTTCGCGGACGTGGTGATGCCGGCGGACCTGCGCCGCTATGTGAAGGTGCCGGCGATCTCGACCGGCCGGCGGCAGATCGTCACCGCGAAACCGACCGCGGCGTTCAAGCGCTATCAGGTCCTGCTGGACGAGCGCATCAAGGCGATCGAAATGCGCGACCGGCCGCCGGAGCCGGGCGACGACATCCTGCTCTCGGTCATCACCGACGGACGCCACGCCGCGATCGACCTGCGTCTCGTCGATCCGGACAACGACAACGAGCCGGACAACAAGCTGAACCTGCTCGTCGCCAACGCCTTCCGCATCTGGAAAGAGACGGCCGAGAACACCTACCTGCGGGCCGACGGCAAGCCGTTCGAGCTTCCCGGTGCCGCGCAGATGATCTTCTCCGACCTCGGCACGATCAGCGTGGAGAAGACGCGCGGCTTCTCAGCCTATCGCTGGATCCGGGACGAACTTGTCCGCTTGGGCGTGCCGGCCACTGAGATCGCCTTCATGCAGGACTACAAGAAGTCGGAGGCGAAGCAGCGGCTCTTCGGCGACGTGCGTGCGGGCAGGGTCCGCTTCCTTCTCGGAAGCTCGGAGACGATGGGCACCGGCGTCAATGCGCAGCTGCGCCTGAAGGCCCTGCATCATCTCGACGTGCCTTGGCTCCCCTCGCACATTGAGCAGCGCGAGGGCAGGATCGAGAGGCAGGGCAATCAGCACGATGTCATCGACATCTTCGCCTATGCGACGGAGGGCTCGCTCGACGCGACCATGTGGCAAAACAACGAGCGCAAGGCCCGCTTCATCGCCGCGGCGCTGTCCGGCGACACCTCGGTCCGGCGTCTCGATGATCTCGGCGAAGGCCAGGCCAACCAGTTCGCCATGGCGAAGGCGATCGCCTCCGGCGACCAGCGGCTGATGCAGAAGGCCGGGCTCGAGGCGGACATCGCCCGTCTCGAACGGCTCCGTGCCGCCCACCAGGACGATCAGTTCGCCGTTCGCCGCCAGATCCGCGACGCCGAGCGCGAGATCGAGTTCGCGACCCGGCGCATCGGCGAGATCGAGCAGGATATCGCGCGCCTGGTCCCGACCACCGGCGACGCCTTCGCGATGACCGTGACGGGCAAGACCCATGGCGAGCGCAAGGAGGCCGGCCGGGCGCTGATGAAGGAGATCCTGACGCTCGTGCAGTTGCAGCGGGAGGATGAGAGCGTGATCGCCTCGGTCGGCGGCTTCGATCTCGAATATTCCGGCGAGCGCTTCGGGCGCGATGGCTATCGCTACAGCACCCTGCTCCTCCGGACGGGATCTGAATGCGAAATCGACCTGCCGGTGACCGTCACGCCCCTCGGCGCGATCTCTCGTCTCGAGCATGCCCTCGACGATTTCGACGGCGAGCAGGAGCGATTTCGGCAGCGTCTCGCTGATGCTCGGCGACGCCTCGCCTCCTACCGGTCCCGCGACGGGCGCGCGTTCGCCTTTGCCGAGGAACTGGCGGAGAAGCGGCGTCAGCTCGCAGGCATCGAGGCGGATCTCGCCGCTGATACCGAAGAGCGGGCTGAACGGGCTGCCGCCTGACCACTTCAGCGCGACAGGCGGTTCTCGTCGTCGATGAGCACGAGCCGGGCGGGCGCCGCGTTGGACCATCGCCACAAGACGAGGTTCAAATCCGCGGCGGTCGAGCCGGCGGCAAAGCTTCGAACCAGCAGGCCGTTGTAGCCGGCGCCGATCAGGCGCCGGGCGAGAGCCTGGGTCTTCGCTTCGCCGCTGGCCTTCATCTGATCCCGCCAGGTCGTGTCGGCGATCGCCGCCGCATCCATTCCCTCGGCCGACAGCGCGGCATCATCCCGGCAATCGAAGATGCCATCGATCTCCGCCTCATAGGCGACGAGCGTCGTCGGCTGTAGATTGCCGACCTGGTTGGCTTCGCGCAGCGCCGTCATGACCGAGAGCGAGGTGTAGAGTGCGGGCACGCCTTTCGGATTGAAGCGTCCGCCATAGAGTTCGGCGCCGCGGCCCGACAGCGGCTCGCGGGCATAGATCGGGTTCAGTGCCCGGTAGAGCTTGCCGTCATGGCGCATGAGCGGTCAGGCGTGAACGCCGGCGTCGACAGCGTCGATATAGTCGAGCACGTCGTCGGCCCGGCCGCTGCGCACGAGCTGCATCGCCGTCTGACCGGAAAATCCCGGCAAGGGCTCCGACCGATACCAAGCATAGGCCATCAGCGCAGAGCCGAAGCGCGGCTCGACCTTGTTGATCACCTCGATCATCTCGCGCAGCCGGCGCTGCGTCTTGTCCGAGCGGATCCGGTCCCTGCGCTGGATGGCGTCCTTGCCGAGACCAGCCGTGCGGGCGATCTCCTCGCTCGTGGTCCGAAAGGCTTCGGCGATGCGGCGCGGCGCGAAAAGGCCGTCATCCGCGTATTGGGCGAGGCCCATGGCTCAGACCTCCATCTCTCTGTGCCGGTGATATTGACGCAATGTAGCGTCAGAAAGAGCGGAATGCAAGAGAAGGGAGAGGGAGGAGGAATGCCCGCTCGCAGATCGGTCGGCCCGCTGACGCTGGCGCTCAACCGCGCCCCACGCGATCCCGGCCCATCGTCCTGCGCAGGGCTGAAAGCCCTGCTGGTCCAGCCGGGCAGGGATGCTCGGCCGCAGTTGCACCGGCCCGTCCGCTCCGCGGGCCGGGGGGTGTCTTCGGAAAGAAGACGAGAGAGGGCCGCCCGGCCGGGCTGGTCCGCAACCCCCTGGATGGAGCATCCCTATGCACCTCATGAAAGTCGATCCGCGCGCGCTGCGGGAAAACCCCGACCGCGCCCGCCAGACCAAGGCAACGCCGCAGGCCGACGCCCTGCTGCTCGCCACCATCAAGGCCGTCGGCCTCGTGCAGCCGCCCGTGATCACGCCCGAATCCGGCGGCGGCAACGGCTACATCATCAATGCCGGCCACCGCCGCGTGAAGCAGGCGATCGCCGCCGGCCTCGAGGAAATCGATGTTCTCGTCGCGGACGCGTCGAACGACAACGGCGCCATGCGTTCGATGATCGAGAACATCGCCCGCGAGCCGCTGAACCCGGTCGACCAGTGGCGCGCGATCGAGCGCCTGGTGGCCCTCGACTGGACGGAGGAAGCCATCGCCATCGCGCTGGCGCTGAACGTCCGTCGCATCAAGCAGCTTCGGCTGCTCGCCAACGTGCTGCCGGCCATGCTCGATCACATGGCCAAGGGCGACATGCCCGACGAGCGCCAGCTGCGCACCATCGCCGCGGCCTCGCTCGACGAGCAGAAGGAGGTCTGGAAGAAGCACAAGCCGTCGAAGGGCGATCCGCAGGTCTCGTGGTGGAGCGTCGCCCAGGGCCTGCAGAAGAAGCGTATGTATGCCAGGCACGCGAGCTTCGGCGACGACCTCGCCCAGGCCTACGGGATCGAATGGGTCGAGGACCTGTTCGCTCCGGCCGACGAGGACAGCCGCTACACCACCAATGTCGAGGCCTTCCTCGGTGCGCAGCAGGAGTGGATGACGGCAAACCTGCCGAAGAAGGGCATCATCGCCGAGTCCACGAACTGGGGCGAGGTGAAGCTGCCGCCGAAGGCCGAGCGCGTCCACGGCAAGCCGACGAAGTCGGATTGCACCGCGATGTATCTCGACCGCGACGGCCGTGTGCAGAGCGTGCATTACCGCATGCCCGAGCCCAGGAAGGCCAAGGGCAAGGCGGCCAGCGGTTCCGACAGCACGGCAGACGACGTCGGCGTCATGGCGAAGACCCGTCCCGACGTGACCCGCAAGGGCGTCGAGATGATCGGCGACTTCCGCACCGACGCGCTGCGCGAGGCGCTCGGCCGAGCCCCGATCGAGGACGACACGCTGATGGCGCTGCTCATCCTCGCCTTCGCCAGCCAAAACGTCTCCGTCACCACCGGCAGCGGCGGCGTCTATTACGGCCACAGCCGGCTGGCGAAGCACGCCGCGATCCTGTTCGACGGCGAGGGCAAGCTCGCCTTCGACATGGACACGCTGCGCGTTGCGGCCCGTTCGATGCTCGTCGACGTGTTCTCGTGCCGGGAGAACGCCACCAATAGCGGCATCGTGGCGCGCATCGCCGGCGCCACGGTCGGGGCGGACGGCTTCCTGCCCAATATGGGGACCGACGACTTCCTGTCGTGCCTGGCGCGCCCGGCACTGGAGGCGTCGTGCAAGGACACCCCGGTCCTGCCGCGTCAGCGCGTGAAGGATACGCGCGCGGCGCTCGTCGAGCACTTCAAGGAAGCTCGCTTCGTCCACCCCTCCGCGCTGTTCGCTCCGGATGCGACGGCGCTCGGCGCGTGGCTGTCGTCCAGCGCGCCGTCCGAGGAGGACGACGAAGCCGATGAAGATGCCGACGGCGCGATCGTCGAGCCGTCCGACGAGGACGGCGAGGCCTTCAGGGAAGCCGCCGAATAGGCCCGTTCCTCTTCACCTCCGATTGACCCCCGCCGCCGGCATCGCCGGCGGCGGCTTTGTTTCCAACACCCCTCAAACGGAGACTTTCCATGTCCGCACAACTGATCTTTGATCGCGTGCCGCTCGGTGCGCTCATCCGCTATGCCGACGGATCGCCGCGACCGCCGGAACGTCATCGCAAGAAGCTCGCCGCCTGGGAGAACCGCAACAGCAGCGGTCGGCTGATCGCCAAGCGCGCGCAGGCCGTCGTCGGCAGCACGACGCTGCCCGCCTCGATCACCCTGCACAAGGGCGACTTCGGCAGCGGCGGCGTCATCGTGCCGCGCGTTCACCAGACCTTCTCGGTGAACAGCGACCTCACCTTCACCGTCGTCGAGCGGCCCGCCATCGGCTCGGTCCTGGTCCTGGACCGGGTCGGGGAGGACGCCGAGCTTGTCCATCTCGCCGAGAGCCGCGAGGCCGCGCAGACCTGGCTCAAGAGCCATGGCTACCCGCACGCCGTGCTCCACGAGGTCACGGCCGACGAGGCTGCCATCGGCGCCGACGAGGGGAGGGCCGCGGCATGAACGCATCAGCCCCTTCACCAGCAAAAGACGGCGCCCCCGGATTTCCGGGGGTTTCTTTTGGGCGCGGCGCCGATGGCCTCCTCGTAGCGCTGGTCGGTGAGACCGCCTTCGCCATGGCGCCGGCGGACGATGGCCGGCATTATCTCGTCAGTGGCTGGCGCATCGGCAAGCCGATGGCACAGTGGTCCCGCTCCGACTTCTACGGCCATTGCGGCGAGCTCGCCGACGAGGCGGCATTTCGTGCCCGCGTCCTCGAAAGCGCCGAGCATCAGCGGGAGAAGCGGGCGCTCGGCCGCAAGGAGGTTTGTTCGCGCGCGAGCACACCATGGGGCGCGTCGCAAGGCGCCACACTCTATGCCGAGGACGTCGTCTTCCACTCCACGGCCGGCCATGGCGGCTTCCACATCTCGGCCGACCGCAACCGGACGGTCCATCCGCTCCTTCGCGCCGAGGGCGGCTGGTACGAGGAGGACGAGGGCTGGGCCGCAGTTGCGATCACGTTCCCGCATCTGTTCACCGCGTTCGAGCGGCGCTGCGCCGAACGCACGATCAAGGATAGCTGGCCGGATGCCTGGGAGGCGATCTTCGGCACGGTGCTGCTGCCCGGCGAGTCCCGCGAGAAGGATCGCCGCGACTTCGAGCGCGATCATACTGCTGACTGGATCGTCGCCTCGGCCATCACGTCGGACCAGCAGCCAGGCTTCGTCGAGGTTGTAGCGACGCTCGGCGGCAAGCGCGGTCCGGGAACCGAGGAGCGGCGATTCCTCGTCCCATCGGCCGAGTACCGGATCGGTCGCTTCGGCTTCATCATCGATCCGGCCCGGCATCGCGTCTATGGCGGGCCGTCGAGCTTCATCGGCTGGAGCGGGAGGGTGGTCACATGACCGCGCGCGCCGACCGCTTCGCCGAGCTCTCCCGCATGCAGGAGGCGCGCCGTGAGATCCAGCGTCAGCTCGACAGGATCAATCGTCAGATCACCCGGCGGATGACGGCCTTCATCCCGCAGTTGAAGCCGCGCCACAGCTTCTTCCGGCGCGGCAAGGCTCCCGAGCCAAGTGCATTCCTCGAGCGCTATCGCGCGCAGCTTGCGGCGCTGACGACCGAGCGACAGCCCGAGATCGATGCCTTGTCGCGAAAGCTCGCCCGGCAGGACCAGGCGATCGCCGCGCTCCGCGACCGCCTCGGATGCCCAGAGTGCGAGCCAACCGAGCCGCGCCGAGAGTCCCGAAGCACGGCGAGGGAGCAAACGCCATGAAGCGCAAGGCGCTACGGCCGCCGAAGCATCCTCTCGTCGCTCATTGGGACGATGAGCGCGACATCGGCAACGGCATCATCGTCACGCTGCACCACGGCCATTTCTTCTACGACGATTGCGGGGTGATGGGCTTCGACACGGTGCGCGCAGCGCGTGAAGCCCTTCGGAGCGTCGCCGCGAGATCGGAACGGCAGGAGCGGCGCTCATGAGATTCCGCTGCCATCGCTGCGGCCAGACATGGCCGGACCATCCCGTCACCCGCGTTCCCTGCCCGACATGTCGGGCCGCCGCAGGGACGTGGTGTCGCCGACCGTCGGGGCACCGCGCCATGGAGCTCCACGTCGATCGCGAGCACCGTGCGCTCGCCATGGGATGCCTCCAGCGATGCCCCGGCCCAGGCGGCGACGCTCAGCTGAGCCTCGACCTGCAGCCGTCGCCGCGTGCGCTGGAGATGCTGCCGAGCGTGTATCCGTCTCCCGGCGGTTCCACGTCGCGGGCGCATGAACGTTGGGCCGTCGCGGGCAGCCTCCCCGCCCAGACGCGCCCATACCGCCCCCCGGCGTTCACCGTCATCCCACATCGTGCGGTGGATCCCCGAATCCGCTCGATGGCGCATCCTCGTCTTCGGCGCCGCATCCGCTGCCGTCGCGCTGTACCCCGGAGGCCTGGCGCGCCGAGGTCACGGGCTCGACGGGCTCTGGCGAGCGAAGGCCGGGCGCGTCCGATCGCGCGCGCGATGCTTTGCCGGCCCCCTTTCGTTAAGGACGACGGCTCCTGCACGGCGAGACGGCCTGTCATGGCGGTCTTTGCCGGTCGGCTTCCCATGTCGAGAGTCCGGTCCGCCGGACCTCCCCCCGGGTTTGTCGCGGTCTTAAGCCGGCGGCCGGGCGCTTCAAGGCCGCTTCGCGCCGCGTTGCGGCCGGAACCGCCACTCTCGCAGGGCGTGCCCGCGTCCCGCCCGAGGGCCTGAAGGCCCTGCTTGGCCGCACGCCCACCCCGCTCGATCCGGCGTCCCCGGACCCTGAAGCACCCGTCTTTCCGCCGGCTTGTTCCGACCGCACCCGCAGGGAGGACCGGCTGGAGCCGGTCCGGGCCTCGGGAGAAACCGAACGAAAGGAAATCGCCATGACCAAGTCCGCTCCCGCTCCTCGCCCGGCCGCCAAGGTCGTCCAACTCCGCAAGGGCACCACCCTCGAAATGGTCAAGCTGTGCTGCGCCGA
Organism: Rhizobiales bacterium 24-66-13; assembly: GCA_002257205.1. GTDB lineage: Bacteria > Pseudomonadota > Alphaproteobacteria > Rhizobiales > Xanthobacteraceae > NCEH01. Next base: position 22,320 of record NCHM01000008.1, on the reverse strand, counting down.
CGCCGCCACCGCCACGCTCATCTCCGAGCGCTTCGGCCTCGCCGTGGTCGACGGCGACGGCATCCGCGAGCTTCATCACCGCCTGATCGTCGAGACCGCCGGCAGCCTCGACGAGGGCCTGGGCGAGCGCGCGATGCAGATCCATCTCCAGCGCATCGTCGGCGCCTATGTCGGCTCCGCCCATGGGGCCGGGCAGTTCTACAGCCGCGCGGTGACGGAGGCCCGCGACGCCACGGCCAAGGCCGCCAACGATACCCGCGACGAGGACCTAGACGGCCCGGTCGGCTTCGACAGCGCCGCGCAGCGCAAGCGCGAGTTCGCCGCCGACATGGCCCTGCAGTCCTACGCCCTGCGCATGGCGGCCGAGGGCGCCGTCGCTGCCTACGAGCACGTCGTCGGCGAGCGCTGGAAGCCCTTCGAGCGCCCGGTCGAGAACCCGGGCCAGAGCGTCGACCGCAAGGCGGCAGAGCTGCAGATGGCCGCCTTCGGCTGAGCTGCCCCCGGGCGAGGCTTCGGCCTCGCCCCTCATCTCTCACTACCAAAAGGCCGGCCCATCAGGGTCGGCCTTTTCTCTTGTCGCCATCGCGTCCTGCCGGCGCGCGGGGCTCTACTTACCGAGCCGCCGAGGACGATTTTTTCGACCGCGCGCTGCGCAGATTGGTCAGCACGGCGGCGACATTGGTGTCGAGCAGTCGGCCCCTTTTAGCCGGACATCACGCCTGCGACCTGTCTCGCCTCTGCGAATTTCCAGACCGTGACGATGGGAGAGCGGCCGGGAGTGGCGCGCTGGCGCGGCCCGTCCCGGACGGGGGTCCTGCCGGGTCCGGCGGCCCGCGCAACGGCTGCGCCGTCCTCCACTGCGTTCCGGCCCTGACCACCCCGTCGCGCAGGCGCGCCGGGGACCCCGGTCGGGTGCGCGGACCTCATGACCGTCCCCGCCTGACGGACCTCCGTGACGGGGCCGCGATCGGCGCGGCCTCCATGAAGGAGGTTCGGGACCATGAAAAGGAAGGAAAGCAGGACGCGCACCGACATCTATGCGCAGATCACGGAAAAGCTCGTCGCCGCGCTGGAGAAGGGGGTGCGTCCCTGGGTGCAGCCCTGGAGCGCAGGCCATGTGAAGGGCCGCGTGACGCGGCCGCTGCGCCACAATGGCGAACCCTACACCGGCATGAATGTGCTGCTGCTCTGGTCGGAGAGCATGGCGCGCGGCTTCGCCTCGCCGATGTGGATGACCTTCAGGCAGGCATCCGAGCTCGGCGCGCATGTCCGCAAGGGCGAAAGCGGCGCGATGGTGGTCTATGCTAGCCGTTTCAGGCGAACGGAGACCGACGCGCGCGGCGACGAGGTCGAACGGGAGATTCCCTTCCTCAAGGCCTACACCGTCTTCAATGGCGACCAGATCGAGGGCTTGCCCGAGCATTACTATGCCCGGCCCGCGGAGCCTGTCCCCGACCCGATCGAGCGGATCGCGCATGCCGACCGCTTCTTCGCCAACACCGGCGCGGTGATCCGCCATGGCGGGACGAAGGCGTTCTTCGCGCCGTCGAGCGACCATGTGCAGATGCCGCCTTTCGAGAGCTTCCGCGACGCGGCGAGCTACTACGCCGTTCTTGGACATGAATGCGTCCACTGGGCCGGCGCGTCACATCGGCTCGACCGGGACCTCAGCCGCTACCACCAGGATCGCAGCGAGCGGGCGCGCGAAGAGCTCATCGCCGACATCGGCGCGAGCTTCCTCTGCGCCGATCTCGGCCTGGTGCCGGAGCTCGAGCCGCGGGCGGACCACGCGAGCTACGTCGCGTCCTGGCTCAAGGTGCTCGAGAATGATCGCAAGGCGATCTTTTCCGCCGCCGCGCACGCGCAGCGGGCCGTCACCTATCTGCACGGCCTGCAGCCGGAGGTGAAAGCTGAGCGGGAGGCAGCCTGATGCTTCACGCTCCGCCGGTCAGCGTGGAGGACGCCTCGTCCTCCGCGATCCGCCTGCGCGTGCTGAGCCTCGGCGCGGGCGTGCAATCCACCACCCTCGCGCTGCTCGCCGCCCACGGCGAGATCAGTCCCATGCCTGACTGCGCGATCTTCGCGGACACGCGCTGGGAGCCCCGGGCGGTCTATGATCACCTAGCTTGGCTCATGTCCCCTAACGTTCTGCCGTTCCCTGTGCATATCGTGTCGGCCGGCGATATCCGCGCCAATCTTCTGGCGGCGGCGGAAGGCCGCCGCTGGGCATCGATTCCCGCGTTCACGCGCCGTGTGGACCGGCAGGGGCGCGTCTCGGTCGGCATGATCCGGCGCCAATGCACCGGCGACTACAAGATCGATCCAATCCGTCGGAAGGTGCGCGCGCTCGCCGGCTTGACGCGCCGGCGCTCGCCGGCCGTCCCCGTCGTCGAGCAGTGGATCGGCATCTCCACCGACGAGATCATCCGCATGAAGCCGAGCTTCGAGAGCTGGCGCCTCAACCGCTGGCCACTCGTCGAAAAGCGCATGTCGCGCCGCGACTGCCTGTCCTGGCTGGAGCGGCACGGCTATCCGCGGCCCCCGAAAAGCGCCTGCATTGGATGCCCGTTCCATAGCGACGCGGCGTGGCGGCGCCTGCACGACGGCGATCCGGCGGGCTGGGCCGATGCGGTCGCGGTCGACCGGGCGATCCGCTCCAGCTTGCGCGGCATCCGTGGAGAGGTCTTTCTCCATCGTTCGGCGACGCCGCTGGAAGACGCTGATCTCACCACGGCAACCGATCACGGCCAGCTCGATCTCTGGCCCAACGAGTGCGAGGGTATGTGCGGCTTGTAGTCGTGGGCCGGCACCGCGAGGGCTGCCGAAAAAGGCTGCCCCCGGTTCGGATGCGACCGAGGTGCGGCACCAGCGTAAGGGAGCCCGGCCGCAGCGTTGTGCCAGGCCGTCTTCCTCTCAATGACGACCCATGATACCGGCAGTCGGGCCGCGTCAAGGACGCGCGGTGCCCCCAATTTTCCCGCCGCTGCGCGACGACAAAATCGGCACCCCCGCGCGCCGGCGCTGCCGGTCGCTGCGCGATCCTTGACCCGTCCCTCCAACGCACGGTGCGCCGCCTCCGTCATCGAGACGAAGGAGGTTCACATGACACAGGTTCTCGACATCTACGCCGAAATCGCCGAGCTGCGCGCGGAGCTCGCGCACTGCATCCTCACGCGCAAGGAGCGCAGGGAGTCGCAGCGGCGCCTCGAAGAGCTGCTCGCGGAGGCCGAGCGCCGCAGCCGCGAGGCGGAGGGGGCGTGAGCCCCCTTTTTTGTCGGCGCCGGCACTCCCGGTCCTGCGTCTTCCGCCCTTCGATGCGTTTGGTCGGGCAGGCCCGCACCGCGGGCGGTCGCTCTCGTCGCCGCGGTCCGCCAGCGGAAGGACCAGGCTGGGCGGTCTCGGCCTCTCCCAACCACGGCAGGTCGCCGGTTGCAGGACCCGGATGGCAGAGCTTGGGTGGAGGGCGTCGCGCCGCCCTGAGCTGCTCCGCGGCCGGCGCGGTGACCGCGTTCGTCATATCGGTGACGGGACAGGGCGCTGGGCCGGCCGGCGAGGCTGCGTGAGAGCTGCGGATCCGCGATCTGGGCGGAGCGAGCGGATGGCCCGTGGCCATTGTGCCGTCGGGAGCTCGGCGATCTTCGCGCATGTCGCATTCCCCCGGTGTTGCGATGGCCTCTCCCATGGCGAACCCGATGTGGCAGGTCTGGCCGAAGGACGGGCGCTGCACGCCCTCGATCTTGTCCCCGCAACGTCCGGCGACGGCTTTTTTCCGCCGCCGGCCACCCCGGAGGGGACCCCGGCCGGCTTTGCATCGCGAAGCAAAAAAGCCGTCGCCGGCCGCCCTCCACTGCGTTCCGGCCCGAAGGTCCACCCCATTGCGCAAGCGCAACGGGGACCCCGGCGGGTGCGGGTCGATCGCCGTCGGCCTCACGACCGCCATCGGGTCGCGATGGGCGCGGCCCGGAACCAAGGGAATGAGACAATGGCCAACATCGGCACCTTCACTTCGAACGGCAACGGCTTCATCGGCAACATCCGCACCCTCGGCCTCAAGGCCCGGACCCGCATCGTCCGCATCCCGAATCCCTCGGACCGGGGTCCCCAGTTCCGCATCTTCGACGCCGACAACGTCGAGCTCGGCGCAGCCTGGCAGCGGACCGCCGAGGAGACCGGCCGCGACTACCTCTCGGTCAAGCTCGACGATCCGTCCTTCCGCGAGCCCCTCTATGCCACCCTGGTCGAGGTCGACGGCGAGGAAGGCCTGCAGCTGATCTGGTCCCGGCCGCGGCGGGATTGATCGCAGCGACGCGAGGGCTCCGCCGCAAGGCGGGGCCTTCGTCCTTTCCGGCACACGTGGAGACTCCGATGACGCGATCCCGTTCATCACAGCGCCGAGAGCCACATCCCGACGATATCGTGCTCTGGCCTGACGGCTCCTGGGCGACGCTCGAGGAGGTCCGCAACGGCGACTATGACTGGAAGTCGGACGACTATGAGATCATCGACCACATGGACGACGCCCGGCTGAAGGCGGCCGGAGTCCTCGACGAGACCATGTGACGCCCCCCGGCCGGCAGCGGTTCGCTTGCCGGCCATTTTCATGTCTCTATTCAAATAGCGTCGCGATAGCCGCGCCGTCTCTTGCTGCGCTCGAGGCGGCTCAGCGCGTCGCCGGCCTCGTCGGGCCGATCGAAGGTCTGCATCATCGATTGGCCATTGGTGCCGATCCGTCCCCAGTTCCGGATGACCGAGGCGCCGCCGAACAGGGTCGGCTGGATCGCGAGCATATAGAAGCGCCGCATGTTCTGCGTCGGATCTATACGGCGAAGATGGACGGGCAGGCTCTCCGTGTCGGTCATGGGCGGATTCTCGCCTCCTGTGGAGGCACCGTCCAATGGGTTTTCCGAATCGATCCGGGAGGATCGATTCATTGCGCTGATGGGTCAGTCGCACCAGCTGCGCCGGCCGCCGTCCCAGCGGCGGACGAGCCCTTCGGCGACCAGCCGCTCGCCGATCGAGCGGCCCGCACGCAGGACCGTGCGCAGCTTGCGGCCAAAGGGGTCTTCGTCCCGTGGTCCCGCGACCAGCGAAAACGGCCCGGCGTTGAGCATCGCCTGCAGCCTGCGTTTCGCCGCCTCGCCGAGCTCCCGCTCATATCCGCAGCGCGGCGGGGTGAGTTCCGGCGCGTCGATATCGGCGATCCGGATCTTCTGCCGGCCGAGCCAGAAGGTGTCGCCGTCGACCACGCAGTTGAAGCGTCGAGCGCTCCGGCAAATGGAGAATATAGCGGTCACCGTGTCGGCGGGAGGTCCGGAAGCCGCGCCAGGCATCGGCTCGGCGCCTCCGCGATATGCCCAATAGAACGTGGCGAGGACAATCGTGGCGGCGACGGCGCGTTTGGCGAGAAGGCTCCTCATTCTGCTGGATTGCCGTTCAAGCCGGGCGTTGGATCGCGTCGGCGCGCTGTCGTTCTGGATGGGCTGATATTTTCAATGCGGCGTTCTTTCTTTGGCCGAATCCGGTCCGGGTCCGAGGCACAGGATGACGTTGCACGTCACAAGATGCAGCCCGGGAAGAGGACTTGCGGAAAGGCGGGATAACTGGGCAAGCCGCCTGCGGCGGACTGGCTCTACTCGCGCCGCTGCGCGTCGCTCCCGGAGCCCGCTGCGCGGTCTCCGCCATGCGGTGACGATCCATCTCGCGGGACGAGGCCGCCCGGATCGACCGGGCGCCCCGTCGCGAGGGCAACCCTCGCGCACCAGGCCGGCTGGCCGCCGGATGCGGACACGGCGCCCGGCGGGCGCCGTGGCTTTCCTCTCTCTCTGACGTCCGATCATGCACCCGCCGCTCCGGCGTCAAGGACATCGCGGTTCCCGCAATTTTCCGCCGCCGCCCGCCAGGCGCCGCCGGAAAATCGGCACCCCCGCTCGCCGCCGCAGGCGGTCGCTTCGCGATCCCTGACCCCTCGCGGCTACGGTGCGGCCTCCTTTCGTCAGACCGAAAGGAGACATCTCATGTCCGACATCGACTATCTCTCGCTGTTCACGCGCCTGAACGGCTTCAGGTCCATCGCGACGATCAACCGCGTCGCCTGCGACAACGATCTCGCGCGTTGCGCGCACGACCGGCTCGTCGCCAAGCTCGGCGATCTGATCGAGCTGATGACGCGCGCGGTCGAAGCGAAGCGCTGCCTGCGGGACGGCGCCGATCCGGCGCGCGCCGAGCAGGCCGCCGAGGACCTCTATTGGATCGAGGCGGAGTTCGAGCACCGCTGGATCGGGCAAGCGCAGCCGCTTCTCGATCATCTCGACATCGACCTGGCCACGCAGGAGATCTTCGATCCCCGCACGAAGCGCTGGTACGCGCTCGCCGAATGCGGGCCGTCGCTGCACGAGGTGAGTGCCCAGAGCCTTTGTGGCCTCCGCGAGATCATCGACCGGATCGCCGGCGAGACCGGCGTGAGCTTTCACGCCCGGCGCATCGTCTACGGCTCCGGCGAGCTGGAGCCGAGCGGCCTGTGAGCCGCAGACGAGAGGCGGCATTGCCGCCTCTCGTTTTCGCCTCGGCCGATGGCGCGCCGGGTCCGCGCAAGGCTCGCGCGCTCGTGCCGGAACCGCGCGCGATCCGTTCATGCCGGAAGCTCCGGCATGGCACCGTCGCCGATGCACCAGATCCACGACGCGATGCCGCTCTCGGCGATCAGCTCGTCGAGCTTCTCGCGATAGTTGGCCTCGGCGCCGTCGGGCACGATATACATGCCGAGCGGTGCGGCGCCGTCCTGCCGCAGAACAACGCAGGCCATGGGGTGAGCCGCCGGCAGGTTGTAGCGCAGGCTCTTGACAAAGCTGGCGCCGCGCTTCGCCAGGGCGTCGATCAGCGCCGCCTCGTAGCGGTTCTCGAACGGGATCCAGCGGTCGGTCACGACCATGAGCGCGATCGACTCGATCGAGGCGATGCCGGCGGCATCGATGCCGAAGGTGGCGATCGCGATCAGATGCGAATCCACCGTCGCGTTCCAGAGCGCCAGCTCGGAAACGAACACCGTGTTCATCCGCCGATGGACATCCTCATTCAGCATGAAGGGAAAGCGCGGGAGATGCTTGATCACGACGCGGTGGCCGAAGCGCGCCGGTGCGATCTCCTTCACCTCGCCGATCAGCATGGCGAGCGAGCGGCGCTTGCCCTCTGCCTTCAGCGCACGGCTGAGGAAGGTCTCGCGCCGCTGCGCGATTGCGGCGTCGCGATCGGCATCGAACATCTCGGGAATGAACAGGACGTCTGGCAGCGCCTTGCCCTTCGCGGTCTTGCCCTCGGCCGCCTCGAGCAGGAACTTGCGCAGCACCGCCCAGTTGCGCCGCCCGGTCATCGCCGGACGCCAGCGATTGAACTCGGCCTGCTCCCACAGGTAATGCAGCAGCGCGCGCAGCGAGAGCCGCGAGCCGTCGGTCTTCACCGCGCCGGCATCGGTCGCCTCGCGCGCCGCCGGCGCCGTTCGACCGGCCTGCTTCGACAGGCTGAAATCGAGCTTGAGCAGGGTGACGCCATCCTCGGCATTCTCGACGATCGCCTCACCGTCGACGGCGCCGAGGCCGGAGAGTGCATGCGGCGGCTCGTAGGAATCGCAATCGGGACCGTGCCGCGGTCCGCTGCCCGGCATCCGCTTCAGCACATGGCGCCCGCCCGCGCGCGCGACATACATCGGCACGCCCTCCGGCTGGCACAGGCACAGCGGATGTTCGCGGCGCGTAAAGGCGTCCGCCAGCCGTGCCGCGATGTCGCCGGCGGTGTCCTCCACCTCGCTGTCGCCGATCCGCAGCCGTCTCAAAGCGCTTCTCCCCGCGCGGCCTCTTTCCGGTGGAACCTGTTTTCACCGACGCAGCTTCTCATGTCCCTGCGGCGGAACCAGATGGCCCGCCCGCAGCGCAGCGGCGGATTGCCCGCCGTGAACACGATCTGCTCGTCGGCGCGCATGCGCAGGACCTCGTGCGGCAGGATCAGCGGGCGGCGCGCCAGCTGCTTCGAGCGTGTGCGCGACGAACCCGACATCTGCGAGGAGCGGCTGAGCTGGTCGACCTCGACCGTGGTGTCGCCGCAGCGCTTGGAGATGTAGTCGGCGGTCTCCGGATCGTTGATCGCCGCGAAGCTGATCCAGGACGCCGACTCGAACCATTTCGAGGAGGCGTCGCGGCCGCCATAGGCCTCGCGCATCTGGCCGATCGACTGGAACAGCAGTGTCATGGTGATGCCGTACTTTCGGCCGGCGTCACGCGCGGTCTCCAAGATGCGGAGGAAGCCCAGTCGCGCCACCTCGTCGAGCAGGAACAGCGTGCGGTCCTTCACCTCGCCATTGCGATTGTAGATCGCGTTCATCAGCGCGCCGATGATGACGCGGGCAAGACCCGGATGCGCCTCCAGCACCTTCAGGTCGAGCGCAATGAAGATGTCGGTCCCGCCGTCGGCGAGCTCGTCGGTGGTGAAGCTGTCGCCGGAGACCAGCGCGGCATAGTTCGGATAGGACAGCCAGTGCGTCTCCTTCACCGCATTGGCGTAGACGCCGGAGAAGGTCTCCGGCGTCATGTTGACGAACACCGCGACATTCTCCTTCACGAAATCCGATCCCGACTGTTCGTAGATCCTCGTCAGCCGCTCGCGCAGCTTCGGCTCCGGCTCCGAGAGGTTGGCGCGAACCTGCCGGAGCGTCTGGTCCTTCTTTTCGGTATGACCCGACAGGCAGACGTCCGCGATCAGCGCGGTCAGAAGCTGCATCGCGGAGGCGCGAAAGAAGTCGTCGCGCGCCGAGGCCTGGCGCGCGTTGTCGGTCATCACCCAGGTCGCGACCGCGACGATGTCCTCCTCCTTCGTCCCGCCGAAGCGCCCGATCCAGTCGAGCGCGTTGAAGCCGGCGGCGTCGGCCGGATCGAGCACCACCACCTTGCGGCCCGCCTTGCGCCGATGGCCGATCACCATCGGCGCAACCTCGGATGAGGGGTCGAGCACCACGAGGCCGCCGCCCCATTTCAGCGCCGAGGGAATGGTCACCGACGTGGTCTTGAAGCCGCCGGAGCCGGCGAAGACGATGCCGTGCGAGGAGCCGAACGAGCCGTCGAAGCAGAGCAGCGGTGAGCGGCCGCCGCTGCCCCAGGTCTCGCGGCTGTCGGCGCGGAACGCGATGCCGGCGACGGAATCGCGATCGACCCGGTAGCGCTCGCCGATGACGATGCCGCCGGCGTCGCCGAACAGCTTGCCGGCGGCCTCCATCTTCATCCAGTCGTTCTCGCCATGGATCGCGCGCCGACCCTTGATCCGGCGCGGCGCCGCTGCCGCGAAGGCGGCATTGCCCTTGATGGCGACGCGCAGCGCGAACATCGCGCAAACGAATGCGATCGCCGCCCCGACGCTCGTTCCCGGATCGGCATAGGCAAGCACGGATTGCCCCGCCGGCACGCGGCCCGCCAGGGCCGCGAGGCGCACGCCCTCGAAGATGACGGCGATGCCGATGACGACGGCGCTCCCGGTCACGACGCCCCATCCCACCGCCCGGATCGCGATCGCGCCGGCCGCGGCGAAGAGCAGGATCAATCCGGCCCCGCCGGCCAGCGCATAGGGCAGCGCGAGCCCGGCACGGCCGAGCATCAGGCGCGCGGCCTCGGTCTTGCCGAAGTCCGCCAGCCTGTGCTCGGCGCCGGTCGTCGTGATCGCCACGGCGATCATGATCGCCGCCTGCAGCCCGGCGAGCAGCACCCTATTCATGATCGTGCCCGAAGGCTTCCGCGCCGATGGCGCTGAGCCGCGTTCGCTCGGCTTCGTCCTCGCTGGCGCGGCGCTGCCCGTCGATCAGCAAGCCGAGCAACAGCGCGCGCTTCTCGTAGCGCAGCCCCGCCTTCACGATCAGCCCGCCGAGCTCGATCTTCTCGCGCGTGTCCTTCTTGCGGGCGTCCGATGAGCTCGACCTGTGCATGCGCTCAAGCCTCGTGATCGCCGCCCTGAGGCGCGCCAGCCGCGAGCGTCGTGGACGCCCCGCCATTTGGCTGCCGGCCTGCGCCGCTCTTTCTCCCGGTCGACGCGTCGCTGCCGTCGCGAAACCGTTTCGCCACCTCCTCGAAGGCCGAGAGCAGCGCCGTCTCCTCGATCTCGATCTCGCCGAGACCGGCCTTCAGCGCGATCCGTCCGATGCGTTCGGCCTCGCGCGTCTCGGCCTGCCGCAGCTGGTCCTGCAGCCTGGCGATTTCCTCCCTGATCTGTCGCGACGGCTTCTTCATTCCGGTTGATCTTCCGCTGTCCGGTTTCTGCTGGATCGAGGCCCAGCTTTCCCCGGATAAGCGCCAGCGGCGACTAGTAAAAAAGCTAGTCGGCGAAGCCGACGCCGCTTGAGATCATCCCGGCCGTTCCGAAGGAGCGGCATCCAAGGGCGCAGTAATACGTCGCTGCCGCGACGTGCTGCGCCGGCCCTGGCGGGGCCGGCCTCTCCCGACGAACACGCTGTTCGAGACCTCGAAGGGAGACGCCGTCACCGTGGCGATCACGCATTTCACGCCCCAACTCATCGGACGCGGCAATGGCCGCAGCGCCGTGCTGTCGGCCGCGTATCGCCATTGCGCGCGGATGGAATACGAGGCCGAGGCGCGGACGCTCGACTATTCCAACAAGCGCAATCTCGCGCATGAGGAATTCCTGCTGCCGGCCGACGCGCCGGAATGGGCGAGGGCGCTGATCGCCGATCGCTCGGTCGCCGGCGCCGTGGAGGCGTTCTGGAACAGGGTCGAAGCGTTCGAGAAGCGCGAGGATGCGCAGTTCGCCCGAGAATTCATCATCGCGCTGCCCGTGGAGCTGTCCAAGGAGCAGAACATCGCGCTGATGCGGCAGTTCGTCCTCGAGCAGGTGCTGGCGCGCGGGCAGGTGGCCGACTGGGTCTATCACGACGAGCCGGGCAACCCGCACGTCCACCTGATGACGACGTTGCGGCCGCTCACCGAAGATGGGTTCGGTCCGAAGCGAATCCCTGTCATCGGTGACGACGGCGAGGTGCTGCGCAACAAGGCCGGCAAGATCGTCTACCGACTGTGGTCGGGCGAGAAGGCCGAGTTCCTGGAGCAGCGCAACGGCTGGCTCGACCTGCAGAACCAGCATCTGGCGCTCGCCGGCCTGGAGATCCGCGTCGACGGGCGCTCCTATGCCGAGCGCGGCATCGACCTGGTGCCGACCACCCATATCGGCGTCGGCGCGAAAGCGATCCAGCGCAAGTCGTCGCGCGAGGGCGAGCCGGTCGATCTCGAACGCCTGAAGCTGTTCGAAGCGCAGCGCACCGAAAACCGCCGGCGAATCCTGAACCGCCCGGAGATCGTGCTCGATCTTCTCTCCTCGGAGAAGAGCGTCTTCGATCAGCGCGATATCGCCAAGGTGCTGCACCGCTACGTCGACGACGCCGGCACCTTCCAGCAGCTGATGGCGCGCATCCTCCAGAGCCCGGACCTCCTGCGCATCGAGCGCGAGAGCGTCGACTTCGCGACCGGCGAGAGAATGCCGGCGCGCTTTACGACACGCGAGCTCATCCGCCTCGAGGCGGGAATGGCGCGACAGGCGATCTGGTTGTCGGACCGCGGGTCACACGGCATTCGCGAGCGCCTGCTGGCGCAGGTGTTTGCCCGCCATGAGCGGCTGTCGGACGAGCAGCGCACGGCGATCGAGCACGTGACGAAGCCGGGCGGGATCGCGGCCGTCGTTGGTCGCGCCGGAGCCGGCAAGACCACCATGATGAAGGCGGCGCGGGAAGCCTGGGAGCTCGCCGGCTGCCGCGTGGTCGGCGCGGCGCTCGCGGGCAAGGCGGCCGAGGGCCTGGAGAAGGAAGCTGGCATCGCGAGCCGCACGCTGGCGTCATGGGAGCTGCGCTGGAAGCAGGGCAGGGACACGCTCGACGCCAGCACCGTTCTCGTGCTCGACGAGGCCGGCATGGTCGCCTCCAGGCAGATGGCCCGCTTCGTCGAAGCGGCGGTGAGGGCCGGCGCCAAGCTGGTGCTGGTCGGCGATCCCGAGCAGCTGCAGCCGATCGAGGCGGGGGCGGCGTTCCGCGCCATCGTCGAGCGCATCGGCTATGCCGAACTCGAGACGATCTATCGGCAGCGCGAGCAATGGATGCGCGCCGCCTCGATGGACCTGGCGCGCGGCCGGATTGCGGAGGCGCTCGCCGCCTATCAGCAGCAGGGCAGGGTGCTCGGTTCGGTTCTGAAGGCCGAAGCCGTCGCCAGCCTGATCGCGGACTGGAACCGGGACTACGATCCTGCCAGGAGCTCGCTGATCCTCGCGCATCTGCGCCGCGACGTGCGCATGCTGAACACGATGGCGCGCGAGAAGCTCGTCGAGCGCGGCCTCCTTGGTGAGGGTCATGCCTTCCGCACCGAGGACGGCGCCCGCAAGTTCGATGCGGGGGACCAGATCGTCTTCCTGAAGAACGACAGCGCCCTCGGCGTGAAGAACGGCATGATCGGCAAGGTGGTTGAGGCCGCACCGAACCGCATCGTCGCGACGATCGGCGAGGGTGATCAGCGGCGTCAGGTCACGGTCGATCAGCACATCTATCGCAATGTCGATCACGGCTACGCCACCACGATCCACAAGGCCCAGGGCGCCACCGTCGACCGCGTGAAGGTGCTCGCCTCGCTCTCGCTCGACCGGCATTTGACCTATGTCGCGCTGACCCGGCACCGCGAGGACATGGCGCTCTATTACGGGCGCCGCTCCTTCGGCTTCCATGGCGGGCTCGCCAAGGCCCTGTCCCGGCGCAACGCCAAGGAGACCACGCTCGACTACGAGAGCGGGACGCTCTACCGGCAGGCGCTCCGCTTCGCCGAGAACCGAGGCCTGCACATCGTCAAGGTCGCCCGCACGCTGCTGCGCGACCGCGTCGACTGGACGGTCCGGCAGAAACAGAAGCTCACCGATCTCACGCAGCGCCTGCGCGGCATCGGCGCGCGCCTCGGCCTGTTCGATCCCCGTCAGACACATAGCCCGAAGGAGGCCGCAGCGATGGTCGCCGGCGTTACCCTGTTCACCAAATCGATCCAGGACACGGTCGAGGAGAAGCTGCGCGCCGATCCTGCCGTCACCAGGCAGTGGGACGAGGTCTCGACCCGCTTCCGCTATGTCTTCGCCGATCCGGAGACGGCGTTCCGCGCCATGAATTTCGACGCGGTCCTGTCGGATCCCGCTGCGGCGAAGACGGAGCTCGACCGGCTGGTTTTGGATCCGCAGGCGCTCGGCCCCCTCAAGGGCAAGACCGGGCTTCTCGCCGGCAAAGCCGATCGCGAGGACCGCCGCGTCGCCGAGCTCAATGTCCCGGCGCTGAAGCGGGACATCGAAAGCTACCTCAACCTGCGCGAGGCCGCCGTGCAGAAGCTCCAGGCCGACGAGCAGGCGATGCGCCATCGCGTCTCGATCGACATCCCGGCCTTGTCGCCGGCGGCGCATCGCGTGCTGGAGAGGGTGCGCGACGCCATCGACCGCAACGACCTGCCGGCAGCCCTCGGCTATGCGATTTCCAACCGCGAGGTGAAGGGCGAGATCGACGGATTCAACAAGGCGATCGCGGAGCGGTTCGGCGAGCGCACGCTGCTCACCAACGCCGCCCGCGAACCCGCCGGCAAGATCTTCGACAAGGCGGCCGACGGGCTCGCTCCGGGCGAGCGGCAGAAGCTCGCCGAGGCCTGGCCGACCATGCGGACGGCGCAGCAGCTCGCCGCCCACGAGCGCACCGCCGCGACGCTGAAGCAGGCCGAAACCCTGCGCCAGAGCCAGCGGCAGACGCCGGTGATGAAGCAGTGAGGCGGCGCGCCATCCTCATTGTGCCGGCCGCGGTCGCGTCTCTGATCATGCTGGCCGGCACCGCGTGGTTCGCCGGCTTGCGCCTCAATCTCACGCGCAGCTATCCGCTCGGCCTGTGGCGGATCGAGCCGCTCGACGGACCGCCCGCCATGGGTGATCTCGTCTTCATCTGCCCGCCCGACAGCGCCGCCTTCCGCCTGGCACGCGAGCGCGGCTATCTCGGCCGCGGCCTCTGCCCAGGCTGGTTCAGCCCGCTGATCAAGACGGTTGTGGCGACGGAAGGGCAGGCGATCGCGATCGGCGCCAGCGTCGAGATCGACGGACGGCGGCTTCCTCATTCCGATGTTCGGCCGACCGACGCCGCGGGCAGGGCGCTCACGGCCTTTTCGGGTGGGCCGGTTTCGCCCGGTTCCCTGTTCCTCCACTCCGATTTCGCGGGCTCCTATGACTCACGGTATTTCGGGCCGATCCCGGCCAGCGGTGTGCTCGGCCGCGCGCATCCGCTCCTCACCTTCGAGCCGTAAGATGGCGCGGGCTCTGCTGCTGATCCTGATCGCGGCGCTGGTCGGCGTCATCGGCTGGAGCGGCGAACCGCTGACGCTGCCGCTCGCGATGCTGTTTCCGGCACTGTGGGCTTTGGCGCGCAGGCGGACCATCGCGGCGTTGGTCGCGGCCGCCTACTTTCTCGCGGCGTCGCGGGGCCTGCCGCAGGGCGTCGCGAACTTCTATGGCTCGGACATCTGGCCCGGCCTGTTCCTCTGGCTCGTCGCGTCGCTCGCCTTCGTTGCCATCCACGGGCTGCTCTGGATAAGCCGGCCGGGAGGGAGGGCGGCGAGGTTTGCGCTGGCGGCTGCTTTGATGGCGGTGCCGCCCTTCGGGATCGTGGGTTGGGCGCACCCGCTGACGGCCGCCGGCGTGCTGTTTCCCAGATGGGGCTGGCTGGGACTGACGGCCGCGGTGGTCGGCCTCATCATGATGATGACGCGAGCTTGGCCGTTGGTCGCAATCCTGCTCGGCGGGATCTGGCTATGGTCGGCCGCGACATGGACGGCGCCGCCGCTCCCGGACAGGTTCCGGGGCGTCGACCTCGACATGGGCCAGAGCCTCGGACGCGACGGCACGCTCGCGCGGCAGCGCGACCTGATCACTTCGGTCACGCGGGCTGGAGGGCAGGGCGCCACGATCGTGGTGCTCCCTGAAAGCGCGCTCGGGTTCTGGACGCCGAGCGTCGAGCGGCTGTGGCGTGACGCGCTCGCAAGTAGCGACATCGCCGTGATCGCCGGTGCGGCCGTCATCGATCCGCAGGGCTACGACAACGTCCTGGTCGCGATCTCGGCGCGGGACGCCGGCATCCTCTATCGCGAGCGCATGCCGGTTCCGGTCTCCATGTGGCAGCCGTGGCGGCGCTGGCTGGGACAGGATGGAGGGGCCAGGGCGCATCTCTTCGCCAACCCGACCGTCGAACTCGCCGGCCGGCGGATCGCGCCGCTGATCTGCTACGAGCAGCTCGTCGTCTGGCCCATCCTGCAGTCGATGCTGCATCGGCCGGACGCGATCGTCGCCACCGGCAATGGCTGGTGGACCGTCGGCACCTCGATCATCGACATCCAGAACGCCAGCACGATCGCCTGGGCGCGGCTGTTCGACGTTCCGCTCGTCACCGCATTCAACCGATGAACAGGGAGTTCCCATGGTCGACGCCGCCCTCATCCAGCAATGCGCCGATCCCGGCCTCAAGCCGGCGATCGTCGAGAAGTTCATCGCGTCGGCGGGCTCGCCGGATCCGCTGGCGGTCACCGTTCGGTCCGGGAACCGCGTCGTGCTCGTTCCGCGGCCGGGTACGGCGGAGGATGCCATGGCAGTCGTCCGCCAGCATGTCGGCAAGGCCGTCGTGCGTGTCGGCATCACGCAATACCCGGCCGGGCTCGGCGTGACCGACGTCTCGGAGCTGAAGCCTGATCTGGTCGACGCCTGTGCCAATATCCGCATGGGCACGAAGCTCTTCGCCAAGGTCTATCGGATCGTCACCAAATGGTACGGCAACGCCGTCGACGAGGCGTTCGAAGATGCGATCGATGCCTGGAAGACAGGGAGTTTCGAGGGAAAGGCGATATTCAGCGAGCCCGATCCCGGCGACGTGAAACTCGCGGTGCCGGCGCCGGCGGAAGCAGATCGGAAGGAAGCGGCCGCGCCGGAACCGGCGGGACCGGCTCGCCGCGAAGTCGTCGACCCGAACAAAGCGGGCATCCGAATCGATTTGTCCGGTATCGGCGGCAGCCGGCCGAAGTCCGATTGATGAATTGTGGTCGCGAGCATAGCGGACGATGCGCAGCGCGTCCTCGTCCTCTAGCGTCACCTCGAGTACCTGGTTGTCGCCAGCTCTGGTTCAGACCGATGCGCTCGCGCGGCTTCGCGTCGGGCAGGCGCAGATCATTTGCGAGATTGAAGCAAGCGCAGGTGCGCAGTCCAGTCCACGAAGCCACAGCGGATGACCTAGCCACCACCCGCCGCAAGGGTCGCAGCGTCGAACCGCTCCATCAGAATTCGGCCGACGCCTGGAGAGCGTACACAGATGCCGATTTCCTGGCGTGGGTTGTCATCCGTGCTGTCCGCAGACAACCAATTTTGGCTCGTGATTACCGCGACATCGTCGTCCCAAGTTAGGAACTTGGCGTGAAGACGTGGGCGGTGGACCGGCCGGATTCGTACACCGACCTTGGCTGCCTCGTTCGTGAGACCTGCGATATCGGTTGCGGTGATCGCGCCGCTGTCTTCTCCGTAGAACAGCCGGACATCGAGATCGCGTGCCCGTTTAGACGCGGCGAACACCGGCGCCAAGATCAGGCTCTTGGCAGCGCCGGCGAACCTGTGGCTGGCGATCACCAGCGTCTTATCCGCAGAATCTCTCGCCTCTCTGACGACCTCGGCATGGCTCGATCCCAGGAGCACGCAGACACTCGCCTTTCCTTCGCTTGGAGACTTCAAGCTCCGTAGATGGACCGCTTGAGCGACGAGATCGCTCGTCAAATTGGTCCAGTGACCGTTTCCTCCGCGCGACAGCTCGGCGACCTGGTCGATCACATCGGCCACGAGTTGGAAATCGCGCAGCCGGACTGAAACCTCGAAGCTTGAAAAGCCGCTGTACAGCCAGTTGCAAGATCCAACGAGAGCTATGACTTTGTCGGGCGTACCATCGTCAGCGAGCACGATCTTCGCGTGCGAGCCCGTCGAAAAGGGATGGATTGTCAGACCATCGAGGCCCTCAGCTTCCAACTCGGCGCGCAGTTGTTGGACGACCTTTGCCGTGGAGCGACGTTCGTCGGTGTTCTTGTCCTGGCCCCATAGAATGTCGACTTTCACCCCCAACGCGATGGCCTTGCGCAGGTCGGGCAGAAGAGCGGCGAAACGCGGTGCGGAGACAAACGTCGAATGGATCAGAACGCGATGCCGCGCCCGCCCGATCGCTCCCTTCAGCGCTGCTTCGTGCTCCGGCCCTCCGGCGATGAGGTCGTTCGTCGTGAACGCAATCTTCCGTGTAGGCGGGACGGCCTGAGCGGTCTCCGGGCCAATCAGCTGAGCAGCAGTGTACATTCTCTGATGGCCACCATTGCCCTTCGTCGACACGGCGGCCGCAGCCTTTTTGATTTCATCGACGAGCCCGGGAGGGGTTCGCGGGCTGAGACCTTCCGGTTGGCCGTCTCTGACCGGCACGAGCGCCCAGCGTTTCGCGAGCCGATTGCCGTAGGGATCGATACCGACGAACTTCTCATCGCTCTGAAACAAGGCGTCGACGAGCGGACGGAGTTCCTCATTTAGCTGGCGTGACGGCCGTTCAATTCGGATAATCGCCTCGCCTTGCTCCTCTCGCTTGGCGACGACATGTTCATGAATGAACGGAAGGTCCCGGCTCCTGAAGAGCGTGCCTGTGATCTGATCGATCACGAAAGTCATGTTCCGACTCAAGCGTCGCGGCGCGGTCGGCAGCTGCTCGTATTCCTTGACGACACGTCCTTCCGGCGTGATCTGGAACTGCACAGCGGTCGGGGACTGCATCATCTCGACCCAACCCGCGCGCATGAGGCGGATCAGCGCTTCGATGATTACGCGCTCCGGAATGCAAGCGCGCTCCTTGAGCGCGTGGACAGAAGTCGGCCCCCGGTCGAGCTCGGATAGCAGCAATTGTTCTAGGACGGTCCAAGGCCTGCCCTTGTCGTAATGAAACTTTCGGCGACCCTGCAGGACCGGGATTGCGACTCGCACGAGGCTCATTTGCGACCGACCAGACGTTCTGCGGGAATGATCACCGCTTTGCCGCGTTGACGTTGTGTTTCCAATGCATCGAGGAATCGACTGAGAAACGCGGCCTCCTGCAACGCATCCGTCCCCACGTTGGAGGCGATGGTTTCGCGGACAAAATTGAGGGAGCCAACGACGAAGAGGTTCGACTTCGCCCGGCTGAGCAAGACGTTCATCCGTCGCGGATCGCTCAGAAAGCCGAGTGCCCTACGGATGGACGCATGATGGTTGTTGCGTACGAGCGAGACGATCACGACGTCTGCTTCGTTTCCTTGGAAGGAGTCGACTGTCCCGCAATATTGATCCGCAGCGACCGCTGGCGCCAGGGCGGAGAGGACTGTGAAATTGTCACGACGATCGTCGATCGCCACTTTCAGCCGGCGGACCTGCTCGCTGTATGGAGAGAGAACGGCCAAAGTCGCCGGCTTCTCAAGGTCCGGGCGGACCTTCAGCAGAGAGAGAATTTCGCGGACCGCGTCGACTTCGGCGGGGTTGTGCCAGCGCGGTCGACGTTCAGCATCGCCGCCTTTCATACCGATGGTCGCTTGGATCCAAGGCATGTCGACAAAGATCAACGGCGCGTTCGGCAGCCGCTTAGTATCGCTCGAAGACACTGGTGCTGGCGTGCCCGATATCCGCGCTGCGGCCTCGTCATGGGTCTTGAGTTCGTTGTCGTAGAAACTGTGCGACACGACCTCGGCCAATGCAGGGTGCATCCTGTGCTGCAGGGTCAGCCGCTGTGCAAGGCGACGGGCTTTAGGTTTGGTCTTGTGGACCTTGAATTCATCCTCAATCATGCGTTCGAAAAGAAGGATCTGGCCCAGTGCCAGGGCGCACAGGGCAGGGAAATCGCTCTGGTCTGTGTCGACCTCGTCTAAAATTTCTTCGGTTGCGAGGTCTCGAAGCGACCTTCCGATAAACTCGGCCCCAGCATCGAGCGCTTCGGCGACAGCGGCCGGGTCTGCAAGGAGCTGGACGACCCGTTCGGAGCCGAAGGGAGCGAGCTGCTTGTGATCCCCGATCATCAACCGGCGGTACGACAGCAAGAGAGGAGCGAGCAACTCGCCGCCGGTTGCCTTACCGGCTTCCTCGACCATTACCCAATCGAACTGGCCGCGTTCGTCGAGGAGACGTTCGAGTTCTGGAGAATTCGTCGTCGCGAAAAGCAGGTTCGCACCGCGCACCAACAAAGCTTCCATCGCCTGCCGGCCCTGGGTGACGCTCGAACGATCTTCCTTCGGCTTGATGCCGATGCTTTGCCGCAAGTCGCTCAGCTGCTTCTGGAGCCGCGCGGGCGCGTCGGCCACGAGCGGGCTCCCTGCAAGCTTTGCAAGGAGCGTCTCGGTTTGCCGGACCACCTCGAAGCTGCCTGCGTCGTCCTTGTTGTCCTTCGATTGGCTCCGCACGATCACCGGCTCGCGAGGATGGTTCTCGAGCGCGTCAGCCAGCTCGTCCATCAAGTGATTCACAGCGGCGTTGCTTTGAGCCGTCAGAAGCAACCGTGCGGAACTGTTGTCTGAAAGCGTATCAAGGACGAGATCTCGAACGAGACGGGTCTTGCCGACGCCGGGAGGACCTTGCACCAAGTAGAGCGGGATCGTCGAGATTATCGCCGCGAGAGCCGTTCGTTTCGAGTCATCCAGTGCGGCGAAACGCTCGTCAGATTTCACCGTCTCGTGCGAATCGAGGATACGCGACCGTGGATCGTCGAGCATGCGGAGCAATTCCGAATGATCGGCGAGCGCCCGTAGCGCTCGCAGCCGGCGCCTCAGCTGTATGTCCCGTCCGACGAAGTCCGCCGGCACCAGCGCGGCGTCACGAATGTTGGCAGGCCGGTCGGAGCCGACGAAGATATATGTCGGCTCCGCCGCGCCGTTCTGTTCCTTGCGGCTGAATTTCCAAGCGGTATCGGACGTCTCGCGGTCACCGATCTGGCGCGCCTCGGTCAAGACCCAGTCCTCGATGCGGGCGTCGCCCATTATTACATCTTCGAAGCGCTTGGCAGGGGGACGAAGGCCGAGCGCGACGGAAAGGGCGTCCCGCTCTACGTCGGGTCGAGGCGTCATTGCGACAAAGATTTCCTCGCCGTCGGCGTCCAGGGCGCCGTGTGCGTCGACGACTTGCCGAATGTCGACGGGATATACGTCAGCGGCAGCGTAGAGGGCTTCCAGAAATTGAGTTAGCGCCAATGCCTGATGGACGCGCTTCGCTCTATCCGGCTTAGATTGCTCTGCGTCGAGGTCCCGCCGCAGCTGCTCCCAGCTCGACAGCTTACCCCTCAGTCTCGGAAATCTTGCACCCGCCTCCCTCTGATCCATGATTTCGAGCGAGCGCGCCTCGAGTTGTATCTGGCCGAGGATATTGACCGCGGCGGCCTCGCTCGTCTCCGCTCGCTCGCAATAGGCCATCTCCCATGTGCCTGGAGTGCCAGGCCGCTGGACGTATTGCGACAACGAGTAGGTCAGAATGGTACCCGCAAGCGTGAGCCTGAAGGCCTGCGCGTCGTTTTTGATTGCCAGCAGGAGCGGCGCGTCTCCGAGATCCGCGCGAACGAAAGCCAGCATCGCGTCGGTGTCGTTGATCTCGATGTCGTTGCCCGATGCCTCTCTGATGCGTTGAGCGAATGCGCCGGCGAACCGAAAGACAAGGTGGAATTTCGCCTCACGGCCCGCCGCGCTTGCGCCGACTTCACGAAGAATGTCTTGAATGCGGAGGCGCACAATCTCACCATCAAGCCGATCGAGACGCTCGATGCGGATAAGCTGACGCAGGAGCCGGACCTCCGCGGATGTGAGATGTTCCGCGACGTCGGACGGCACGATTCGCAAATCGACAACCCGCTTCACGTCCGCGCCGAGTAACACCGCGGCGAGCTCACCGAAGGCCCGCCAATCCTCGACGAACGAAGCTGGCGCCCCGGATTTGGTGCGGGTCGCACTTGGCGTATTCGCCGCGCCGGCGAGCCTCAGCGACCACTCGAATCCGGTCAGCTGAAAGTCAGGCTCTTCCCCACCCGAAGCGAGGATAGACCACTGATCGATGTTACGATGCAGAAGGCCCTGATCGTGAAGGATCTCAAGCGCAGATGCGATCTGTGATAGGTTTTGCCACAGCAGAAGGCGGTTGCGCGTAATTCGAGGATTTTTCAGCCAGTGTCCCGCCTGACGGTGCTGGAGAAGCATAGCCAAGGGCTGCCGCTGACCCAGATCGAGCACGAGATAGAAGCCGGCGTCGTCAAAGCCCGCTTGCAGGAGCGTGGCAATCGAGGCCGCGGCCCCTGGATAACCGCCTAGCCGATAGAGGTGACGCACTTCATGCTGCCACAGCTCGCGAAGATCGTCCTGACCCTCACCGGCAGTTCGCGGCCACGATTTGATGAGAACGTGATTTCCGCTCTCGTCGACGCCGAGCGTTAGAGCAGGTCGTCCTGATTTCCTGTCCGCCTTCTGTAAGTCGCGGTCCTCGAGCTTATATGCGGCGAGAAACGCGCCTTTGCGGCGCGATTTGCTTTTCATGAGAAATCCCCCCACGCTCGAACATAGTTGACGTTCCGACGTGCGAATAGAGCGTAGTGGCAAGCTGCAATCATCGTCGCTCGTCGCACATCGTCGCCCGTCGCAAGATGCCGACAAGCAAAAGAGCAACGATAAACTCGCGTGATCCGATCTTCTGGGAAGCAAGATTACGAAACAATAGTGATCCCCGCGCGATGCCCAAAGCGACGAAGTTCTAACAAGAGATCAGCATTCGCATTCACGGCAATGCAGTCGTGAATTTCGAAATCAGCCTCGCCGACGCGATCCTCGAACAGGACCACGCATTGATCTGGATCGCATTGCCGCGACGTCCAAAGCAGACCGTCGATATCCGGCCTGATGTCGTAAATCGCTTTAGCCCAGAGCACGGTTTCCGCGTACGTCGATTTCGGCGTCTCGATGAGCTCGCCGCGGCCGAGGCCCCAAGCCTTCAGATCCGGCGCGAATAGGCCAGCGACCATGAGGTCACGCTTCGGCGCAATCCGGCTCACGCTACGCGATTCCACGACATCGAGGCGGACGGTCTTGAATGCAGCGCTGGGCTCGATGTCATGGAAGATGGATTCGAAGGCAGCCGCCTCCCGTGATGTCGCTGCATAGAGCGTTGGCACGCACGCGCCGGAGGCATCAAAGAAGGGCGCGAACCGCGTCGGCTGACCCTTGATGAGGTGGA
>NCHM01000308.1 GCA_002257205.1 Rhizobiales bacterium 24-66-13 | reverse complement strand
GCGCGAATACACGCTGGAGGAGATCGCCATCGTCACCCGCGCCGCGCCGGCGCGCACGCTGGGCTTGAAGGATCGCGGCCATCTCGCGCCCGGCGCCATCGGCGACGTGGTGCTCTATGCGGACATGCCGGATCGCGAGGCCATGTTCAGCGCGCCCCGCCTGGTGCTGAAGGATGGCCGGACCATTGTGCGCGATGGCGAGATCGTGGATCTGGTGCAGGGGCGCACCTATGCGGTGAAGCCGCCGTTCGATCCGCTCATGGACAAGCGCATGGACCGCTGGTTCGACGAGGCCATCGGCCTCAAGGCCAAGCATTTCCGCATTTCGGACGGGGAGATCCGGGGCGGGCACGGGCCCAGCATCGTGGAGTGCGCGCCGTGAACCTGAACGGGGTCGAGATCCGCGACAGCTTCGCCGAAGCCTTTCCCATGGCGGGCACGCGGCTCGTCATCACCGCCGGCACGCCACGCTGGGCGCGCACCGCCGCCGCGTCGCTGACGGGTTTTGCCACCTCGGTGATCGGCTGCGGCTGCGAGGCGGGGATCGAGGGGGAGATCGCGCCGGAGGACTCGCCCGACGGGCGGCCAGGCATTTCCGTGCTCATCTTCGCCATGTCGCTGAAGAATTTGAAGAAGATCGTGCCGGCGCGGGTCGGCCAGTGCGTGCTGACCGCCCCCACCTCGGCCTGCTATGCCGGCCTCGAGGAGGGGCCACGCGTGCCGCTCGGCCGTGCCCTGCGCTATTTCGGCGATGGGCACCAGATCGCCAAAAGCATCGAGGGCCGCCGGTTCTGGCGCATCCCGGTGATGGAAGGCGAGTTTGTCTGCGACGACGTGACCGGCAGCAGCACGGCTTCGGTCGGCGGCGGCAATTTTCTCATCCTGGCGCGCTCGCGTGCGGCTGCGCTGAACGCGGCCGAACAGGCGGTCGACGCGATGGCGCGGGTGAAGGGCGCGATCCTGCCGTTTCCCGGCGGCGTCGTGCGGTCCGGCTCGAAGATCGGCGGCAAATATCCCGGCATGATCGCCTCCACCAATGACGCCTATTGCCCGACCCTGCGCGCGAGCGTCGAGAGCGCCTTGCCGGGGGATGTTCAGAGCGTGCTTGAAATCGTCATCGACGGCCTGTCCGCCGCAGATGTCGGCGCCTCCATGCGCGCCGGGATCTCCGCCGTGTGCACGCTCGGCGCGGCGGCGGGCATCGTCGCCATCGATGCGGGAAATTACGGCGGCAATCTCGGCCCGTTCCATTTCAAGCTGCGGGAGCTGATGGCGTGAGCGGCTATGAACTCAGGTTGCGGGCATCGCTTGCTGCGCGTCTCGACCTGTCGGGGGTGACGCCGCACGCGCTCGCCGGGCTCAGCGGGAGCGAGGTGGAGCACCTACCGCTTCCCTATGGCACCGCACGGGTGCCCCTCGGCGAAGTGTTCACGCTCATGCCCGCCTCGGACGGCGCGCTCCTGATCAGCGGCGATCCGCGCATGGATTTCGTGGGCGCGGGCCTGGCGTCCGGCGAGATGATGGTGTCCGGCCCCATTGGCGTGTGCGCCGGCGCGCAGATGAGCGGGGGCTGGCTCACCATCGAAGGCGATGCCGGCGAAGGCGTCGGGAGCGGCATGTCGGGCGGGCGGATCGAGGTGCGGGGTCAAACCGGCGCCCGGCTGGGCGGCCCGCTGCCCGGCGCACGCACCGGCATGACGGGCGGCACGATCGAAATTTTTGGCGATGTCGGGCCGCTCGCCGGCGCGAACATGCGCGGCGGGCTCGTGCTCATTCACGGCGACGTGGCCGAGCATGCGGCGCGCGACATGATCGCCGGCACCATCGCCATCGCCGGAACCCTCGGTCCTCAGGCCGGCGCCGGCATGAAGCGCGGCACGTTGCTGCTGGCGCGCGAGCCGCTTTTGCTCGGTCCCGGCTTCGGCGATACGGGCGAGCACGATCTCGTCGCCCTGCAGCTCCTCGCCCGTCGTATTCCGCAGCTCGCGGAGCTCTTGGGGGGCGGCATTTCCGGGCGGGCGCGGCGCCATGTGGGCGACCGGCTCGCGGGCGGGCAGGGCGAATTGCTCTGGCTGTATTGAACCGGCGGCTCAGGCCACCGGCTTTTGCAACTCGGCAGCTTCCTTCAGCGCGGCGAGTTCCTTGCGCAGCTTCTTCGTTTCCTCGAAGCGGGCGTTCACGTCGCGGATGGTGGAAACCATGCCCACGACCCGGCCGTCGGCGTCCTTCAGCAAGACGATGGTGAATTCGATGGAGAAGCGCCGCCCGTCCTTGTGCAGGCCCGGAACGGCAAGCAGGTCGCCCGCGCCATAGCGGCTGACACCGCTCGCCGCCGTCTGGTGATAGCCCTCCCAATGGCGGGCGCGGAACGGTTCCGGAATGATGATATCGAGGGATTGGCCCAGCGCTTCCTGCTCGGAAAAGCCGAAGATGCGCTCGGCACCCGGATTCCACAGCACGATCAGGCCCTCCCGATCGCTCGCGACCACCGCGTCGGCATTGCTGTCGATAAGGGCCTGGGCGATGTGATCGGCGGTGAGGGTGCCGGGAGAAAACGGCTTGGCATGGGTCATGGGGGCCACCTTGGCACCGGGAGAAACAGCAGCGGGCGCGGGTTGGGTCTGCGGGTCCAGCAGCTCTTCGATCGGCCCGAAAAATTCGAAGTGAATGCGCTCCCGCGGCACGCCGCGTGCGGCCAGCCCCTGGACGAAATGGCGCATGAAGGGCAAGGGGCCGCAGATGAAATAATCCGCCTGCGCCAGCGGGGTGTTTTCCGCCAGCCAGTCGAGATCGATGAAGCCCGCGCGATCGAAATCGCGGCCTGCCACATCGCCGTCGCGCGGGCGTTCGTAGAAGATCGTCGTCGCAAGGCCCGGGCGCTGTGCGGCGAGGCGCTTCACATGGCTTGCGAAGGCGTGGGTCGTCCCGTCCAGCGTGCCATGGATGAAATGAGCAGGCGTGCCGGGCGTTTGCGCCGCCAAAGCCTCCAGCATGCAGACCATCGGCGTCAGGCCGACCCCGCCCGAGAGCAGAACCACGGGGCGCTCCTGGTCTGCCGGCAGGACGAAGGTGCCGGACGGCGGCATGAGCTTCACTCGTGTTCCGGCATCAGCCGCATCATGCAGCCAGCGAGATGCCGCGCCCTGGGCCTCGCGCTTGACCGAGATGCGATAGGTCTCGCCATTGGCATGGCCGGAAATCGTGTAATTGCGCTTCAGCGCGGGGCCATTCTCGGGCTCGATCAGCAAAGTCAGATGTTGCCCCGCCTGGTGGCGCGGCACGCCCTTGCCGTCCGCGGGGCGGAAGACGAAGGAGGTGATGATCTCGCTTTCCGGTATGCGGCTTTCAATGATGAAGTCGCGCCATCCGGTCCAGGTCTCGCCGGTCCAGGTCTCGCCGGTCGCTGTGTCTGCCATGGCGTTGCGGTCTCCCTGACCTGACTGCGCCGGGACTCGGCCGCTCGCGCCGGCCCGGTCTGATTGTTCTGGTTTAATGTATGCCACCGGCACCCAGCTGGCGAGCCCGCCGAGGCGGAATGTCACTTCATGCGCAAGGACAGCCAGCGCTTGAGGAACGAGCGCCGCATCTTGCGCAGCGCGGCGGCAAGCGCGAGGTGGAACGGCGCCTGTGCCTTGGTGACTTGGATCCGCAAGGCATTCAGTTCCGCCGTGCCCGCGCGCGCGCCTTCCACCAGCGCGTCGAGGCTCGCCAGCACCCGCCGATAGGGATAGGTGCGGGCGAGATCGAGATAGCGCGGCGTCGCACGGCGCTGGACGAATGGCCGCACCGAGACCGGTCCCTCGAGCTGGGGAATATAGGCGAGCAAAAGCTGATCCGGCCGTTCCAGCAGCAGGCCGGGTTCCTTCATCAGCGCGCGGGCGCCCTCGATATGGTGCGAGGCGGTGGACGCCTTGTAGTCCGGCCGGGCGCGCCAGCGGATGTAGCTGACCATGCATTTCGCCACCAATTGATCGTCCGACCGCACCGGGAAATGGGCGAGGTCCGCGGTGGCGAGCAAGGTCACGGGCTGCTCGGCGTGCCAGCGGCTGATGATGTGGTTGCCGTCCGAGATCAGGGTTTCGGGATGGGCCGCGAAGGCGCTGGGCACGATCACCTTGCCGTTGCCGCGTGGCAGGTCCAGCACATGGGTCAGGCGCGACAGGGGGTTCGGGTCGGTGGCGTCGTCATCCGCGTGCGGGAAATAATTGGTCACGGAGAAGGCGCCGATTTTCGGCTCCGGCAGAGCGTCCAGCTCCGCTTCCAGGGTCGCGCGGTCGGCGACGGCGATGAATTCGTCGGCGTCGAGGGCGAATATGAAATCCCACGCCTCGTCCCGCATGGCCCGATGCATGAGGCCGGTGGTGCGGCGACCCTGGTTGTAGGCGGCGTGCGCGCCGTCCTCGATCCGCACCAGGGGCAGGCCCTCGCCCTGGAGCAGATCCAGGATGGCGCGGGTCGCATCCGTGCTGCCGTCGTCGATGATGTACATGCAATCGACGAAATGCAGGTTGTGCCGGACGAAGACTTCGATGATGTCCGCTTCATCGCGTGCGAGAGTGACGGACGCCAGACGCATATTCTTCCCTTCGCGCGCTCGAACCGTTCGCAAACCGGTTGCGGCTTAGCACGGGCCGGGGAGGGTGGAAACGTCGCACGCGGGCGCGGCGGCGCTCAGCGAAGCGATCGCGCCCTGTGCCGGGGCTGCCACGGGCCGGCCCTTCGCCCCGGTTTGCCGGTGCTCCGGGAGCGGCTGCGCAATGCTCCCAAGGTTGCCAGAGAGCGGGTCGCGGGAGTAGGGACACACATCACCTGCGGCATATGCCGCGCCAGTTGCGAAGGACCGCGATGACCGCTCACGTTCGACCCGCCGATGCCAAGAAGCTCATTCGTGGAGCCACGGGCGATTGGGAGGTGGTGATCGGCATGGAAGTGCATGCTCAGGTGGCTTCCAACGCCAAACTCTTCTCCGGCGCCTCCACGCAATTCGGCGGGCCGCCCAACGACCATGTGTCGCTGGTGGACGCGGCGATGCCCGGCATGCTGCCGGTGATCAACAAGGAATGCGTCGCCCAGGCGGTGCGTACCGGGCTCGGCCTCAAGGCGCAGATCAATCTGCGCTCCGTGTTCGACCGGAAGAATTATTTCTATCCCGATCTGCCCCAGGGCTATCAGATCAGCCAGTTCAAATATCCCATCGTCGGCGAGGGCGAGGTGATCGTCGATCTGCCGGACGGCGAAAGCATCAGTGTGGGCATCGAGCGGCTGCACCTGGAGCAGGACGCGGGAAAATCCATCCACGACCTCTCCCCCACGCTCTCGTTCGTGGACCTGAACCGCTCCGGCGTAGCGCTGATGGAGATCGTCTCCCGCCCGGACCTGCGCTCCTCCGAGGAGGCGCGCGCCTATGTGACCAAGCTGCGCTCCATCCTGCGCTATCTCGGCACCTG
>NCHM01000307.1 GCA_002257205.1 Rhizobiales bacterium 24-66-13 | reverse complement strand
CATCCAGGAGAAGTACGGCCGCCGCTCGGTGGGCGGCATCACCTCCTCGCGCTGCACCAATGAAGAGACCTATCTGGTCCAGAAGCTGATCCGCGGCGCTTTCGGCAACAACAATGTCGACACCTGCGCCCGCGTCTGCCACTCGCCCACGGGCTATGGCCTCTCCCAGACCTACGGCACCTCCGCCGGCACGCAGGACTTCGATTCCATCGAAGAGACCGACGTGATCCTGGTGATCGGCGCCAACCCGACCGACGGCCACCCGGTGTTCGGCTCGCGCATGAAGAAGCGCTTGCGCGAGGGTGCCAAGCTGATCATCGCCGACCCGCGCAAGATCGACCTCGTCCGCACCCCGCATGTGGAGGCGGACTATCATCTGCCGCTGCGCCCGGGCACGAACGTCGCCTTGGTCACCGCGCTGGCCCATGTGGTGGTCACCGAAGGGCTGATGGACGAAAACTTCATCCGCGAGCGCTGCGACTGGGACGAGTTCCAGGAATGGGCGGCTTTCGTCGCCGATGAGCGCCACAGCCCCGAGGCGGTGGCCAAGTACACTGGCGTCGACCCGCAGGACGTGCGCAAGGCGGCGCGCCTCTATGCCACCGGCGGCAATGCGGCGATCTATTACGGCCTCGGCGTGACCGAGCATTCCCAGGGCTCCACCACCGTGATGGCGATCGCCAATCTCGCCATGGCGACCGGCAATGTCGGCCGCAACGGCGTGGGCGTGAACCCGCTGCGCGGCCAGAACAACGTGCAGGGCGCCTGCGACATGGGCTCCTTCCCCCATGAGCTGTCCGGCTATCGCCACGTCTCCGACGACGCCACCCGCGCCCTGTTCGAGAGCCTGTGGGGCGTGAAGCTGGACGCCGAACCCGGCCTGCGCATCCCCAACATGTTCGACGCCGCCGTCGATGGTACCTTCAAGGGCATGTATGTGCAGGGCGAGGACATTCTTCAGTCCGACCCCGACACGCGCCATGTCTCGGCCGGCCTCGGCGCTCTGGAATGCCTCGTGGTGCAGGACCTGTTCCTCAACGAGACGGCGAACTATGCGCACGTCTTCCTGCCCGGCTGCTCGTTCCTGGAGAAGGACGGTACATTCACCAATGCGGAGCGCCGCATCCAGCGCATCCGCAAGGTGATGGCCCCCAAGAACGGCTATGCCGACTGGGAAGTCACCGTCATGCTGTCCGAGGCGCTGGGCTATCCCATGGACTACAGCCATCCTGGCGAGATCATGGACGAGATCGCCCGCCTCACGCCCACCTTCACGGGCGTCAGCTATAAGAAGCTGGACGAGTTGGGCTCGGTGCAGTGGCCGTGCAATGACAAGGCGCCGGAAGGCACCCCCATCATGCACATCGGCGGCTTCGTGCGCGGCAAGGGCAAGTTCGTGCTCACCGAATACGTGCCCACCGACGAGCGCACCGGCCCGCTATTCCCGCTGCTGCTCACCACCGGCCGCATCCTGTCGCAATACAATGTCGGCGCGCAGACCCGCCGCACGGAGAATGTCGCCTGGCATCCGGAAGACGTGCTGGAGATCCACCCGCACGACGCAGAGAACCGCGGCATCCGCGACGGCGACTTCGTGAAGCTGGAAAGCCGCGCGGGCGGCACCTCCCTGCGCGCGGTGATCAGCGAGCGCATGCAGCCCGGCGTGGTCTACACCACCTTCCACCATCCGGTGACGCAGGCGAACGTGGTGACCACGGACTTCTCCGACTCAATTGCCCGGAATACAAGGTGACGGCCGTGCAGGTCGCCCCCTCCAACGGGCCGAGCGCGTGGCAGGAAGAGTATGAAGAGCTCTCCCGCCAGAGCCGCCGCATCGCCGAAGCGGCGGAGTGAGATGAAGGCCGGCGCCGCGACGCGCCCGCCCCGCCTGGACCCAGGCCCCTCTCCCGCATGCGGGAGAGGGCCGGGAAAGGGGACATCGGGTGTGGGGTTCGGGGCGTTAGCAGCGTCTTGCGCGTTTGCCGGCCTTTCCTTCCTTGCTCTCCGCGACAGCCGGGAAAAGCAGCCCATCGCACGCCCGCACTTGAATGCGGGCGCGTTCGGCACAACCTTGGTGGCAGCAACACCCGGTGGCGCGCATCATGGATGAGACGTCCGAAATCCCCGATTTTCCCGAGCCGGTGCGGCGGGTGAGCCGCGACGTGTGGCGCCTGGATGGCGTCACCGTCTCCGAACGCGCGGTGCCGGAAGAAACGCCGGTCGCCCTCACCTATAACGGCACCACCCATGCCGTGATGATGGCAAGTCCCATCGACATCGCCGATTTCGCCCTCGGCTTCTCCCTCACCGAGGGGATCATCTCCAGCCCGGCGGACATCCTCAGCCTCGACGTGATCGCGGTGGAGGATGGGATCGAGGCGCGGATGTGGATTGCCGAGGAGAAGGCCGCCGTGCTCGGCGCCCGCCGTCGCGCCATGGCCGGGCCCACCGGCTGCGGCCTGTGCGGGGTGGAAAGCCTTGCCGAGGCCATCAAGCCCGCCGCTCAGGTCACCGCCCGCCCGGTCTTTGTGGCGGCCCTCGTGCTGGAGGCCATGGCCACGCTGGCGCCCGCCCAGGTCCTCAATCACGAAACCCGCGCGGTGCATGCCGCCGGCTATTTCGAGCCGGGACGCGGCCTGCTCGCGGTGTGCGAGGATGTCGGCCGCCACAATGCCCTGGACAAGCTGGTGGGCAAGGTGATGAAGCTCGACGCTGACCCCGCCCGCGGCATGGTTTTGCTCACAAGCCGCGTTTCCATCGAGATGGTGCAGAAGGCCGCCGTGCTGGGCACCCCGCTCATCGCCGCCGTCTCGGCCCCCACATCCCTCGCCATCCGTACCGCGCAGGCGGCCGGCATCACGCTGGCCGCGATCGTGCGCGGCGACGGATTTGAACTCTTCACCCATCCCGAGCGCATCGACCTCGGGTCATCCCCACGGCACGCACATGTCGCATAGCACCAGCACCAACGACCGCCTCGTCTATATGGCGAACCAGATCGCGACCGCCTTCTCCACCCAGCAACATGCGGCGGCGATCGCCTCCACGCGCGAGCACATCCACAAATTCTGGGATCCGCGCATGCGCTCGAAGATTTTCGAGCATCTGGACCATGGCGGCGAAGGCCTCTCCCCCATCGCTAAGGAAGCCCTGGAAGGCCTGCGTGGCACGTCCGTCGCGGCCTGAGCCTCAGGCCGAAGGGTCCCGCGCGGGATCGACCATGGCGCCGGCATTCATCAGGCCGGCAGGGTCGAAAGCGGCCTTAACCCGGCCCATGAGTGCACGGCGGACAGGGTCGCCATAGCGCTCCAGCAGGTCCCGCTTGAGCCGGCCGATGCCATATTCCGCGCTGAAGCTGCCGCCCAGCGCGGCGGCGATGGCATAAAGCTCATGGGCAAGGCCCGCTTCGATCCGGCGGGTGAAGGCGAGCCGGTCCTCGCCCGGCGGCACCACGATATTATAGTGGATATTGCCGTCGCCCACATGGCCATAGACGGAGAGCACCAGCGCCGGATCATAAGCCGCCACCGCGGCGCCGCCTTGCTCCAGGAACGCGTCGAGGGCGGAGATCGGCACCGAGATATCGTGCTTCACCGATCCGCCGGCGTGCTTCTCGCCCTCGGGAATGGTCTCGCGCACCGCCCACATGTCGGCGCGCTGGCGCTCGGACTGGGCGAGCAGCGCATCCTCCACCCACCCCTTCTCCATCAAGGCTTCGAGCGTTCCCAAGAGGATCTCGTCCACGGGCACCCGGTACGATGAGGACGATATCTCCAGCAGCACCGCCCCGCCGCTGCCGGTGGTCAGAGTGACCTCGCCCGGCCTCAGCGCCGCCACCAGCGCCACCGAATTGGCGGTGATGAACTCGAACGAGGAGACGAGGTCCGCCGTCTCACGCCGCACCTCTGCGAGCATCTGCGGCAGCGGCGCGCCCTTGGCCAGTTGCAGCCAGGCGGTGGCGGTGAGCACCTGTTCGGGACACAGCTTCAGCACCACGCCGGTGACGATGCCGAGCGTGCCCTCGCCGCCGATGAACATCTGCTTGAGATCGTAGCCCACATTATTCTTGCGCAGGGCGCGCATGTCGCCGAGCAGGCTGCCGTCGGGCAGCACCGCTTCGAGGCCAAGCACCAGGTCGCGGGTCATGCCATAGCGCAGCACGGAGAGGCCCCCGGCATTGGTGCCGACATTGCCGCCGAGCCGGCAACTGCCCTCTGAACCGAGGCTCAGCGGCAGCATGAGGCCCACAGCTTGAGCCGCCGCCTGCGCATCGGCGAGGATCACGCCCGCGTCGGCGGAGAGGGTGAAGCCGAGCGGATCCACGGCCCGGATGCGGTTCATACGCTCCAGGCTCACCACCAATTGGCGGCCGCTTTCGTCCGGCGTCGCCCCGCCCACATAGCTGGTATTGCCGCCCTGCGGCACGAGCCCATAGCCGAGCTGCGCGGCAAGGCGCACCACCCCCTGCACCTCTTGCGTGGAGCGCGGCCGCAGTACAGCGGGCGTGGTGCCGCGGATCAGCTGGCGATGATCCACCACATAGGGCGCGATGAAATCCGGCGCGGTCATCACGCCGGCTTCACCGAGCAGCGCGCGGAATGCGGCGAGCGCATCACTGGTCATGGGTCCGCCTTTCCGGCTGGTCTTGTCGATCCGCCCTCCCCGAGAGGCGGGCTCAGATCACGTGGGCAGGAGCGAGGGCGCAGGGAACGGTGCCGTTCTCCACCTGGATTGCCGCATGGCCGATCTTGAAGCGCGCCTTCAGCGCGGCGCAGGTCTCCGCGAGGAAGGCATCGTCCAGCGGGGCGCCGGGGCGCACCAGATGAACGGTGAGGGCGGAATCGGTGGTGCTGAGCGCCCAGATGTGCAGGTCATGCACCTCGCTGACGCCGGGGCGGGCAGCGAGGAAAGCGGCCACGGCGTCATGGTCGATGCCGCTCGGCACAACATCCATGGCGAGGTTCACGCTGTCGCGCAGCAGGGCCCAGGTCCCGGCGATGATCGCGGCCGCAATGACAAGGCTCACCACCGGGTCCAGCCAGAGCCAGCCGGTCACCGCGATCACCGCCGCCGCGAGAACCACGCCCAGCGACACCGCCGCATCCGCGATCAGATGCACGAAGGCGCCGCGCACGTTCAGGTCATTCTTGCGGTCGGCCATGAACAGCAAAGCGGTGCCGAAATTCACCCCGATGCCGACCAGCGCGACGATCATGACCACACCGGTCTGGATCGGGGCGGGATCGCCGAAGCGCCCGATCGCCTCGATGATGATGCCGCCGGTGCCGAGCAGCAGGATCATGGCATTGGCGAGCGCCGCGAGGATCGAGGAGCGGCCATAGCCGAAGGTGCGGCGCGGGCTCGGCGCGCGGCGCGAGAGCCATGCGGCGCCCCACGCCAGGAGCAGGCCGAGCACGTCGGAAAGATTGTGGCCGGCATCGGCCAGCAAAGCGAGCGAACCCGACAGCAAGCCGAAGACCGCCTCGATGATCACGAAGCCGAAATTGACCGAGGCGCCGATGGCGAACGCCCGCAGCGAGCTCGGCACCGCGTGGGCATGATTGTGCCCGCCATGGCCGTGCCCGGAATGATCGTGGCCCGAATGATCGTGGCCGGAATGACTGCCCTCGGCCTCGCCATGGCCGTGGTCATCATGGCCATGGTCGTCATGCGGCGCGTGGTCGTCATGCGCGCTTTCCGCACGCTTCGCCGCCGGCGTGGCATGGGCATGGCCGGTGCCATGGTCGTGGCCGGCATGATTGTGGCTGGCGTGATTATGGGTCTCGTGCCCAGGCGGGAAGGCGGGCTTCGATGCCCCTTCCGATGCCGCGTCGGATGCGGGTTTGCCGTCGTGCTGGTCGTGCCCCTGTGCCGCCATGGTGGGCTCCTTGCCGCGATCGCGAAACTGACGGCCGCCTAGATACCATCGCGCGGCATTTCGCGCGCGTCCCGCAGGGGAAAAATCGCGTCGGGCGTCAGCTGAAGAAGCCGAGCACCTCGCGCGCGAAATCCGCCGGCAGCTCGATGGCGGACATATGCCCCGCATCGAGCTTCACCAGCTCCGCGCCAGGGATATGGGCTGCGATCAGCTCGCCCCATTCGGGCGGGGTGGAGCGATCCTGAAGGCCGACGATCACCAGGCAGGGCGTCTTGATGTGCGGCAGGCCATGGCGGAAATCCATGTCGCGCATGGCGCAGCTCGTGCCCATGTAGCCGCCGGGCGCGGTGCGCACGATCATCTCGCGCACTTTTGCGACCTGGTCGGGATGGGCGGCGCGGAATTTCGGCGTGAACCAGCTGTCGATCACGGCATCGGCGATGGGCGCGGTGCCGGCGCGGCGCACGGCCTTGATGCGCCCTTCCCACATGCGATGGGGGCCGGCATGGGCGGTGGTGTTGGCGAGCACGGCGCGCTTCAGGCGCTGCGGGGCGTTGAGCGCCAGCCATTGGCCGAGCATGCCGCCGAGCGAAAGGCCGCAATAATCCACCGGGCCGGAAATGCCGAGACGGTCGAGAATATTGAGCAGATCGCGGCCGAAATCGCCCATGGAATAGACCGCATCCGGCGCGCTGGACTGGCCGTGGCCGCGCGCGTCATAGCGGATGACGCGAAAATGGGGCGTGAGATGGGGCATCAGCGCGTCCCACATCTCCAGCGTGGTGCCCAGCGAATGGGCGAGGACCAGGGGCGGCGCGCCCTCCTTGCCCTCCACCTGAACCCGGAAATGCTCACCTGCAATGTCGAGGATGGACACGTGACCCCCGGTCGGCATTCTGTATACGACGCCGGTTTAAAGCCTTGCCGGCAATTGGCAAGATCGATCGGCGGGAAAGTGCCCGGATCGCGCCGGAAACACCCTCCAGCCGGGCCGGAGGGTGGCAGAACCGATCTCAAGGGATCGGCCGGACAGATCCGCGCAAAAAATCAGTCGAGGTCGGCTTCCAGGATGGCCATCTGGAAATTGTAGGAGAGGTCGCCGTCCTCCTCGTCCTTGAACAGGACGCCGATGAATTCCTCGCCAAGATAGACTTCGGCCGAATCGGTCTTCTTCGGGCGCGCTGTCACCTTGATCTGCGGATTGCCGAACAGGGTGCGCATGTAGCGCTGCACGCGCTCGAGTTCCGTTTTATCCAAGTGTTGTCCTCCAAGGGTCGAATGGCCGCCCGCGGACGGCCACGAAAGCGCGGAATGCGCGTGAA
>NCHM01000306.1 GCA_002257205.1 Rhizobiales bacterium 24-66-13 | reverse complement strand
GAAGGCGGTGCCGAAGGAAATGCTGACCGTCGTCGACCGGCCGGTCGTGCAGCATGTCGTGGACGAGGCGCGTGCCGCCGGCATCGAGCACATCGTGTTTGTCACGGGGCGCAACAAGGCGGTCATCGAGGATCATTTCGACCGCCAGTTCGAACTCGAAAAGACGCTTATGGATCGTGGCAAGACCGCGGAGCTGGAACAGCTCGACCGCGATACGCCGAAGGCCGGCACGACCTCCTTCACCCGGCAGCAATTGCCGCTCGGCCTCGGGCATGCGGTGTGGTGCGCGCGCGACCTGATCGGCGACGAGCCGTTCGCGCTGCTGCTGCCCGACATGCTGCACCTGCCCAAGAACGGCAAGGGCTGCCTTGCCAAGATGGTCGAGGCCTATGAGCGCACGGGCGGAAACGTTATTTCCGTTTACGAGGTGCCGGATGATCAGACCCATCAATACGGCATCGTCGGCACGTCCTCTGCCCCGAGTTTCGTGCCCGAGATTACGCAGATGGTGGAGAAGCCGGCGCGGGGAACGGCGCCGACCAACCTCGCCATTTCCGGCCGATATATTTTGCAGCCGACGATTTTCGATCTGCTCGCAAAGCAGGAGCAGGGGGCCGGCGGAGAAATCCAGCTCACCGATTCGATGTTGAAGCTGATGGAGCGGGAGCGATTCTTCGCCGTGACTTTCGATGGCGCGGTGTATGATTGTGGCTCTAAAATCGGGTTCTTGATGGCCAATGTCGCTTACGCGCTTATGCGTCCTGATATCGAGCCAGAATTTCGCTCGGAACTGACGTCCTTCCTCAAGCTATGACCTTACGGAGGCAAGGCGCGATACTATCGGGATACCGATCTGCCCATCGCGCCTTGCCTTGACCGGAACTCTTTTCCCGTCTAATCGCGGTGCCTGAAGACTTATCTGGCCCAGGCGCGGAGCCCGCGAATGCTGCAGTCCCAAAACCATGGCGGCGAATTGCGCAAGCCCCGCATGAACGACGAACTGCGGTTCCTTCAGTCCTGGTTCCAGAATCCCTTGAAAACCGGCGCGGTTTCGCCCTCCGGCAAGGCCCTTGCCCGGATGATGGCTGGCTATCTGGACCCCGCGGTTCCCGGCCCGGTGATCGAGCTTGGACCCGGCACGGGGCCGGTGACGCGGGCGCTGTTGGCGCGGGGATTCGCGCCCGAACGTCTGTTTCTCATCGAGTATAATCCGGAATTCTGCGCTCTTCTGCGCCGTCGTTATCCGGGCGTCACGGTGATTCAGGGTGACGCCTACGAAATGCGCAAGACGCTGAACGGGGTCCTGCCCGGTCCGGCCGTCGGCACCATCTCCTCGCTGCCACTGTTCACCCGCTCGCCCGAGGATCGCGACCGCATGGTGAATGAGGCGTTCGACCTGTGCGTGGGCGATGCGCCGTTCATCCAGTTCACCTATGCCGTGGTTTCGCCCGTGCCGCTCAAGAATGGGCGCATCAATGGCGAGCGTTCGCCGCGCGTGTGGCTGAACCTGCCGCCTGCCCGCGTGTGGGCCTATCGGCGGCCGTGACGCCTTTTCTTTATGCCAGCCATCCCCAGGTGAAGGTGGATGCGGACCTCCCGGTTCCGCTGTGGGGGTTGTCTAACATCGGCATCGCGCGCACCCGCGCCTTTGCCCACGATCCGGCGCTGCTGGCCTTCGGACGCATCGTCTCCAGCGACGAGGTGAAGGCCAAGGAGACCGCCGCCCTTCTGGCGGAGGCGCTTCGCCTGCCGGTTGAGGTGCGCCCGGCCATGCACGAGAATGACCGCTCGGCCACCGGCTATCTGGTGGAAGCGGAATTCCAGGCGGTCGCCAATCAGTTTTTCGCTCACCCGCACGAGAGCGTGCGCGGCTGGGAGCGCGCGGTGGACGCCCAGGCGCGGATCGTGCGCGAAGTTGCGGCCGCGCTCGCCGATGCGCCGCAGACACCGCCGATCTTCGTCGGCCATGGCGGGGTCGGCACTTTGCTTCTGTGCCATCTCGCGGGCTATCCGATCTCCCGGGCGCATGACCAGCCGCCTGTGGGCGGAGGCTGCTGGTTTCAATCCGCGCCGGATCGCACGCCCGACCGCTGGCGCGCCATGGAGGAGGCTCTCACCCCATGACATCCGGATCGACTTCCGAGACCGAAGCGGTGCGCGAAAAGCTCATCGTCGCCCTGGACTTCCCCAATGTCGCGGCGGCGGAAGCGCTGGTGTGGCAATTGGGCGATACGGTCGATTTCTACAAGATCGGCCTTGAACTCACGATCGCCGGCGGCCTCGATCTGGCGAGCGACCTGATCGCCGCCGGCAAGAAGGTGTTCCTGGACCTCAAGCTCCACGACATCGACCACACCGTGGAGCGCGCCACGGCCGCTGCCGCCGCGCGCGGGGTCACGCTGCTCACCGTGCATGCCTATCCCCAGACGCTCGCCGCCGCCGCCCGAGGCGCCAAGGGCAGCGCCCTGAAAGTGCTGGGCGTGACGGTGCTGACTTCCTATGACGATGCCGATCTCGCGGCGGCCGGCTATGGCGGCGGTGTCAGCCAGACCGTGCGCCTGCGCGCCCTTCAGGCCCGCGAAGCCGGCATTGCCGGGGTTATCTGCGCCCCCACCGACGCGGCGACCGTGCGCAGCATCCTCGGGCCGGACGGCCTTGTGGTGACGCCCGGCGTGCGCCCGAGCGGCGCGGACGTGGGCGACCAGAAGCGCATCGCGACCCCCGCCGCTGCCATTGCGGCCGGCGCGAACAAGATCGTGGTCGGTCGCCCGATCATCGCCGCGCCGGACCCGGTCGCGGCGGCGCAGGCGATTTTGAAGGACATCGCCGGGGCCTGATCCCTCGACGAGATGGGCGTTGCTGTGGGATGGTCGCCGGCGCGCAAACGCCCGAGCGGGGCGGGATGGAAGGGGCGGAAATGGCCAAGGGCTATTGGATCGCACGTGTCGACGTGGTCAATCCGGTTGGATATGCGGAATATGCCAAGGCGAATGCCGAGCCCTTCGCGGCCCACAAGGCGCATTTCCTGGTGCGGGGCGGCGAGATCCATTCAAAGGAAGGCATTTCGCGCGGCCGCAATGTGGTGATCGAATTCGAGAGCTTCGAGGCGGCCCGCGCCTGCTATTTCTCGCCTGAATATCAAACGGCGCTCGCGCTGCGCCAGCCCTATTCCATCGCCGACGTGATGATCGTGGAAGGTGTCGAGCCCCCGGTCGAGGCGCCGCCCTCGGGAGAGACGCCCGCCGGCTATTGGATCATGGGGATCGATATCATCAATCAGGACGCCTATCGCGCCTATGCGGCTGCGGGTGGCACGGCGGCATTCAAGCCGCGCTTCCTGGCGCGCGGCGGGCGGCAGGAATTGCTGGAGGGCATCGGCCGCCAGCGCACCGTGCTGCTGGCTTTCGACGATGTTCCGACGGCGCTCGCCTGCTACGAATCGGACGATTACCAAAAGTCGGTGCGGCTGCGCGAAGGTGCTGCGGACGTGGACCTCATCGTCGCGCCCGGCTATAGCGGCCCGCAGCCCGCATAAGACAATAAGCCCGGATCGCCGGGGGGAGCCAAGCCAAGTGTCGGATCTGCGTGTCGTCATCACCGGGGCCAGCGGCCGCATGGGGCGTTCGCTCCTGCGCGCGGTGCTCGAAACCGAGGGATTCGCTTTGGTCGGCGCGCTGGAGCACGCCGACAGCCCCCATCTCGGCGAGGATGCGGGCCTTCTGGCCGGCATCGGCGTCTCCGGGGTGACCGTGCGCAACGATGTGTCGCGGGTGCTGAACGGCGCCGACGTGGTGATCGATTTCACCACGCCTTCGGCGTCGGTACGGCTGGCCGAAACGCTGGCGGAAGCCGGCATCGCCCATGTCATCGGCACCACCGGCTTTTCCTCGGCCGATCTCTCCACCATCGCCGCTGCCGCGCGGCGCACGGTCATCGTCCGCTCGGGCAATATGAGCCTCGGCGTGACCCTGTTGGCGGCGCTGACCAAGCGCGTGGCGGCGACGCTGGGGCAGGAATTCGATATTGAGATCGTCGAGATGCACCACGCCCGCAAGGTGGATGCCCCCTCCGGCACCGCGCTGCTGCTGGGCGAGGCGGCGGCGGCCGGCCGCAACGTGGACCTTGAGGATTACTGCGTGCGCGGCCGCGACGGCGTCACCGGTCCGCGCCGGTCCGGCGCCATCGGGTTCGCCAGCCTGCGCGGCGGATCGGTGATCGGCGAGCACCAGGTGATCTTCGCCGGGCCGGCGGAGCGCATCGAACTGGTACACAAGGCCGAGGATCGCTCCATCTTCTCCCACGGCGCGCTCACCGCCGCCCGCTGGACCAGGGGCCGCGAGCCCGGCCTCTACAGCATGGCAGATGTGCTTGGGCTGGCGGACTTCTGACCCCTCCGCAGCACCATGACTTTTGAGTTCGCCGGCGCGGACGTGCTATCAGTCGCGCCGACAAATCAATCTGCCCTCCGGCGGCCCACTCCCAAGGCCCGGCCGCGGCTCTTCGCTCAAGGAATGCGTCCATGGAAAGGCTTCTCGTCCTCGTCCGTCA
The DNA here is from genome assembly GCA_002257205.1 of Rhizobiales bacterium 24-66-13. GTDB lineage: Bacteria > Pseudomonadota > Alphaproteobacteria > Rhizobiales > Xanthobacteraceae > NCEH01. The sequence continues at coordinate 926 of NCHM01000306.1, read as the reverse complement.
CGGACAGAGCGAGTGGAACCTCAAGAACCTCTTCACCGGCTGGCGCGATCCGGGCTTGACCGAGAAGGGTGTCGCGGAGGCGCAGCGCGCTGGCAGCCTGCTCGCCGCGGAAGGGTTGAGCTTCGACTTGGCTTACACGTCCGCCCTTGGCCGCGCGCAGCGCACCTGTTCGTTGATGCTGGAGGAGATGGGTCTTAGCGGCATCGAGACCATCGCCGACCAGGCGCTGAACGAGCGCGATTATGGCGACCTCTCGGGTCTCAACAAGGATGACGCGCGCCAGCGCTGGGGCGAGGAGCAGGTGTATATCTGGCGCCGCTCCTACGATATTCAGCCGCCCGGCGGGGAGAGCCTGCGCGATACCGTGGCGCGGACGCTGCCTTATTATGTGCAGGAGATCCTGCCGAGCGTGCTGCGTGGCCGGCGTACCCTGGTGGCGGCCCACGGAAATTCGCTGCGGGCGCTAGTGATGGTGCTGGAGCGGCACACGCCCGAAAGCATCGTGAAGCGCGAACTCGCCACCGGCGCGCCCATCATCTATCGCCTCGCGCCCGACGCCACCGTTGAAGAATATCGCGACCTGATCGTCTGATGGCCCCCGGCCCGTCTTGCGGGCCGGGTGAGGTGGCGGGGCATGCGGGTTCAGCGCATCGCCGGCTCAGCGCATGGCGGGGGCCGGCGGCTCGGGAAGCGCGCCCGCGCCGGGCTTCGTGGGGCGCGTCGCCTGGGCAAGGCCGGCGGCAAGTCGCGCCGCCACCGCCTGCGCGAAGCATTTATAGCTCCAGTCCGTCAGGTGCAGGCCGTCGAGGATGATCATCTGCGAGAGGGGCACGCCGTCGCGCTCCTTCCAGGCCTTCATCATGGCGTAGCGGGCGATCACCGGGACATTCTCCTGCTGCCCGACCTCGGCGATCAGCTTCAGCATC
>NCHM01000305.1 GCA_002257205.1 Rhizobiales bacterium 24-66-13 | reverse complement strand
TATTCCGCGGGAATCTTGCGCGGTCGGCCGACCGCACGCCGGGCAGGGATGGGAAGCGCGATGTCGGGGCCTGCGGCACCTGCCGTGCCCGTTCCTTGGCGATGCCCGGCGCCCTCGGCGGCATTCTCGCGGGCGATGAATTCGCGGGCGATGCCGGCGGTGGTGCCGGTCACATGCTGTTCCAGCAGCTTGGACAGGCCAGGCCCGTCGCGCGCTTCTAGCGCCGCGATCATCTGCTCGTGTTCCGCCACCGCCTGACGCCAGTGCTCGGGACTCTTGCGCATCACGAAGCGGCACGCGTGGATGCGGGTGAGCACCTGCTGATAGAAGGAGGCGAGCGTCGCATTGCCCGCCAGCTCGAACGTGGCGTCGTGGATCCGGCGGTTCAGCTTGAGATAGGCGGGCTCATCGCCGGCCCGGTAATGGGCCATCATCTGGTCATGCAGCGCCCGCACCTGGGCGATCTGCGCGTCGGTGGCGTTGCGACAGGCGAGCGTGCCGGCCAGCGCTTCCAGCGACGCCATGATGGGGAAGAGCTCCTCCACCTGCTCCTCGGTGATGCGGGCGACGATGGCGCCGCGATGGGGCAGGATCTGCAGCACGCCTTCCGCCGCAAGCACTTTCAGCGCTTCGCGAATGGGTGTGCGGGAGACGCCGAAATGCGCGCACAGCCGCTCTTCCGGCACTTTCTCGCCGGGCCTCAGTTCGCCTTGCACGATCATGTCCCGCAAGGGCGCCACGAGGCTTTCATGCAGCGAGTGGCGGACGATGTGCGCGGGGCGCGTCATGACAGGGGCATCCGGCGTGATCGAAGGAAGGCTAGCGGCCCCTTAATTTCGCATCAATAATTAAAAATGCGATTTAATTAATTTTCAGCCGGGTGCGGTGAAAAGGGCGACGGGCGCTGCCAAGCCCGGTGCGGGGGCGGGGCGCGAAATGCTATAGCGCGCGCAACCAGCAAAGGGCGGGACCATGGCGACGGCGACGATCTATGGCATCAAGAATTGTGACACCATGAAAAAGGCGCGCGCTTGGCTCGATGCCCATGGGATCGCTTATGATTTTCACGATTACAAAACCCAGGGCATCGAGCGCGACCAGTTGGACTCCTGGGTGCGCACGCTCGGGTGGGAGGTGCTGCTGAACCGCGCCGGCACCACATTCCGCAAGCTGCCGGACGCCGAGAAGACCGGCCTCGATGAAGCCAAGGCGGTGGCGTTGATGCTGGCCCAGCCTTCCATGATCAAGCGGCCGGTGCTGGATCTGGGCAGCCGGCTGATCGTGGGCTTCAAGGACGGGGAGTATGCGGCGGCGCTGGGGTAGGGATTTCAAGGCCGCGCGGGCAGAGATCGTTCCCCACCTCTCCCCGCCGGGGAGAGGTCGCCCGCTTCGCGGGCGGGTGAGGGGCTGGAGCGCCGACAACGACGCGCTCTAAAGGCGAGACGGCCTAAACCACCCCGACCCGCGCCATTCCGCCGGACTTGAACGGCGCCATGCCGTCGCGGGCGAGCTGGTCCGCGCGCTCGTTCAGTTCATTGCCGGCGTGGCCCTTCACCCAGTGCCACGCGATCTCGTGGCGACCCAAAGCGGCGTCGAGCCGTTCCCAGAGATCCTGGTTCTTCACCGGCTTCTTGTCGGCGGTCCGCCAGCCGTTGCGGCGCCAGCCGGCGACCCATTTGGTGATGCCGTTGCGCAGATATTCGCTGTCGGTGTGGAGGTCCACCGCGCTCGGCTTCTTCAGCGCTTCCAGGGCGCTGATGGCGGCCATCAGTTCCATGCGGTTGTTTGTGGTGTGCGCCTCGCCGCCGGAGAGTTCCTTCTCGTGCGGCCCGGAGCGCAGAACCGCCCCCCAGCCGCCCGGTCCCGGATTGCCGGAACAGGCGCCGTCGGTCCAGATTTCGATGCGGGCGCTCATGCGGCCAGTCCATAGTCGCGGGCGGTGTGCACCGCGCGGTGGAAGCGCAGCTTGCGCAGATATTCCAGCGGGTCCTTGGGCCGCACCAGCGCACCCTCCGGCACGTTCAGCCAGTCTACGAGGCGGGTCAGCAGGAAGCGCAGCGCAGCCCCGCGCGCGAGCCGCGGCAGGGCCTCGACCTCGCCGGGGGTCAGCTGGCGCACCGCCTGGTAGCCGGCCAGAAGCGCCCGGCCCTTGGTGGCGTTGAAGGCGCCATCCTGCTCGAAGCACCAAGCGTTCAGGCACACCGCCACGTCATAGGCATAAAGATCGGTGCAGGCGAAATAGAAATCGATGATACCGGAGAGCCGATCGTCCAGGAAGAAGGCGTTGTCCGGAAACAGGTCGGCATGGATGACCCCGGCAGGCAGGCCGTGGGGCCACGCGCCCTCCAGCTCGGAAAGCTCGGCGCCGATGGTCTCGGCCAAGCCCGGCACGACCTCGTCAGCGCGCGCGCGGGCAGCCTCGAACAGGGGGCGCCAGCCGGAGACGGACAGGGCGTTCGGCCGCTTCAGCGCGAAATCCGCACCGGCCAGGTGCAGCCGCGCCAGCGCCTCGCCCAATTGTCCGCACTGTGCGGCGGTGGGCCGGCGCACGGAAACCCCGCGCAAAAACGTGACGATCGCCGCCGGTCGGCCGGCCAGCTCGCCCAGCATGGAGCCGTCGCGCCCGGCCACCGGCTCGGGGCAGGATAGGCCACGCGCGGCCAGGTGCTGCATCAGGCCGATGAAGAAGGGCAGGTCCGCCGGGTCCACCCGCTTCTCGTACAAGGTGAGAATAAACGTGCCGCGACTGGTTTGCAGCAGGAAGTTCGAGTTCTCAACGCCCTCGGCGATGCCGTGGAAGGATTCCAGCGTGCCGATATCGTAGCGCTCAAGGAATTCGGCAAGGCTCGTGGCCGAAACGTCGGTATAGACAGCCACGCTCTATTCCGCCGCGTCGGGGCGCAGGGCGCGGGGCAGGGGAAAGAACACGTCTTCCTGGGCGGCGGTTACGGTCTCGACATGCAATGTGTAACGCTCCGCAAACGCATCGAGGATTTCTTCCACCAGGATTTCGGGCGCGGAGGCGCCGGCGGTCACGCCGAGGCTGGCGATGCCTTCAAAGCGGGGCCAGTCGATGTCGGCGGCCCGTTGCACCAGCACCGCGACGTCGCAGCCCTCGCGCGCGGCGGTCTCGCGCAGGCGCTGGGAATTGGAGGAATTCGGTGCGCCCACCACCACCATGGCATCAACCTTGGGCGCCACCTTCTTCACCGCTTCCTGGCGGTTGGTGGTGGCGTAGCAGATGTCTTCCTTGTGGGGTGCGACCGTCGCCGGGAAGCGCGAGGTCAGGATCGCGACGATTTCCGCCGTGTCGTCGATGGAAAGCGTGGTCTGCGTCACATAGGCGAGATTGTTCGCATCGCGCGGGGTGAAGGCGCGCGCATCCTCGGCGGTCTCGATCAGCGTGACCACGCCGGGCTCGAACTGCCCCATGGTGCCCACCACTTCTGGGTGGCCCTTGTGGCCGATCAGCAGGATGTCGCGGCCCTTCTTGTGGTGCACCTGCGCTTCGCGATGCACTTTGGTTACCAGCGGGCAGGTGGCGTCGATGGCGAAGAAATTGCGCGCGGCGGCGTTTTCCGGCACCGATTTCGCAACCCCGTGGGCGGAGAAAATCACCGGCGCGCTGGTGGGCGGAATCTCGTCCAGCTCGCGCACGAAGACCGCGCCCTTGTTCTTAAGCCCTTCCACCACATACTTATTATGCACGATCTCGTGGCGCACATAGACCGGCGCACCATGCATTTCCAGCGCCCGTTCCACCGCGTCGATGGCGCGCACGACGCCGGCGCAGAAGCCGCGCGGGGCGCAGAGCAGGACACGGAGCGGGGGCTTTTCTTCCATGATTCATGTGTTCCAGGGTTCGAACGCTGAAAAGCCTCGCCGGCACCCCGCCTGTCAAGCGGCGCGGCCGGCGCGGTACGATTCGCACCCGCCCGCAGGGGAGCATTTGCATAAGAACGCACAGGGGCTTATGTTAAGGGCATCCCGGACATCGTGAGACATCCGCGGTTCGCTCCCGACCCGGAGCGACCTCGCGCAGATTTGCGCCCCAGGTGTCGCGAATGTCCACCTAAGAGAAGCTTCAGAGGCAGCCCATGTCACCCAACACCCCCCTGATGCCGAAAGCGACGGCCGTTTGGCTGGTGGAGAATACCGCGCTCACGTTCGAGCAGATCGGCGATTTTTGCAAACTTCACCCGCTGGAAGTGAAGGGCATCGCCGACGGCGAAGTCGCGCAGGGAATCAAGGGGCTCGATCCCATCTCCAACGGCCAGCTCACGCGCGAGGAAATCGACCTTGCGGAGAAGAACGAGAGCCGTCGGCTGAAATTGCAGGAATCCAAGGTGCGCCTGCCGGAGCAGAAGCGCCGCAAGGGTCCGCGCTACACCCCGGTGTCGCGTCGCCACGACCGCCCGAACGCGATTCTGTGGCTGGTCCGCAATCATGCCGAATTGAAGGATGCGCAGATCATCCGCCTGGTCGGCACCACCAAGGCGACGATCCAGCAGATCAAGGAGCGCACCCACTGGAATTCGGCGGCGCTTGCCCCGATGGACCCGGTGACGCTCGGCCTTTGCAGCCAGATCGACCTGGACATGGAAGTCCAGCGCGCCGCCAAGGATCGGCCCGCCTCGCCGGCCGGCGAGGACAAGGGCGCGACCCTTCTGCCCGCCGACGTCACGACCCGCCAGGATGAGTACGACACCGACCGTGCGCCGAGCGGCCGCCGCGAATCGCTGGATCTGGAAACCGTGTTCGCCAAGCTCGGCGGCTCCAAGAAGGGCGAGTGAAGCGCGCCGCGCGCTGGCGCGGTGCCGCCCTTGCCTCTGGGGTGCGCTCGCCTCTGAGATGCGTTCCCCTCTGAACAGAAACGGCGCCCCTTGAGGCGCCGTTTTTCATTTCAGCTTCGGGTACCGCGCCCGTTCGCCGGGTGGCCGTTCGCGTGGCCGCTCGCGTGGCCTTGGGCCTCAATGGGCCATCAACACCGGCACGGTCATGGTGTCGAGGATCTCGCGGGTGACGCCGCCCATCACCAATTCCTTCAGCCGGGAATGGCCGTAGCCGCCCATGATGACGAAATCCGCGCCCTGGTCGGACACTTCGTTCAGGATCGTGTCGGCGACCTTCTGCCCCGGGCCGATATGCAGCTTGTGCACGTCCGCCTTGAGGCCGTGGCGGGCGAGATGGCGGGCCACCTCGGCACAGCCTTCGAAGCTCTGTTCATCCTCGGTGCCGCGCATGATCGAGAGCACCTCAATGGTCTTGGCCAGATGCAGCAGGGGCATGCCTTCGTTGAGGGCGCGGGCGGCGGCGCGGCTGCCGTCCCACGCAATCACCGCACGCCCGGTGCCGAGCGGCGTCGTCTGCACATAGGGCACCAGCAGCACCGCGCGGCCGCTGTCCATCAGCACGGTCTCGGCGATCACCTCTTCCGGGCCGGGACGGTCGGGATCGGGCTGGGCGACCACCGTCAG
>NCHM01000304.1 GCA_002257205.1 Rhizobiales bacterium 24-66-13 | reverse complement strand
CCCCATCCCTGCGCCACGCGGGGGACGCCGCCCGAGGAACCGCAGCCGAGTATGGTGAAGGTCAGGCCCATGGGAAGCTTCCGCACGCTGTCACCCAGGAGCCTTACCGCCGCCGGCGCGGATCACCAAGGCTCTCGCGCCGACAGGGTCCGATTCTCCCCAGCCGCGGCGGCCGCTTTCGCACCGTTCCGTGCGACGCAACCAAGATTGCCGTGCGGCGTTGTGCACTCACAGGTCGGCTGGCGGGCCGGGCGCATCAATGGGGGCAAGGGATATGGATATGCTGGTATCGGACGCGGCTCCTCAGGTGATGAAGGCGTCGCGGGTCCGGGAGGGAAATCCGTTTCCCCTGGGCGCGACCTGGGATGGGCTCGGCGTGAATTTCGCCCTGTTCTCCGCCAATGCCACCAAGGTGGAGCTGTGCCTCTTCGATCCCGACGGCGAGCGCGAGGTGGAGCGCATCGAGCTGCCCGAATATACCGACGAGGTGTGGCACGGCTATTTGCCGGATGCCCGTCCCGGCCTCGTCTATGCCTATCGCGTCCATGGCCCCTACGAGCCCGCGTCCGGCCATCGTTTCAATCCCAACAAGCTGCTTCTTGATCCCTATGGCAAGCAATTGGTGGGTGGACTGACCTGGAACCCGGCCCTGTTCGGCTACCAGATGGAGAGCAAGGAAAAGAACAAGGATCTCACCTTCGACACCCGCGACAGCGCCACTTTCATGCCGAAATGCCGGGTGATCGATCCGGCCTTCACCTGGGGCATGACGCGCCGCCCCCTGGTGCCATGGGACCGCACCATTCTCTATGAGGCCCACGCCCGCGGCTACACCATGCGCCACCCCCAGGTGCGGGAGGATTTGCGCGGCACGTTCGCCGGTCTCATGGCGCCGGAAGTGATCGACTATCTGAGAGACCTCGGCATCACCGCCCTGGAGCTGTTGCCGGTGCACGGCTTCGTGGACGACAGCTATCTGGTGGAAAAGGATCTGCGGAATTATTGGGGCTACAACACCATCTCCTTCTTCGCCCCGCATCCGCTCTATCTCGCGAGCCCGAACGTCAATGAGTTCAAGGAGATGGTCGCGCGTTACCACGCGGCGGGCATCGAGATCATCCAGGACGTGGTCTATAACCACACCGCCGAGGGCAACGAGCTTGGCCCGACGCTCTCGTTCAAGGGCATCGACAACGCCTCATACTACCGTCTGCCCGAGGACAAGCGCTTTTATATCAACGATACCGGCACCGGAAACACGGTGAACCTCTCCCATCCGCGCGTCCTGCAGATGGTCACGGACAGCCTGCGCTATTGGGCCACCGAGATGCAGGTCGATGGGTTCCGCTTCGATCTTGCCACCATCCTCGGCCGCGAAGCCCATGGCTTCGACGAGGGCGGCGGGTTCCTCGATTCCTGCCGCCAGGATCCCATTCTCTCGCAGGTGAAGCTGATTGCCGAACCTTGGGATTGCGGTCCGGGCGGATATCAGGTCGGCGGCTTCTCGCCGGGTTGGGCGGAATGGAACGACCGCTATCGCGACACGGTGCGCGCCTATTGGAAGGGCGATGACGGCCAGATCGCGGAGCTTGCCACCCGCCTCACGGCCTCGGGCGATTTCTTCAACCGGCGCGGCCGCAAGCCGTGGTCTTCGGTGAATTTCATTTCCGCCCACGACGGCTTCACCCTCGCGGATCTGGTCTCCTATAACGACAAGCACAATGAGGCGAACGGCGAGGACAATCGCGACGGCCATTCCCACAATCTCTCATGGAATCATGGCGTCGAGGGCCCGAGCGAGGATCCGGAGATCTGCGCCCTGCGCGCCCGCCAGATGCGCAACATGCTGGCGACGCTGCTGTTTTCCCAAGGGACGCCGATGATCCTGGGTGGCGATGAATTCGCGCGCACCCAGGGGGGCAACAACAATGCCTATTGCCAGGACAATGAGATCGGCTGGATCGACTGGGATTTCTCCCCGGCCGGGCGCGACCTCCACGCCTTCGCGCGCAAATTGATCGCCGTGCGCCAATCTCACCCTTTGCTGCGTCGAAGCCGTTTCCTCAGCGGCGCCTATAACAAGGAGCTCGACGTCAAGGACGTGTGCTGGCTCGCCCCGGACGGGAGCGAAATGGGCGAGGAGCAGTGGCAGGATGGCCTGAGCCGGTGCATGGGCGTGTTGATGGACGGGCGCGCGCAGCCCACCGGCATCCGCCGCAAGGGCACGGACACCACCCTGCTGCTGATCGTGAACGCGCATTTCGACGTGGTGAATTTCACCCTTCCCGAGGTCGTGGGCGGCAAGGGGTGGCGCCTCGTCGTCGATACCAACGCCCCCGCCCCGGCGGCGCAGCCCACCTTTCCGTTCGCCCATGTCTATGAAGTGACAGGCCGTTCGCTCCTGCTGCTCGAAGTGGCATCATGAGCGAGGCGGAGGGCAGTGGGCCGGACCGCACGGCCCATCCCATCCTTCAGCAACAGGTGGTGCCGCCGCGCGCCGCCGTCATTCCGCTGGGTTCGGGCGCCGTCGGCACGCTGCTGGCGACGAGCGCCATCATCGCGATGCTGTATTTCGCCCGCGAAGTGCTGGTGCCGGTGGCGCTCGCCATGCTGCTCAGCTTTGTGCTCGCGCCGGTGATTGTGGTGCTGCGACGGTTGAAAATTCCGCGCACGCTGGCCGTCACCAGCGTCGTCGTGCTCACCTTCCTCGGCCTCATCTCGCTGGGGGCGGTGGTGGCGAGCCAGGTTGCGGAGCTCGCGGGCGATCTGCCGCAATATCAGGTGAATATCCGCGACAAGATCCGCTCGCTGCGAGGTGCGACCGAGGGGTCCGGCACGCTGGAGCGCGCGGCGCAGATGCTTCAGGACCTCGGCAACGAGCTTGACCGGCCGGCACCCGAAAGCCGGACTGGAAGCCCGAATGCGGGCACCGCCGAGCAACCGCCCCTGCCGGTGGAGATCCGCCAGCCCAATCCCGGCACCTTGGGCATGCTCGGCGCGGTGATGACACCGCTGGTTCACCCGCTCGCCACCACCGGCATCATCTTCATCTTTCTCATCTTCATCCTGTTGCAGCGGGAGGACCTGCGCAATCGCTTCATCCGCCTTGCGGGGGCGAGCGACATCCAGCGCACCACCGCCGCGCTCGACGATGCGGCCCGCCGCCTGTCCCGCTTTTTCCTGATGCAGGTGATGCTGAACGCCGGCTTCGGCACCGTGATCGGCCTCGGCCTGTGGGTGATCGGTGTGCCGAGCCCGCTGCTGTGGGGGCTGATGGCGGCGGTGCTACGCTTCGTTCCTTATATCGGCGCGATCATCGCCGCTTTGCTGCCGATCGCGCTCGCGCTCGCCGTCGATCCCGGCTGGAGCATCGTGTTATCCACAATCGCCCTGTTCGCCCTCGTGGAGCCCCTCGTCGGCCACATCATCGAGCCGCTGGTCTACGGGCGGAGCACCGGGCTTTCCCCGGTCGCGGTGGTGGCATCGGCCACCTTCTGGACCTGGCTGTGGGGACCAATCGGGCTGGTGCTCGCGACCCCGCTCACGCTCTGCGCCGTGGTGCTCGGCCGCCATGTGGACCAGCTGGAATTTCTCGACGTGATGCTCGGCGACCGGCCGCCGCTCAGTGCGCCGGAGCTGTTTTACCAGCGCATGCTGGCGGGCGACCCGACCGAGGCCACCAGCAAGGCCGAGGAATTCCTGAAGGAACGTAGCTTCCTGGCCTATCTCGACAATGTCGCCCTGCCCGGCCTGCGGCTCGCGCAGCAGGATCTTTCCCGCGGCACCCTGGACGACGCGCGGATCGCGCGGCTGCGCCTCAGTCTCGGGGAATTGCTGGAGAATCTGTCCGATATTCCAGACGGCATCCCCAAGGGCGAAACCGATGAGCGCGAAGCCGAGGCCGCCGTTGCCGCAAGCCCGGCGGGCGGCGCCTATCCCGTGGTCGATGCCGAGACGCTGCCGCAGCGCTGGCGGGGCGAGGCTCCCATTCTCTGCATCGCGGCGCGGTCCGGCCTCGATCTCGCGGCGGCGGACCTGTTGGCGCATCTGCTGAAGCGCCATGGGCTGGCGGCGCGCGTCTGCGGTCCAGAAACGCTGACCATCGCCAATCTCGCCAATCTCAGCGGGTCCGATCTGGCGCTGACCATCCTGTCGTCGCTTGAAAACGCAGGCACGGCGCACATGCGCTATTCCAGCCGGCGGCTGCGCCGGCGATTGCCGCAGAGCGAAATCCTTCTCGCGGCGTTTGGCGCCCATGACGATGGCGCCATGCGCGCCGCCCTCGAAAGCCAATCCGGCAGCAATGCGGTCGCGACAAGCCTCGAAGAGGCGTTGGCGGCCTGCCTGATCGCGGCGGGGCGCCCCGAATCCTCCGACGCCGACGATACCGCCCACCCCGTGCCCGAAAGCTCTGCGGTTCCCGCACAACCCAGGCCGGCAAGGGCGAGCGCCTAGAATGCGGGCCTAGCCCCCAAGCGCCTTCAGCATCAGCACTGCGAGGAAGCCGAGGAAAAAGGTGGCCGCAACGAAGGTCGTGTCCTCGCCGTCGGCGTGGGCTTCCGCCAGCAATTCCTCGGTCACCAGATAGATCAGGGCGGCGGTGGCGAATGCGAGGATGCCCACCTGCCAGAGGTCCGGGAGGGAGAGGAACGCGAGCGCGCCGCTCGCTCCGCCGATCGGCACCAGCGCGGCGAGCGCGCACGCCTTCATCACACCCCCTGCCCCGGCGCCCGGTCGGCTGAGGGAGACGCTCGTGGCGAGGCCGAGGAAGAAGACCTCCAGCGTCAGGGCCGCGACGATCACCAGTCCGCTTTCCGGCGCCGCCGCGAGCGCGACCGCGCACAACAGGCCGTCGATGAACAGATCGACGCCGACCGTCACCAGCAGGCCGGTATTGTTTCCGCCCGGCTTTTCGCCAGGCGCCTCCTCTTCCTTCTCGTCCGCCTCGCCAATCCACCGCTTGATGGCCAGCATGAGCGCGCCGCCGAGCGTGAAGCCGATGGCGATGCCGAGGGGATGGGCGCTTCCGAGCTCCGGCAGCAATTCCGCGCCCACGGCCGCCATCACCACGCCGGCGGTGAAATGCTGCACGGCGCCACGGATCGTCGCGCCGGGACGCCAGACAAAACCCAGCAAGGCGCCGGCGATGACGGCGCCGGCGGGGATCAAGGTCAAAAGAACCGCGTTCAGCATGCTCGGCGCCCCGCTCAGACAGCCATCGTCTAGGGCTTCACCGTGACAGAGCGACGAAGCGCGGGCTTTTCAGATTTCGGGGTGCGTGTCGGGCCGATGCGCCGGTCCTGGCGCCTGTGCGTCCATGGTCTGCGCGCCCTTTGGACGGGCCTCCCCGCTTTCGGGCGGGCCGAACCATGGGGCTATTTCTTGGGATGTGAATGGTCGGAGCGAGAGGATTTGAACCTCCGACCCCTAGTCCCCCAGACTAGTGCGCTAACCGGGCTGCGCTACGCTCCGACGTGGAGGGGAGGCTT
>NCHM01000303.1 GCA_002257205.1 Rhizobiales bacterium 24-66-13 | reverse complement strand
CCAGAAGCTCGATGCGCAGGCGATGCATGTCGCCGCCCAGCGCCTGCTGGGCAAGCATGATTTCACCACCTTCCGCGCCGCCGAGTGCCAGGCCGCCTCTCCGGTCAAAACCCTGGACCAGCTCGACGTGGCGCGGATCGGCGAGGAAATCCGCGTCACCACCTCCGCCCGCTCATTCCTGCACCACCAGGTGCGCTCCATGGTGGGCTCTCTCCTGCGGGTGGGCGAAGGGCGCTGGAGCGCCGAGGATCTGGCGGACGCGCTCGCCGCCTGCGATCGCCGCCGGTGCGGCCCCATGGCGCCTGCCGCGGGGCTGTATCTCGCCGCCGTCAGCTATTGAACCCGGGGGGTCAAGCCGCCGCGCCTGTGTGTGGCGCGGAGCTGGCATGCAACCATGGCCTGAGCGGCAAGGGAACAGAATCGGTGCGCCGGCATTTATCTCGGTCAGAAGGCGGAAAAGTGCGTTTCGCCTCAGGTGCGTGAGACCATGATGAATTTCAGCCTGCCTCTTCTCGACCGGACCTTGCTGCGGCGCGCCGGCTTCCGCGCCCGCGCAACCGTGCGGGACACGGATTTCGTCGTCGCCCGCGTGGCCGATGCGGCGCCCTCCAGCTGGTTGTTCTTCGATGGCGAAGAGACGGTGGATACTTCGAAGGGCACGCCGGTCATCATCCCTGGCGCGGCCTTTTTCGTCGATGAGGCTTGGCCGTTCCGCGACGGTGCCGCCGCGCAGGCGCAGGCGAACCGGCTGAACACTTTCGCCCCCGGCCGTGGAGATCTGTGGCGCGCGCTGGCGGTGCGCACCCTCGCCGAGGTGTAAGCGCAAGCCTTATCGACGCTTTCGGTCAGCGATGGCCGCCTCGCGCGGCCATCGCGGCCATCGCCGCGACCACCAGGGCGCAGCCGAGCATCTGCATCGGCGCGAGGCGCTCGCCCAGCAGCAGCACCGCTCCGGCCACGCCGAACACCGGGATGAGGGCCAGGAACCCGCCCGCCACGGGTGCCGGCAGGTCGCGTAGCGCCGTGAGATAAAGCCACACGGCCATCGCATATTGGACCACGCCGGTCAGCACCGCGACCAGCACCGCCCCGAGCGGTGGCACCTGCCATTCTTCCCACCCCGTGGCGAGGGCCACCGTCAGCAGCCCCAGCGCGAACAGCAGCCCAAGCGTTTGCTGAAGGAGCGCGAGCGTGAGGGTCGGCAGGCCGGCGACCATGCGGCTCGACGCCACCACATACAACGCCGCAAACCCGGTGCCGACGAACACCAGCGCGTCGCCACGCAGGTCGCCCGTGCCCGGGTCGCCGGTGCCAAGGTCGCCCGTGCCGAACACGGTGACGAACAAGACTCCGAGGATGGCGAAAGCGGAACAGCCAAGCACCCAGGCGGAGGTCCGCACACCCAGCAGCAGGAACGCCAGCAGGCAGATCAGCACTGGCTCGGCCGTGCTGAGCACGGTCGCATTGGTGGCGCTGGTCAGCGCAAGGCCCGGCACGCTCACTCCATAGGCAAGGCCGGGTTCGAGCAGCCCGGGCCAGGCGACGGACAGCCCCGACCCGCCCCCCGGCAGGCGGCCGCCCCGCGCGCGGAACACCGCCGCCAGGAAGCCGACGCTGCCCGCCAATTGGATCGCCAGCAGGGTGAAGGGCGCTATGGTGTGCAGCACGTCCTTCGACAGGACGGTTGCCAGCCCCCAACAGGCGGCGGACGCCACGACGGCGAGGATGCCGAACGCCGGCGTTCGGATGTGTGGGCGCGGCAGCGCCGCGTCGCCGCCCGTCATGGGGCGGGCGCACGGAGCGGGGACCCGATGCCGCTGATGCGCACTGCCTCGCATTCAACGGGACAACGCTCTCCAGGGCAGGCGTTTTCGTCGCACAGGCGGCACATGTGGTCGGCCTGCAACCGGCCGGTGGTGAGTCCCGTGAGCAATGTTGCCAGCATCGCGCCGAACTGAGCGACGTCCTGCGCATCCAACGGTGCCAGGGCCTGTGCCAGGGCAGCGCGGCGGGCCTCCAGGATGGCGGCATGGCGCGCGCGCCCCGCCGCGCTCAGACGCAGCACCACCTGCCGGCGGTCGCTGGGCGCGGCGGCGCGCTCCACCAATCCGTCCGCGGCGAGCCCTTCCACCAGGCGCACCACCACCGAATGGGTCAGCCCCAATATGCCCGCGAGCGTGCCGATACTGGTGCCGGGATAAAAGCCGATCACCACCAGGGCGGCGGCCCCGCTCGGCCCGAGGCCAGCGGCCTTGCGCGCGGCCTCCTCCTGCGCCCCGGCCAGGGCCAGCGACATGGCGCCGAGGAGATTTTCGACTTGAGCTTGTTCCATATACATATGTATTCAGCATGAATGTAAATTGTCAAGCGGATCGAAGGCGGGCAACAAAAAAGGCCGGCGCAAGGCCGGCCTCTTTCAGGGACAGACAACCGCGCTCAGATGGCGGCGGTCATCCACTGCACCAGCTTCGCCTTGGGGGCAGCGCCCACCTGGCGGGACGCGATCTTGCCGTCCTTGAACAGAAGCAGGGTCGGAATCGACATGATTCCATACTTCGAAGCCGTCTCGGGATTCTCGTCCACGTTCAGCTTCACGATCTTCACCTTGCCGGTCAGCTCACCGGACACTTCATCGAGGATCGGGCCAACCATGCGGCAGGGGCCGCACCATTCGGCCCAGAAATCCACCACAACAGGCTCGCCGGATTTGAGGACGTCCTGTTCGAAACTCTGATCAGATACTTTTTCAACGGCCATGGCACACCTCGAAGGGGGCGAAGGGGGAATCCCGATATGGCTCCAACGTAGGTAGCCCCTCCCCCTCCCGTCAAGGCAAGTCGCGCCCTCGTGACCCTTGCCGGAGGGTCAAGGACCCGTGCTGCGCGCCAGGGCGGCGGCGAGCGTCTCGGGGGCGAGGGAATGAACCACCGGCCCGCGCGTATAGACCACCATCGCCAACACCGCCCGGCCGGGAAAGGCGCGCCGCAGCACCTCGCCATAAATGGCAAGTTGGGAAACATAGGCGCCGCCGATCTCCGCGCTCAGGCGCGGCGGTGTCGAATCGGTCTTGAAGTCCGCCAGCAGGATGCGATCGGGCCGCACCGCCAACCGGTCGATGCGCCCGGAGACCGAAATCAGCCTCTCCCCGGCCGCCATCCAGCGGCCAACAATGGGCACTTCCGCCACGCTGCCGGCGCCGAACAGCTCCGCGAGCCCGGCATGGTCAAACACACCCAGCGCCTCGGCTGCGAGAATGTCATGGGTCTCGGCCGGCAAGGCAGAGGCGACATGCCGCAGAAGCTGGTGCGCCGCATCGCGCCGCATCGCCGGTTCAAGACCCGCCAGCCCGGCCAGCAGGCGGTGGATGAGATCGCCCCGCAGGATCGGATCGAGCCCGCCGCTCTCCAAGGCAGGGCGCGGCCCCGGCGCGGCGGGGCGCGGCGCCTGCTCCTCCGCATGGGAGGGCCGAAGCTGCGCGGCGGTGACGGGGGGAGCGTGCAAGGGCGATATATGGACAGGCGCGGGCGCGGCGGCGATCCCCGTCCCCTGCGCGCCCTCAATCACCGGCTCCGACGACGCGGCGCGGGCGGGCGCAAAGCCCTCGCCCTTGCGCCAGCGCAGCACCGGGCCTTGCGCGTACGGCGCCTCGACCTCCACCGTTTCCTCGGCGAGCGCGTCGCGCACGAGGTCGTACCAGCAGCCCTCGGGGCGCGCATGCGCCTTGTCCTTGCCGGGAAGGCGGGTCTCGGCGCCACACACGATCACCGCATCCTCCGCCCGCGTCAGCGCCACATAGAGCAGCCGGCGATATTCCTCGCGCTCGCGCTCCAGCGCCGCGCCGCGCGCGAGCCCCAGCACCGCGGGGCCGTCCTCCTTGCGCCCGGCGAGGATGGGAACGGTGCCGCCCGCCCCGTCCGGCACCGGCAACAGGCCGCCGGCGGTGCGCGACTTCGGCACGTCCACCGTATCGGCGAGGATCACGACGGGCGCCTCCAGGCCCTTGGCGCCGTGGACGGTCATGACGCGCACTTCGTCGCGCCCGCTTTCCATGTCGCGCTTGGTCTCCGCCCCGCCGCGCCGCAGGAAGGCGAGGAAACCGGCCAGCGTCGCCGGCTCGGTGCTCTCATAGGTGCGGGCAAGCGCCATGAATTCGTCCAGCACGTCCGCCGCCTCGGGTCCGAGGCGCGCGAGCATGGCGCGGCGCCCGCCGTCGCGGCCGAGCACGCGGGCATAGAAATCGAACGGCCGCAGCAGCGGGGCTTCCCCGCGCCATTGATCGAGCCGCGCCGCCGCCACCGCCCAATGGGGAAACCGCCCCGCCGCTCCGGAAAGCGCATCGCCGAGCCGCCCGGCACGCGGCGGGCAGAGCAAAATCAGATCTTCGTCGGTGAAGCCGAACAGCGGGCTTTTCAGCGCACAGGCCAAGGCGAGGTCATCGTCGGGCGAGAGCAGCGCATCGCCCAGCGCCATCAGATCGAGCGCGGCGATATGGTCGGCGATCACCAGCCGGTCGGCGCCGGCCACGTCCACGCCGGGACCGGCGGTCTTCAGCGCCCGGATCACCGCCTCGAACAGCCGCCCGCGCCGGCGCACCAGAACCAGCACGTCGCGCGCCTGCATGGCCCGCCCGGCGCGCGAGGGAATGGCGAGGCGCTCCGCGATGCCCGCGCGCACGAAAGCGGCGATGCGTTGGGCGAGCTGGTTCACCGGATCGTCGGCCGGCACCGCATCGAGCGGCCGGCGCCAGTCGTCCACCTTGGGCTTGGGGGCCGGCACGGTGGTGGGCCACACCTCCACCAAAGAAGGCGCATCGGCCCGGATGGCGGCATGGACGGGCGGCGCATTGTCGCCCGTGAGGCCACGCCGCGCCGCCGCATCGGCGAAGATGCGGTCCACCGCCTCCAGCACGCCGGGCGCCGAGCGGAAGGAATGCGGCAGGCGCACATTGCGGAAATCCTTCGGCCCCGCCGCGCCGGCGAAGCGCGCGTGCATGTCGCCGAAGGTGCGCGGATCGGCGCCCTGGAAGGAGAAAATGGACTGCTTCTCATCGCCCACCACGAACAGGGTACGCGTGAGCCCCTCGCGGGCGCCTTCGCCGGAGAAGAAATCGGCGATCAGGCCCTCGACCACCTTCCATTGCTCCGGGCTCGTGTCCTGCGCCTCGTCCACCAGCACATGGTCGATGCCGCGATCGAGCTTGAAATGCACCCAGGAGGCCGGCACCCGGTTCAGCAATTCGGCGGTGCGGCCGATCAGATCGTCGAAATCCAGCAGGCCGCGCTGGGCCTTCTCGCGGGCATAGCGGCGGCAGGCCTCCGCGCCCAGGGTCAAGGCGGCGTCGGTGCGCGCCAGCGTCTCCGCCGCGCGCAGGCGGTCCAGCAGGCCGATGATGCGCTCTTTCTCCGCGTCGAGCCTGTCGCACAGCTCGGGATAGAGGCCGCGCAAGCCTTTCGTGAGAAAGCGCGAGGCGGCGCGCGGCTCGTATTTGTCGGTGAGGAA
>NCHM01000302.1 GCA_002257205.1 Rhizobiales bacterium 24-66-13 | reverse complement strand
GCGCAGAAAGGCCGGACATATGACCGCACCGTCCTCATGTGGTGAAATCGACTGAAGGGCATCCTTGCACCGCGGGCCGTTCCACATATGCGGGTTGATGGCGTCAGGCCATCGGCTGGACCAAGGATCAGCGCAGATGAGCGGAGGTTGTTCGGCTCATCCAAGAGCCGGGGAGCAATATGCGCAACCCGCGACCGCTGCCTTGTATAGCCTCCGTTGCTCCAAGGGATCTTTGAGTTCGGTCGGGTGGGAGTGATCGACAATCCAGTCAGGTGGAATGTCGGTGCGTAGACAGAACGAGAAGTCGATCGGCGCATGCCAATCGGGCTGATTGCAGGCCCGTCGTGTCCATTCGGCGAGAAGCTTTGCGGAGAGTTCCCGCAAGGTGCCGGGCGTTGCGACACGAAGTGGAAGGTCTATTTCAAGAAGCGTCGGAGTGCCCGATTTCAGGAGGACCTTTCTCCCGGTTGAGCTGGACGGCGGCGATCCACTCACTTCCATAGATCAAATAGTGTGCAGCATGTTTGAGGAGGAACGTGTCGTCGGCGACGACATAGAGACGGCCGATATCAAGCGTGTTGTTGATCTCGGCAATTGCCGCTTCCAATCGCGGAGCAAACCAATTGAGTTCCTGATTCTGCTCAGCGATTAGTCGTAGTTTTTTTGTCATATCAGCGCGGTCGTGAACACGAAGCCCTTCACGGAAATAGCTCCCGGCATCATCCGTTCGGCAACCGTGAAAGGTTCGCAGCTTCGCACGAGCCAGTGCGTCCGCGAGCTGATCGGTATGATAGTCAATATCGGCGAGTAGGCACCGCCCAAGCACGTCGCGCCACTCTAAATCGTCCCAGCACAAATCCCGAAAACGGCCGGGCTTAAGCCGCCTAAAGCCATCTTTCCGAAAGTGAGGAAGCAGCCACGCAGTAAGTTGAGGCGCCCACGTTTCTGGCTTCTTCCAGACAAAATGGTGCTGCCGCCAAATGATGTCGTCGCCTTTCGGCAGCGCTGCGGCGGGGCGAAGTAATAGTTCTACATTCGAATCAAGGTCATACATCGTATGATCACTATGTCGGAAAGTGCGTCACGATGTGAAGCGGGCGGCGCTCACGCGCCGCCGAATTTCCAGACCGGGATACCGAGCTTCCTAGCCTTGTCGGCAAGGTTGTCGTTGATGCCCGTGCCGGGAAAGTGCATCACGCCCTTCGGCAGGATGTCGAGCATCTCGTCGTTCCGCTTGAAGGGTGCGGCGCGGCCGTGTTTGGTCCAGCCGGGCGCGAAGCCGATCTGCGGAACATTGCGATTCTTCGCCCAGAGCGATGCGATCTTCTCGGCGCCCTTCGGGGATTTGCCGTGAACCAGCACCATGTCCGGATGCTTCGCATGCACCTGATCGAGTTTGTCCCAGATCAGCCGGTGGTCGTTGAAGTCCAGTCCGCCGGTGACGACGATCTTCGGTCCCGGAGGGAGAAGCACTTCCTGCTCGGCCCGCTTCTTCGCCATCAGGAAATCGCGGCTGTCGATCATCGCCGAGGTGAGGTTGCGGTGGTTGACCTTTGAGCCGGTGCGAGGGAGCCAGGGTTTGCCGATCTGGCGTTCGTAGTGTTCTGCGGCCTGGTCGCGCATCAGCTCGAATGCGTTCTGCCGTTCGATGAGCGTCTTACCCTCGGCGATCTGGCACTCGAGTTCGACCGACTTCACCTCGCTGCCGTCCTGCTGCCGCTGCGAGCGTTTCTGCGCCTGCTCGTTGTCGTCGAGTTCGCGGGCGATCCGCTCGGCGGCGCGGTGGAAGACGTTGACGGTCGACCAGAGGAGATCGTCGAGGTCGGGTTCGAGGCGGGTGTCCTCCAGGGTCGAGATCAGGGCGTCGAAGATGTCGGCGACAGCGCCTGCGACCTGATTGCCGTCGGGCAAGAAACGCTGGTCGGGCTCGTCGGCGAAGGGGCGGTAGCCGTGGAGCTGCAATTCGTTGAGGACGTGATCCGTGGGTGACGATTCGTGGTGGGGTTCGTAGTCATCATGCTCACGCATGGTTTGCTCCTCTGGCTGGACCGCGACCGTCGCGGCCTTCATGGCGACGGAGCCCACGGGCGGAGCGGACCTGCACCCGGCGCCATGCGCTGGGCCGGAGCGGCAGCGGAGGATGCCCGGAGGCCGGCTATTTTGCTTCGCGATGGAAAGGCGCGGTACGCGCCGCCGGAAAATAGTCGGCCGCAGGCATTGCCTGTCCGAACCGCATGTGGGCCGATCGCCTTCTCGAAGGCCGAGGCGCGGTCCTCTCCAAAGGATCGAGCATCTACGCGTGCATGATGGCGACGCGAGCGCCGCCACGGTTCAGCCCGTGATCTAGGCCGCCAGCAGCATGAAGCGGGCGACGTCCTGCGGTGCGAGCTGCACCCGGATGTGCGCCATCAGCGCATCACGGCCGAAGGTGCGGAGATCCTCGTTGAAGTCCCCGAGCGCAGGGGACAGGGTAATCGCCTCTATCCCGACCGCGTTCGCCCGTTCGATCAGCGTGTTCCGCGCACTGTCCCCGGCGCGATCGTTGTCGCGCACGACATAGAGCCGCCGCAGCGCGTCGTGGAAGTCAATGCCGGCGAGGTGAGCCGCGGAGAGTGCCGCGGCCGCCGACATGCCGGGCATGACCTCGCGGGCGGAGAGCACGCTTTCGATGCCTTCGCCCGCCGCCAACACGTCGCCGGAGAGCCCGAAGCGAACCGCTTGCCCGAGAAGGTCGCCCATCGCTTTCCGCTGGATGTCGATCGGCGCCTTGCCGGAGCCATCCGGGGCGAGCCAAGTCCGATGCGCGCCGGTGATCTTGTCGGAGAGATCGGTGACGACGCCGATCATTGCCGGCCATGTCTCGATCGGACTGAGCTCATCGGGCCGATAATAGCAGCGGGGATGGAAACGCAGGTTTCCGCATCCGTGCAAAGCCGTAATTCCGCGTCCGCGCAAATACGCTTCTACGAGCGTGCCGCCGATCGGCTGACACATGGCGGCCAGCCGGCGTGCTGCCTCGGCTGACCCCGATGGTGATGGTGCCGGACTGCGAGCATGCTGTCCTGGCTTCGGTTCGGGATCGGGATGTGGCAGGCTGAGGAACTGACGGGCCTCTTCGGCGACGTCGGCGAAGTCAATAAGCCCCAGCGATTCACGGATCACGTCGAGCAGATCACCATGCTCGCCTGTCGCGGCGTCGGTCCATTTGCCGGCAGGGCCTTTGGCGCTGTCCTTCAGGCGGACGAACATGGATCGGCCGGGCGTGTTGCGGACATCGCCAACCTGCCAATAGTTGCCCTGTCGGCGGCCGGCACCGAGATAGCGCTTGCAGACCGCCTCGGCCTGCCGGCCGAGACGGGATGCAAGATCGGAAGCATCGCGGCGAGCCATCACGCAGCCTCCCGCTCGCCGATGCGGACCACCGGATAGGTGTCGAGCAGCTTGCCGAGCACCGCCGCTCCCGTGGTGTCGATCGGCACGAAGAACCGTAGCGACCAGGAGATGATCTCGGTGAACAGGCCATAGGCGCGAAGACGGTCGCGCATGGCCTCGGTGAAACCGGACAGCTCGATCCGGTTCGCGCCCATGACACGCACGCGGCGAAGCTGAAGTCCCTCGGCCAGGTCGAGGATCGTCCGCCCGTCGACGAGTGCCGTGTAGGCAGCGTCAGCGGACAGGTCGACCGCACCAGTCGACGCGGCATTAGCGGCCCAGGCGGGAGAAACGCGACGACCGATGATGCGTTCGCCATCGTCGGTCTGAAGCCGATAGACGCGGGTCGACCCGTTCGGCAGGCGCTTCCACACCGGCAGCAGCAGACCGGCGACGATATGGATCGTGCTTTCGCTGAAGGTGGGCACGTCGCCGAGCTCGCGGGACCAGGCGGCCGCGAAGATGTTCCGGTCCGCCGCCTGCCAATGGCTTTCCGTCATCGAGTCCAACGAGGCATGGTGGTGCTCCATTGGCCGGATCAGCCGAACGCGGCGCTCGATCTCGCCGTCGTCGAGCATCAGCGATGGTGCTGGAACTTGCACGGCCGCGCGACCCGAGCGCTCATTCACCAGCAGCTTCGCGCCGCGATCGTCGAGCCAGCCGAGCGCGTCGTCGAGCGACAGCGGCCGATTGCGTTCGCGCTGGGTGATGGTGAGCAACCGCGTTTCGGCGCCCGACGCCGGATGGGTGTAGATGACGCTGCGGTCGGTGACGACGAAGCTCTCTGCCGTCAGCGTTTCCAGCCCGACGTCATAGACGCCGCTCGCGATCGCGCCGGCCACCTTGGCATCAAGCAGTTGCTCGAACGCCGTGAAGAGGATGCCCTGCAGCTCGATGGTGAGGGCGAGCAACCTGTTCAGGAAGGTGGTGATCGGCGGCAGCTCGTCCTTGATACCATTGTCGTCCATCAGCTTCAGGCCGGTCGAGGACTCGAAGCGGTGGAGCGAGCAGCCGTCAATCTTGCCGCGCACGATCAGGAGATAGAGCTGGCGCAGCGCGTCGCGGGCATAGCAGGATTCCAGATTGTCCTCGGACCGGAACAGGCCCTGGCCGCCGGTCTGGCGCTGCCCGCGCGTGATCGCGCCGAGCGTATCGAGCCGCCGCGCGATCGTGCTCAGGAAGCGCTTCTCCGCCTTTACGTCGGTCGCGATCGGACGGAACAGCGGCGGTTGCGCCTGGTTCGTCCGGTTGGTGCGGCCGAGGCCCTGAATAGCGGCGTCGGCTTTCCAGCCCGGTTCGAGCAGGTAGTGGACACGGAGCCGCTGGTTCTTCGCCGACAGCTCGGCGTGGTAGCTGCGCCCGGTGCCGCCGGCATCGCTGAAGACGAGAATGCGCTTCAGGTCGTCCATGAAGGCGGCCGTCTCGGCGAGATTCGCTGACGGCGCGCGGTACTCGACGGCCAGGCGGTCGCCCTTGCGGACGATCCGCCGCGAGCGGCCCGTCACCTCGGCCACCATGTCGGTGCCGAAGCGCTGCACGATCTGATCGAGAGCGCCGGGCACCGGCGGGAGCGATGCAAGACGCTCGATCAGCTCGTCGCGGCGCGCGACAGCTTCACGGCTCTCGACGGGTTGGCCATCGCGATAGACCGGCCGCGACGAAAGATTTCCCTCGCCGTCGGTGAAGGGCTCGTAGAGCTGCACCGGGAAGGAGTGGGCGAGATAGTCGAACACATATTCGCGCGGCGTGATGTCGACGCGAACGTCACCCCATTCCTCAGTCGGGATCTCGGCCAGGCGCCGTTCCATCAGCGCTTCGCCCGTCGACACGATCTGCACGACCGCGGCGTGCCCGGCCTCCAGATCGTGCCCGATCGAGCGGATCAGGGTCGGCGTCTTCATCGACGTCAGCAGGTGCCCGAAGAAGCGCTGCTTGGCGGATTCGAATGCCGAGCGGGCAGTGGACTTCGCCTGCCGGTTCAACGTCCCGGTCGAGCCGGTGATGTTGGCGGCCTCCATCGCCGCGTCGAGGTGACTGTGGATGATGGCGAAGGCACCGGCATAGGCGTCATAGAT
>NCHM01000301.1 GCA_002257205.1 Rhizobiales bacterium 24-66-13 | reverse complement strand
CGAGCGCAATGTCTGGACCGCGAAGCAGGTCGAAGCCGAGGAGGACCGCACGGCGCGCATCGAACGGGAAAGCCATCGCCCGGACCTCTTCAAACAACTTGTCGAGCGTCTGTCGCGATCCGGTGCGAAGACCACCACGCTCGATTACGAAAGTGAGCCCTCGTACCAGGCGCACGCCCGTGACTTCGCGCGGCTGCGCGGCATCGACCAGCTCGCGGAGGCCGCGGTCGGGATAGGGGAGGGGGCGGCTCAGCGGCTGGCGTGGCTGTCCGAAAAGCGGAACGAGCTGGCGAAGCTTTGGGAGCGGGCGAGCGTCGCGCTGGGCTTCGCAATTGCCCGCGAGCGCAGCGTCGCCTACAGCGACCAGCGCATCGAAGTGCTGGCCCGGGAGCCTGCCGACGAGAGGCATTATCTGCTGGCGCCAGTGACGCACTTCGCGCGACCGGCCGAAGAGGATGCGCGCCTGGCGCAGCTCGCCTCGCCCGTGGTGAAGGAGCGGGGAGGGGCTCTGCGGCCGGTGTTGGAGCGGATCTATCGCGATCCGAACACGGCACTGGCCAAGCTCCACGATCTGGCCTCTGTGTCGAAGACCGGCTCGCGGGCGCTCGGCGACGTCCTGGAGCAGAGCCCTGAGCAGCTCGGCCTGCTTCGTGGCGACGCTGCCCTCGGCGACGGCGAGGCAATGCGTCACGAGCGTGCCGCAGCGCTGAGGGCTGTCGCAGACGAGCTGGCTCCTCTCGCCCGGGCCCACGCCGCCGCCTTCAAGAAGGATGCGGAGACCTTCGGGATCCGCGAAGAGCGGCGCCGTTCGCATATGGCATTGTCGGTACCCGCACTCTCTGAAAATGCAATGGCGCGACTCGGCGAGATCGAGGCCGTCCGTACGCGGGGCGGGGAGGGCGCCTACAAGACCGCCTTTGCACTGGCCGCCGAGGATCGCGCGGTGGTGCAGGAGATCAAGGCCGTCAGCGAGGCATTGACCGCGCGCTTCGGCTGGAGCGCTTTCACCGAGAAGGCGGACGTCGTCGCGGAGCGACATATGGGGGATCGCATGCCGGAGGATATGGATCCGCAGAAGCTGGCAGAGATGAAATCTGTGTTCGAGTCCGTTCGCAGGTTCGCCGACGCGCAGCATCAGGCGGAGCGACAGGATCGCTCCCGGATTGTCGCGCCTGCCCCCTATCGCGCCGGTGCCGGGAACGCCGTTCCGCCCATGCTTCCGGCGGTGACGGAGTTCCGGCAGTCGATAGAAGACGAGGCGCGGCAGCGGGCGCTGGGCGCCTCCCATTATCGGCAGCAGCGGGCTGCACTGGGGGAAATTGCGTCGCGCATCTGGCGCGATCCGGCTGCTGTGGTCGGGAAGATCGAGGAGCTCCTTGTCAAAGGCTTCGCGGCGGAGCGCATCGGCGCCGCCATGTCCGCCGCGCCCGACGCCTATGGCGCAATGCGGGGCTCGGGAAGGATGGTGGATCGGCTGCTTGCCACCGGCCGGGAGCGCAAGGAGGCCCTTGCCGCTCTCCCCGCGGCGGCGGTGGAACTGCAAGCCCTCGGCTCGGCCTATGCCGGTGCACTGGCAGCTCAGGGACAGGCGATTGCTGAAGAGCGCCGACTGATGGCGATCGCGATTCCCGGCCTCTCAAGACCGGCGCAGGACGCCCTGACGCGGCTGACCACCGAGGCAAACAAAAACGCCCGCGGGCTGAATGCTATGGTCCTCGAACTCGAGCCGAAGATCCGCGAGGAGTTCGCCGCGGTGAGCAAGGCGCTCGATGCCCGCTTCGGGCGCAACGCGATCGCACAGGGCGAAAAGGATGCCATCAATCGCGTGCCAGCGGCGCAGCGCCCAGCCTTCGAGGCGATGGGACCATCGCTCAAAGTCCTGCAACAGGCCGTTCGCGTCGACGCGAGCGAGAGAATTCAGTCTGAGCGGCGGGCGCGATCGATGAATCGCGCGCGAGGAATGACCCGGTAGAAGCCTGGGAACCATCACGTGCCGAAAGCACGCGCTGGACCCACCGAAACGCCTGTCGCCGGTGCTGCTTCAGACTGATGCGCTCGCGCGGCTAAGTGCCGAGCAGGAGCAGATCATTCGCAAAATTGAAGCCAGCGAGGAGGCGCAGGCTCAGTCTACCAAACCACCTGACGGTCAACGCGGATTACCCCGTAAGTCGGATGACTTTTGGCGGTCTGACTGCCGGTCGACGAGACGACGCGCCTGGCCGCCCCTCGATCCCGACAATGACCTCATAGATGGGCATTCCGCTTTTCTCGGTGCCTGAGTTTGCGAAAAGGCGCAGCTGTACAGTCTGATAGCGAAATCGCCCATTGGTGACATTTGTCGTCACGCACGAGTGCATCACATGGGCGTCGTCCGGCGGTCGGGGATCCGCCCAAAAGCTACCCACGAAGTGGGAGATATTCTGGTATCGCCCCAAGATAATGTCTGGCAAGGCGAGCGACCTCAAGCCATCGAGACCGTAACAAAGGATGGCGTGGCAATAGCCGATCTTCGCGATTGCTCGTGCAAAAGGGACAAGGCGCGGCATCGAAGTCTTGTCCTGGATCTCCACCATCTGCGACGAGGTGAGCATTAATGTCTCCCGAATACTGGGCGGCACATACCAGTACACATGGACTTTCGCGTCGCCGAAATTCGACGTCGGCGGGACTCCCCGCATCATCCCGGGGCGGTCCCACACCGGCATGTGAAGAAAATAGGGATGGTCCTTCGGTGCGAGATCCAAGACCTGATCGCCCTCAGGCAGGACGACATGGGCCTTCAGGGTCGCAGGATGCCCGCGACGGCTTTGGACTCGGGCGTGAACGCGGACGTCCTTAAAGATGGCGTTGGCGAGGTAACCATCGAGATAGCTAGTAACAGCTTCACAGTCGCGACAGCTTGCCTTCTCCAACACGACTTTTCCGCCTAGGGAGTAAGGTATTACGTGTTCGTCTCGGAGACCGTCGAGCCCGCCATTGGATCCGCAATAGATGCAAGAGCCCCCACCTTTGACGGCGAACCTCTGATCTATCAAAATCTCTACCATCGTCCGCCAATCTGCCGCGTGCTCGACGATGAACCACGCACTCCATGTACCGTCCTATGGATCCCGGCGAAACGCTACGCGATCGTTTGGCATCCCATCAATCCCGATGCGGCGGCAGCTGAACGCCTTCAAGAGATTATCGTGATGCCAGCGCGCTGGCCGAAACCGCGCAGCTCGAGCAACAGGCCTGCGTCTGCTCCGACCTCGACGGAGTCCAGAACCTCGAAATCGGCCTCACCGACACGATCCTCGAACAGGATCATGCATCGGTCCGGATCGCACTGCCTCGATGTCCAGATCAGACCGTCGATATCCGGCCGAGCGTGGTGGATCGCTTGGCCCCAAAGGACCGTTCGGTCGTAGGTCGATTTAGGCGTCTCGATGAGCTCGCCGCGGCTCAGGCCCCACGCTTTGAGATCCGGCGCGAACAATCTGGCCACGAGCAAATCGCGGTTTAGCGAGATCCTGCTCACGCTGCGCAATTCAACGACATCGAGGCGAATAGTCTTGAACCGAGCGGTTGGCTCAATGTCGTGGAAGATAGACTCAAAGGCCGCGGCCTCACGCGATGTCGCTGCATAGAGCGTCGGGACGCATGCGCCTGCGGCATCGGTGAACGGTGCGAACCGTGTCGGCTGGCCCACGCACGGGTTGAATTGTGCGGGCCGGAAGCTGGAGCCGTGCGTCCGATGGAGGATCGTACCCTTCGCGACCGTCTGGGTGTTGATGCTCGGAAAAGGCGAGGGCGGCGGGGGTACGCTTACAACGCTCACCCAACCACCTCTTCGCCCTCTCTTTCAGCGGTCGCCACGACGGACCGCGGATCGTCGAGCACATCAGCAGGCGCCCTATCGTCCAGCCAGCCATTCGTCGACACGAACCAGAAAGCCCGCTGCCAGGAAGACAGCCGGGGAGGAAGGGCAGCGAGCGCCTTCTTGATCGTCGGGTGCGGCCGTCCCTCGCGGAACTGAAAGGCCGGAAAGTACTCCTTGCCCCGGTGCTGGACCGAGAAGATGTCACCGCTCTTTTTCCAGCGCGCCGCCGTCGCATAGGGATTCTTGGTCCTCAGTCCCGCTTGGGCGCTGATCTCGGCGCTCATGAGCTGCGGAACCTCGGCGATGAATTGGTCGCGAAGTTCGAGGTTATCTGAGGCTAGCGCCCCGCGCGCGTCCGCGAGTTCGTCGGGCAGCAGGACCTCGGCGAGCTTGCTGATCGCCGATTCGAGCCGGGTCTCGTCCAGCGTGGCGCTCACGCGCACCACCATCTCGAGGAAGGCGCGCACCGCGCTTCGGTGGCCTTCGTCGAGGTCCGGCTTGAGCTGGAGGACGACAGACTGCCCCAAAGCGATATCGGCGACCGTGACCGCAAGATCCGTGTAGCCTGTCGAGGTCGGAGCTGGAGGTGCCCCTGCGGACGGCGCAGATTCCTGAAGCGCCCGAACGATCGCCGCGACAAGGCGCTCGCGATCACTCGGCACACTGCGGCCGGACTGCTCTTGCGCGCCGGCGCCGCCAAACGAGCGTCGTCCGGCGACCGGGGCGATCGGCCGGTCGACCATCAGGAAGGATGAGAATAGCGCGTCGGACATGGCACCACGTGATATTGCGTATGAGAGTAGTCATATCACGCATGTCACGCGCCGTCCATTGCAAGAGTGCCGCGTGAGCGCACGGTCAAAATCGGCGCGCGCATAAGGAAGATTATGGAATGTATAATCACTATTTATGAAATAAATTCAAGGAGGAGGTTTGTTATAAAAGCGCTATTGGAAGCCTTACCCACGTTCTTCAGTCCGTGAAAATTCCGAGAACAACATATCTCATCTCGCGAGATAGAGAAGAATCATATCGACACCATAAAACTGTGCTGATGGAGCCCGCACGTGATGCCTGAATCTCATGCTGATGCTCGAGTGGAAACGAAGCGAAAGCATTAGAATGTTGGGCAAGCGAAGCACCGAGGCTGGCCGGTCCGCGGGCGGGCGGCCAGCCCCTTATGGCCAGCCCCGCGCTGGTCAGATCATGCGCTTAATATCGGCGTAGCTCCCGGTGGCTTTCAGGGTGACGGTGACGTCGGAGGTCCCGCGGTTCCTCCAGAACCAACCGTGGTTGCCATCGAACGCCGCGGTGATCGTGCCCTGATCCGATGCGGCCCCACGGCCCTTCTCATAGCTGGTCTCCTGGCCGCCACCGTCGCCATGGAGATCGAAGTTCACCACGCCGCCGGAGACGGTCCAGGAGAAGTCTGCCTTCGAGCCCTTCACCATGGAGAGCTTCACTTCGGCGCCCTGGCCCGGTTTCAGGACGATGGAAATCTCGTCCGTGCGGGCGGCTTGCGTGTTCTGGGCATTGGCCGACCCGACCAGGAATTCGGCGAAGATCCTTTCCGTCAGGCTGGAGCGCGGTCCCGGGACGGTGGGGGAGGCCGCCCCCTGCTGGTCCTTGAGCCTGTCTTGCTCGGCC
>NCHM01000300.1 GCA_002257205.1 Rhizobiales bacterium 24-66-13 | reverse complement strand
TCGTCATAGGTGTATTCGACGATCTGCCACCACAGATATTCCTCGTTGCGGAATGCCTTGGCGTGATCGTGGACTTTCTTGAAGTCCGGGTTCTTGGCGCCGATTTCCTCATAGAGTTCCTGGGCGGCCTTATAGCAGGCGTCCATCATCTCGTTGGGGAAGCGACGCAGCTGGGCGCCGGCCTTGACGAGGCTCTGAACCGCCTTGGGGTTCTTGGCATCGTAATTGGCCAGCATGTCCAGGTTGGCCTGGGCGGCGGTGGAGCGCAGAACCGCCTGGTAATTCTTCGGCAGTTCGTTCCACTTTTCCATATTGTAGAAGAAGGTCAGCGAGGCGCAGCCTTCCCACCAGCCGGGATAGTAATAATACTGCGCGACCTTCTGGAGGCCGAGCTTCTCGTCGTCATAGGGGCCGACCCATTCGGCGGCGTCGATGGTGCCCTTTTCCAGCGCGGGATAGATGTCGCCGCCAGCCAGCTGCTGCGGCACGACGCCGAGCTTGGCCATGATCTGGCCGGCGATGCCGGCGATGCGCATCTTCAGACCCTGGAGGTCCTGGACGGTCTTGATTTCCTTACGGAACCAGCCGCCCATCTGCCCACCGGTATTGCCGCCCGGGAGCATGTAGACGTTATACTTCTTGTAGAATTCGTTGAGCAGCTCAAGGCCGCCGCCATGGTAGAACCAGGCATTGATCATGCGGGCGTTGAGGCCGAACGGAAAGGCCGAGCCGAACGCGAAGGTGGGATCCTTGCCGACATAATAATAAGAGGCCGTGTGGCACATCTCGACGGTCTTGTTCTGCGTGGCGTCGAGCGCCTGCAGGCCGGGCACGATTTCGCCGGCAGCGAACACCTGGATCTGGAACTTGCCGTCGGTCGCTTCCGCCACCGATTTTGCCATCAGCTCGGCGGCGCCGTAGATGGTATCGAGGGATTTGGGGAAGGACGAGGTGCAGCGCCACTTCACTTCGGGCATCGTCTGGGCGATCGCCGGCATGGCGATGGCGGTGGAAGCGGCGACACCCGCGCCGGCGGCGGTAAGGAACTCACGGCGTTTCATTGATTGCACTCCCTGAAATTCTTTTATGACCACCTGCGTAAGACCAAAGTGTCGCGGGGTCATCCGCGACTTTCTTCTAACGGATGCAACCCCACCTTGGCGACCGGCGCGAGGAAGAAAATTCGCAGATGCCGCAACGTCATCCCGCTGATGTGATCTATTCGATCACGATTTTCGGCGCCTTGCGCGCGCCGGCGCTGGTGCGATCCATGGAGGCGCGCACATTGCGTGCGATGTCGCGATATTGTTCGGCCTGCGGGCTCTGCGGATCGCTGACCAGGATCGGCACGCCCGCGTCCGACATCTCGCGGATGCGCATGTGCAGGGGGATCGCGCCGAGGAACGGCACGTTCATCTTCTTCGCCTCGTCCCGCGCGCCGCCATGGCCGAAAATGTCCGAGCGCTCGCCGCAATGGGGGCACAGGAAATAGGACATGTTCTCCACCACGCCGAGGATCGGCACGTTCACACGGTTGAACATGGCGATGCCGCGCCGCGCGTCGATCAGCGCCAGGTCCTGCGGGGTGGAGACGATGACTGCGCCCGCCAGATTCACTTGCTGCGCCATGGTGAGCTGCGCGTCGCCGGTGCCGGGCGGCATATCCACCACCAGCACGTCGAGCGGGCCCCATTTCACTTCCCGCAGCATTTGGGAGAGGGCCGACATCACCATCGGCCCGCGCCAGATCATGGGGGTGTCCTCCTCCACCATGAAGCCGATGGACATGAGCTGGAGGCCGAAATTCTCCAGCGGCAGCATGGTGCGCCCGTCCACCAGCTCCGGCTTGCCGTGCACCCCGGACAGCCGCGGCACCGAGGGGCCGTAAATGTCGGCGTCCAGCAGACCCACCTTCAGGCCGAGGTCGCGCAGGCCGAGCGCCAGATTGATGGCGACCGTGGACTTGCCCACCCCGCCCTTGCCCGAGGCAACGGCGATGATCGCGGCGACGCCTGGCACCTCGATGGCGCGCGCGGGCGCGGGTCCCCCACCGGGGGCGCCATGGCTGTGGCCCGGACCGGCCGGCGGCGCGCCGGCGGGACGCGCGCCCATCTTGCGCTCGGCGGTCAGCGCCACCAAAGCCGAGGCGACCCCCGGCAGCGCCTTCACCGCAGTCTCGGCGGCGATGCGCACGCTCTCCCAGGCGCGGGCCTGCGCCGCGTCCACATTGATGGAAAGATAGACCTTGCCGGAGGTGACGACGACGCCCGACAGGGCGGGCGAGGCGGACAGCGGCACGCCTTCAGGGGTGCGAACCTGAGCGAGCGTTGCCCGAACCTCGGCTTCCGTCACGTCGGACATTCCGCGTCTCCTTCATGGACCGACACCCGCAAGCCGGGTGACCGCCGCGCATTCACGTCGGGGCGGTAAAGCATCAGGTGGCGGGAGGCAAGGCTTGGCACAAGGTGCCGCCGCCGGAAAGATGCGGAAGCGCGCGCGGGAGCGGCTGCCCTCAGGCGGCGGACAGGGCGCGGCGCACGTCGGCGCGCAGCTCTGGCAGGACCTCGGCCTCGAACCAGGGATGGCGCTTCAGCCAGCCGGTGTTACGCCAGGAGGGATGGGGCAAGGCATAGAGGCGCGGCCGTCCCGCCGCCGCCCGCACCGCGCGCCAGTTCTCCACCGTCTGCGTCAGGCTGGAGCCAAGCAGATCGCCAAGGCCAAGGCGGCGAAAATGATAGGCCTGCGCCGGCCGGCCGATGGTCAGCACGATGTCGAACTGCGGCAAGGCGGCAAACAGCCGGTCGTGCCACAAACGCGCGCATTCCCGGCGCGGCGGCAGGTCGCCCCCGGCCGAATCCTGGCCGGGAAAGCAGAAGCCCATGGGGGCGATGGCGATGCGCGCCACATCGTAGAATTCGTCCGCGCTCACGCCCATCCAGGCGCGCAGCCTATCACCCGAGGCATCGGTGAACGGCAGGCCGGAGAGATGTACCTTGGTGCCCGGCGCCTGGCTCGCCACCAGGATCCGCGCGGTCGGCGACACCCGCAGTACCGGGCGCGGCGCATGGGGGAGAGGCGCGCCCAGCGGCGCCTCCACGCAAGCGCGGCAGGCGCGGATATCGGCCACCAGCGCCTCCAGATCACCGGTCGGCACCGGGGTCACCGGCTCCTGCCCCGCCCGCTGCCGCGCGAGCGGTTTGGTCGCTGTATCGTCCATCCTCAGTATGCCATGCCCATCAGCCGATCGTCGCCACACGCGAAGATCACACCAGCTCATATGGGTCGGCGGCGGCACCGCGAAAGGGCCGGCTGGGCTCAGGCCTTGAAGCTCGGACGCTCCGCCATCTGGGCGCGCCAGCGGGCGATGTTCTTCAACTCGTCCGGAATTTCGATCCGTGCATTTGCGGCGAAGTCCATCGCCACGAAGGCGGTGATGTCGGCGACGCTGAAATCCGCACCGGCGACGAAGGCATTGCTATCCAGCTGGCCATCGAGAAAATTCAGGAAGTCGCGCACCTTGGGCTTGTTGGCCTCGCCCCATTCCTTGACCTGGGGCTGCTCGCGCTCCGCCATGCGGGGGTGCAGATGGCGGAAGGCGAACTGGATCGCCATGAGAAGTTCAATCTCCACCATGCGCTGCCACATCTCGACCACGCCCTGTTGGGTCGGCGTGGTGCCGAACAGGCGCGGTTCGCCCTGCACCGCCTCGAAATAGCGGCAGATGGCGATGGTCTCGGCGATCACCGTGCCGTCATCGAGCTCCAGAACCGGCACCCGGCGGCGCGGATGCAGCTTCACGAATTCGTCCTGCCAATGCTCAAGCTTGGTCAGATTGACCTCGACCGTGGGGACCGTGATCCCCTTTTCCGCGAGGAAGATGGCGACCCGTCGCGGGTTGGGTGCACCCGTGGTCATGTAAAGCTGCATGGCGTCGCCTCCGGTATCTCGCGGCAGTCACCACGCGGCACCGCGCGGGTCAAGAGCGCGCGTGAACGATCAGCGCGGATGGTCCGCGCGCCAGTCCGCCGGGCGCTGGAACGGCCCGGTCCAGAGGCCCAGGCCCTGCCTCTTGGCCGCGTCCTGATCGCTCTTGTAGGTGCGCCCGGACAGGGCGAGCGCCAGGCCCTCCTCCACCATCACGCGCGCCACGTCGCGGCCGCGCGCGGTGCAGGTGCCGATGCGCCGCCCATAGGCATCGGTGCCCCGCAGATGGCAGGTGACCAGCGGCACCGCGAGGAGATCCTCCAGCCTGCGGCGCGCCTCGGCGCCACAGGGCCAGGCCGCGCCCGGCGCGCCGCAGGCCTGGGCCAGTTCCGGCGCGTCGATGCCGTCCAGCCGCACGCGCAGATCCAGGATGTGCAGCGTGTCGCCATCCACGGCGAAGGCCGGGCCGGTGATCTCATCGGCACGCGTCAGCAGGGCCGCGAGGGCGGCGAGAGCCAGCAGAAGGGCAGCGGCAGTGAGCAGATCGCGCAGGCGCATGCGGTGCAAGACGCGATTCCCGTGCGCATGGTCAATGGGGCGCCGCCGCGTTAACCTTTCATTAACCCTCCTCGCGCAGGAGTCATCATGAAACCTCCCATGGGCAGACTCACCTGCCCGCGGGTGCGCGGAAGGTTCGGGCCATGGAACGCCTTTTCGGCTCTGGCGCTCGCCCCGCCCTCGGCCCCACCGGGGCCGGGATGCCGAATGGATTCCGCAAGGTTCAGCACTCCGACCTTCCCCAGTCCGACCTTCCCCAGTCCGACCTGCCCCAGTCTGACCTGCCCCAGTCTGACCTGCCCCAGGCGACCCGCCATCTGCACGCGGCCCAGTTCGCCGCGCGGCGGGCGGCGGGGCGGCTGGCGATCGCGGCCGGCGCCGCGCTGGGGCTCGTTCTGCTCGCGGCCCTCCTCCAGCCCCCGCCCCTATTCGTGGCGCTCATCCTGGCCGCTGCCGTGCCCCCCGCGCTCGATGCCGCCCGGCAGGGGCTGCGCCTGCGCCAGGCGCTTCGGGCCGGCACGCGGGCTCTGGCGAGGCTGACGCAAGCGGCTGTGCGCGCCGAACGGGCGATCGCCGATGCGCAGGCGGAAAACGCGGCCAAGTCGCGCTTCCTCGCCGAGATGAGCCACGAATTACGCACCCCGCTGAACGCGGTGATCGGCTTTTCAGAAATGATGGCCGATGAGGTGCTCGGCGCCCATGCGGTCGCGACCTATGGCGATTATGCCCGCGACATCCACAGCTCGGGCCGCCATCTGCTGGCACTGGCGGATGACATATTGGACGTGGCGCGCATCGAGACCGGCCATCGCACCTTGCTGGAGACGGCGGTGGGCCTGGATGCGCTGGCGGCGGACTGCGCCCACATGATGCGCCTGTCCGCCCACGGAAAGGCCATGCGCCTCGCTGTGGTCGCCTCTCCGGCGGCGCCGCGCCTGTGGGCGGACGAGCGGGCGTTGCGGCAGATCACGCTGAACCTGCTCGCCAATGCGGTGAAATTCACCCCGGCCGGCGGAACCGTGTGCCTC
>NCHM01000299.1 GCA_002257205.1 Rhizobiales bacterium 24-66-13 | reverse complement strand
CGATCATAGGAAAGCGGCGCCTTGGTGAGCGGGCAGACCAGGATTTCCAGAAGCTTGGGATCCACTTCGTGGCCCGGTCGCTGCGGTTGCGTCATCGAATATCCCCTTGAAACACCATAAGATCCACCCTCCGCAAAGGGTCCCCGGATCGGACACGGCATAGACCAAACGCGGCCGAGTGTAGCTGTTGCAGCGCACACGTCCATGATGAATTTTGCCGGCACCGCTCCGCGCCATCATGGTCAAGTCCAAGATATAGCAGGCAAAAGTTCTTTGGTCTCGCGGCTTCCGGCGGGCGGCGCGGGGCCTGGCGCGAGAGATCGTCGCGGGTGATTGGTCACGAGAAGTGATCAATGCCATCGCATCCTTTCGCTATTCGCACCGCGGCCCGCAGCCTAGAACGGGCCGCGCGCGGGATCGCCGCCTCGGGCTTTGCCAATGCGTCAAGGCGGCGCCGGCGCGCCGTATATTCCTCTCGCGCAGGCGCGTTGGCCGACGCTGCCTCGGGTGCCGTTCGTCCATGCCCTCTCGTGTCGCCCTCGGGCTCTTCCTCGGCTTCATCGGGGTGCTGATCTTCGGCGCCACCTTGCCGGCAACCCGCTTGGCCCTCACCGGGCTGAGCCCGGATTTTCTGACCTTCGGACGCGCCGCCCTCGCCGGGCTGGTGGCGGGCGCGCTGCTCCTGGTGCGCGGCCGCTCGGTTCCGCGCCACCCGGGCGTGATGCTGGACCTGGCGGTGGTGGTCGCGACCCTGATCTTCGGCTTTCCGCTGCTGATGGGCTTCGCCACGCTCACCGTGCCGGTCGCCCATGCGGGCGTGGTGCTCGGCCTGCTGCCGCTGGCGACCGTGGCCGGCGCGGCGGCGCTAGCTGGAGAACGGCCGAGCCGCGCCTTCATCCTCCTCAGCCTGCTCGGCGCGGGGGTGGTGGTCGCCTTCGCCCTGCGCAACGGCGGCGCGGACCGTTTCGGCTTCGGCGACACCCTGCTGGTGCTGTCGGTGGTGGCGTGCGGTATCGGCTATCCCGTGGGCGCCCGACTTGCCCGGCATATGGAAGCCTGGGAAGTGATCTCATGGGCCCTGGTCCTCGCCCTGCCGCTGACCTTGCCGCTGAGCGTGCTGACCTTTCCCGCCCATGTCGCGGCGGTGCCTGCCGGCGCATGGGCGGGAATGCTCTATGTGGCCCTGATGAGCCAGTATGTCGGCTTCTTCTTCTGGAATGCGGGCCTCGTGCTGGGCGGCATCTCCCGGGTGTCGCAGGTGCAGCTGCTGCAAACCTTCGTCACCGTGGGCTTGGCCTGGCCGGTCAATGGCGAGGTGCCGGACCTTGAGACCCTGCTGTTCGCCGCCGCCGTCGTCGGCATCGTGGCGCTGGGACGCGGGGCGAAGGTGCGGACCGTGGCGGTGGCCGGGCCTTGAACCCTGCCCCATGGACAAGGGCGCGGCATGCGACCCTCCGCTTGCACGCTCTCCCGCGTGCGGGAGAGCGTGCAGGTCAGTCGGCGAGGCCGAGGCTCGGCGCCGCGCGGCGTTCCAGCACGCCGCGAATGGCCTCCACCAATTCCGCTTCCTTCACCGCGAACTGGGCCGGGCGGGCGGCGCGATATTCCGCATTGTCGGCGATGCCGGCGGCGATCTTCGCGCCTTCCACGAGATCCTTCACCTGGACCTCGCCCGCGTCTTTCTCGTTCGAGCCCTGGATGATGACCGCCGGCGCATTGCGCTTGTCGGCATATTTCATCTGCGCCTTCATGCCGCCGCCGCCGAGATACATTTCGGCGCGGATGCCATTGGCGCGCAGGTCCGAGACCATCTTCATGTAATCGGCGATGCGCTCGGGCTGCTTGTCCATGACGAGCACCACCACGGGGCCGATTTCCGGCTCCGCATCCATCTTGCCGAGATGGGCGAGGGCATGGAGCAGGCGCGACACACCGATGGAGAAACCGGTGGCCGGCACCGCCTCGCCCCGGAACCGCGCCACCAAGCCATCATACCGCCCGCCGCCCGCCACCGAGCCGAACCGCACCGGGCGGCCGTGCTCGTCCTTCACTTCGAAGGTCAATTCGGCCTCATAGACCGGGCCGGTGTAATATTCGAGCCCGCGCACGACGGAGGGGTCGATGAGGATGCGGTCTTCTCCATAACCTGCGGCTCTGCACAATTGAGCTATCTGGCGCAACTCACGAACCCCTGCTGACGCTGTTTCATTATCAGCGAAATCCCGTTCGAGTTGATCTAACCAGCTAGTCTCGGAAATCGTAACCGGGTCCTCGTTCATAGGCTTTGGCGTACCACGCAGCATAGTTTTTCGGATCGTCAGGATCTGTGGCGCGTCCAATCTTGCTCCCTTAGTAAAGTCGCCAGAATCGTCTAATCGGCCTTCGCCTAGCAACTGCGTCACGCCCAAGACGCCCAGCTTGTCCAGCTTGTCTATCGCCCGCAGCACCGTCAGCCGGCGCCCGGCATTCTCGTCGCCGCCGAGGCCGATGGCCTCCAGCACGCCGTCCAACACTTTGCGATTGTTGACCTTGATGACGTAATCGCCGCGCGCGATGCCCACCGCTTCCAGCGTGTCGGCGGCCATCATGCAGATTTCCGCATCGGCCGAGACCGAGGGCGCGCCCACCGTATCGGCGTCGAACTGCATGAACTGGCGGAACCGCCCCGGACCGGGCTTCTCATTGCGGAACACGAAGCCCGCGCGATAGGAGCGGAACGGCTTGGGCAAGGCGTCGAAATGCTCGGCCACATGGCGGGCGAGGGGCGCGGTGAGGTCGTAGCGCAAAGAGAGCCACTGCTCGTCATCGTCCTGGAACGAGAACACGCCCTCGTTCGGCCGATCCTGGTCGGGCAGGAACTTGCCGAGCGCGTCGGTATATTCGATCGCGGGGGTTTCCAGCGCGTCGAAGCCGTACAGCTCATAGACGGCGCGGATCTTGTCCAGCATGGCGCGGGTCGCGGTCAGCTCGGCGCCATGGCGGTCGACGAGGCCGCGCGGCAGCCGGGCCTTCGGCTTGTTGCTCTGCGTGGACATGGGAAAATGCGCCTGTTGTTCTTGTGCGGAAAGCCGCGTCTTAGAGGAGGCGGGCAGAGGCGGCAAGCGGGCGCCCCGTGACGCAGCCGCGCGCCGGACGTATGAAGGGGCCATGAGCGATCCCGCAGCGTCCCTTCCCGACGCCTCCGATCCTGATGCCGCCGAATTCGATCCGCCGCCCGACCGGCCGCTGAAGCGCGGCTGGACCACCGGCGCCTGCGCGGCCGGCGCCGCCAAGGCGGCGTTCGCGGCGCTCGCGGGCGGGGATTTTCCCGATCCGGTGGAGGTGGAACTGCCCTCCGGCGCGCGGCCTGCCTTCGCGCTGGCGATCCATGCGCGCGACGGGGACAGCGCCATGGCCGGCATCGTGAAGGATGCGGGGGATGATCCCGACGTCACCCACGGCGCGCTGGTGATGGCGCGGGTGCGGCGGCTTCCGGCGGGCGGCGGCATTCTGTTTCGCGCCGGGGAGGGGGTGGGCACCGTCACCCGGCCCGGCCTGCCGATCCCGCCGGGCGAACCCGCCATCAATCCCGTGCCGCGCGCCATGATCGCCCAGGGCATCGCGGAAGTCGCGGCGGCGTTCGGCATCGGCGCCGATGCGGAGGTGGAGATTTCCATCGAACATGGCGCCGAACTGGCGCTGAAGACCCTCAATCCGCGCCTCGGCATCCTCGGCGGGCTCTCGGTTCTGGGCACGACGGGCATCGTCATCCCGTTCTCCTGCTCGGCCTGGATCCATTCCATCCATCGCGGCATCGATGTGGCGCGCGCCATGGGGCTGGACCATGTGGCGGGGGCGACGGGTTCTGCCTCCGAGGCAGCGGTGCAGAAATTTCACGGCCTCGACGAGGTGGCGCTGATCGACATGGGCGATTTCGTCGGCGGCATGCTGAAATATCTGCGCGCCCATCCTGTGGCCAAGGTGACGGTGGCGGGCGGCGTCGCCAAGATGACCAAGCTCGCGCAAGGCCTGCTGGACCTGCATTCCAAGCGCGGCGCGCCGGATCTGGAAGCGCTGGCGCGCCTCGCCGAAGAGGCGGGCGGCTCGGCCGGGCTGTGCGCGCGCATCCGCGCCGCCAATACGGTGGCGGAAGCCTTCCAGCACGCGAGCGCGGAAGGGCTCGCGCTCGGCGATCTGGTGGCCGCGCGCGCCTGGACCACTGCTGCGGCGGCGCTGGGGCGGGCGGACGTGGCTTTGGAAATCCTGGTGTTCGACCGCACGGGCACGCTTATGGGCCGCGCCCCCTTCGCGCCGGCGGGGACGGGCTGAGCGCTAGAGCATTTTCGCGCGAAGTGGACACCGGTTCGCGTGAAGAAATGCGACAACGCAATGACCTAGAGTATTTCATCGTTTCCGTGAAACGATGAAATACTCTAGGTCGGATCGACATTCAGCGGCCTGGTGGATCGTCGAGGCGGCCGGATGGCAGGTACGCGCGATTGTCTTTCCTTCACCAGCCGTCATGGCCGGGCTCGTCCCGGCCATCCATGCCGGGCCGAACGTGCGGGCCTTGAAGAGCTGGCACCAGCGACACCGCGTGGATGCACGGGACAAGCCCGTGCATGACGTCTCCTGCAACGGCGTAAAGCCCTGAAGGTCGGTCGGTCCTAGTCCCCCATGCCCCGGAAGCGGCGGACATAATCCACGTCATAGAGCGCGCTCTCGCGGAAATCGCGCGCGCCGAGCGCCGGGCCGACCAGGATCAGCGCCATGCGCTCGATCGGGTCGGCGGCGATCTTGCCGGCGATGTCGCCGAGCGTGCCGCGCACCAGCTTTTCGTCCGGCCAGCTCGCTTTCGCCACCACCGCCACCGGGCAATCGGCGCCGTAGAAGGGGATAAGCTCGCTCGCGACCCGCTCCAGCCCATGAATGGCGAGATGGATCGCCAGCGTGGCGCCCGTCGCGGCGAAGGCGGCGAGGGTCTCGCCCGGCGGCATGGCCGAGGCGCGGCCGGAAATGCGGGTGATGACCAAGCTCTGCGCCACTTCCGGCACGGTCAATTCGCGCCCGAGCGCGGCGGCGGCGGCGGCAAACGCCGGCACGCCGGGGGTGAGCGTATAGGCGATGCCGTGGCGCTCCAGCCGGCGGATCTGCTCGGCCACCGCGCTATAGACCGAGAGATCGCCCGAATGCAGCCGGGCCACATCCTGCCCCGCGTCATGGGCGCGCACATATTCCTGCTCGATGCGGTCGAGATCGAGCGGGGCGGTGTCGATGAGGCGGGCGCCCGGCGGGCAATAAGCGAGCAGGTCCGGCGCGACGATGGACCCGGCATAAAGGCACACCGGGCAGCGGGCCAGCAGATCGCGCCCGCGCACCGTGATGAGGTCCGCCGCGCCCGGGCCGGCGCCGATGAAATGAACGCTCACGCATCGTCTCCGCTGCGCGCGAGGGCGCAGGTCACAGGGCCGAGCGCGAGGCGCGGGCCGAGAAGCTGCGCGCCGAGCCCCGCCGCCGCCAGCGCGGCGGTCTCCGCTGC
>NCHM01000298.1 GCA_002257205.1 Rhizobiales bacterium 24-66-13 | reverse complement strand
CGGCGCGAGCTTCTGGGGCCGGACGGCATCGCGGTCGCGCTCAGCACCGCCGAATTCCGCCTGCTGTGCGCGTTCCTCGACCATCCCGGCCTTGTGCTCAGCCGCGATCAATTGCTCGACCTCACGGTGGGCCGGGCGGCCGACCCGTTCGATCGCTCCATCGACAATCAAGTGAGCCGCCTGCGCAAGAAGATCGAGGCCGACCCCAAGAGTCCGGCATTGATCAAGACCCATTGGGGCGGCGGCTACAGCCTCGTGGCGGAGGTTGCTTCGTGATGATGCGCCTGTGGACGCGCAGTCTCGCCGCGCGCTTCATCTGCTTCACTTTTCTGTCGCTGATGCTGTCGCAGTCCGTCGTGTTTTTCATTTCCTGGGACGAGCACGGGCAGGTGATGCGCAAGGCCGCCAAGGCCGAGACGCTCAGCCGCTGCGCCTCGCTCGCGCGCGTGCTGGAGGCGACGCCGGCGGCGCTCCACAAGGATATCCTCGCCGCCAGCAGCACCAGCACCACGCGCTATTGGATCTCGCCCGATCGGCCGAAGAATTCCACCGCGTGGCGCCAGCAGGCGTGGTCCTATCTCGGCCAACCGCTGCCGCCGCTCGCGCCGCCGGGCAATGAGGTGAACACGGCCGTGCCGACGGAAGCGGGCGTCGGCGCGGCGCCACGCCTCGATGTCCTCAATTCATCCTGGATTGATCTTCCTCCTCATGCGTGGCCGCTCTCGCGGCCGGCAAAGTTCGTTTATCTGGACGATGACGGCGCGATGGGCATCACGGTCCAGCTCGCCGACGGCTCATGGCTGAATTCCGCCTTCGCCAAGCGCGCGCAGGAGAATTTCTGGACCTCGCAATCCACGGTCTCGCTCGCCCTGTCGGCGCTGGTACTGTCGGTCATCGCGGTGATTACGGCGCGCGGCATCGCCCAGCCCATGCGCCGCCTGGTGGCGGCGGCCGAGGCGCTCGGGCGGGGGGAAAAGATCGCGCCGCTGCCGGAAACCGGGCCGGACGATATCCGCCGCACCGCTGAAGCCTTCAACCGCATGCAAAGCCGGCTGGTGCGGTTCATCGACGATCGCACCCGCATGCTCGCCGCCATCGGCCATGATCTGCGCACGCCGCTCACCTCGCTGCGGCTGCGAGCGGAATTCGTCTCCGACGACGAATTGCGGGAAAAAATGCTCAGCACCATCGCCGAAATCCAATCCATGACCGAGGCTACCTTGACCTTCGTGCGCGAGGAAGCCACGGCGGAAACCACCCGCACAGTAGACCTGCCGGCGCTGGTGGAGAGCATGTGCGACGATCTCGCCGAACTTGGCTATACGGTCACCTTCGCCGAGGGGCAAAGGATCAGCTATCGCTGCCGGCCCGATGCGCTGCGCCGTGCGTGCCGCAATCTGGTGGAGAATGCCGTTCGTTATGGCGAGCGCGCGCGGGTGAGCGTGACGCAGGGGCCCGAGAATATCGAAATCGTGGTCGAGGACGATGGGCCGGGCATTCCCGATGTGGCCCGCGAGCAGGTATTCGCGCCCTTCTTCCGCATGGAGCATTCGCGCAATCGCGAGACCGGCGGCCTCGGCCTCGGCCTTTCCATCGCGCGCACCATTGTGCGGCGGCACGGCGGCGACATCGTTCTGTTCAACCAGCCGGGAGGGCTGCGCGCCTCCATCAGCCTGCCGAAGTCGACGGGCGAGCTGCCCTTGCATGAAGTGACGCTGCTGGCGGGCGAGGCGCACGACGCCCGGCTTGGTGCGCCGCCGCGTGGCATGCCGATCTGAGGGGCCGCGCTCCCGCGCACGGCCAGCGGATCGATCAGGAGGCGGCGCGCACCGCGCTGGATTCGGCGGGATGGTCGGTGGCGACGCGATAGCGCCCTTGTGCGAACAGCAGCGTGCCGCGCTCGAAATGCACCGCGCGCCGCACCCGGCCGATAAGGATGAGGTGATCGCCGCCGCGATGCTCGGATTCCCGGCTGCATTCGAAGAAGGCCGCCACATTGTCGAGGATCGGCGCCCCGGTTTCCCCGGCGCTCCAGCCGATGTCCTGGAACTTGTCCGGCCCCGAGCGGCCGAAATGGCGCGACAGGGCGATCTGGTCATGCGCCAGCACGTTGATGGTGAAGTTTTCCGCGATGCTGAACTTGGGGTAGCTCTTCGACGTCTGGCCGATCGACCACAGGATCAGCGGCGGGTCCAGCGAGACCGAGGCGAAGGAATTCACCGTCAGCCCCACCAGTTCGCCGCCCACATTGGCCGTGACCACCGTGACGCCGGTGGCAAACTGGCCGAGGCAGCGGCGGAATTCCTGGGGCTCGCGGGCCGGATCGCATTCAAAGGCCGCATGCACGCTCATGTCTTCTTCCTCCCTTGGGGACGCCGCCGCGCGAACGGCGGCGCCGGCGCCGATGCGCCTCAGCCTGCCTTCGCGTACATGCTGGCGGGACGCCGCAGGCCGAGATTTTCCCGCAGCGTGCTGCCGCTATATTCGGTGCGGAACAGGCCCCGGTTCTGCAATTCCGGG
Source organism: Rhizobiales bacterium 24-66-13 (assembly GCA_002257205.1). Lineage (GTDB taxonomy): Bacteria > Pseudomonadota > Alphaproteobacteria > Rhizobiales > Xanthobacteraceae > NCEH01. Next base: position 3,013 of record NCHM01000298.1, on the reverse strand, counting down.
ATGATGTGTTCGCAGAATTCGTCGAGCCCGGCCGGCAGGACCGGCGGCTGGATGAGGAAGCCGTCGACGCCCCGGTTCACGAACCAATTCTCCATCTGGTCGACGATGCTCGAAGGTGTGCCCTTCACGGTGCGCTGGCCGCGCCCGGTGCCGAACTGCTCGTACATCTGGCGCAATGTGGGATTGCCCTTGAGCATGTAGGAGACACGCGAATTGGAGCGAGCCAGTTCCTCGGCGACGAGATGGGCGGGCAGGGGCTCTTCCACGTCGCACTGGCTGAGATCGATGCCACCCAGCGCGGCGGAGAGCAGTTCCTTGCCGACATCGGGATGGATCAGGCTCTGGAGATAGCGGATCTTCTCGTCCGCCTCCTTCTCGGTCGCGGCGACCACCACGTTGAGGCCTGGCATTACGACGATCTCATCCTCGCCGCGGCCGTATTTGGCCGCATGGTCCTTCAGTTCGCGATAGAATTTCTGCGCCTGCTCCAGATCGTGGAGCGGGGTGAAGATGACTTCCGCGATCTGCGCCGCCAGTTCCTTGCCGGTGTCGGAGGCGCTGGCCTGGAAGATCACCGGATAGCCCTGCGGTGGGCGGGCGACATTCAGCGGCCCGCGCACCGTGAAGTGCTTGTCCTTGTGGTTGAGGTAATGAAGCTTCGCGGGGTCGAAATAGCGGGAGGTGGCGCGGTCGCGCAGGAACGCGTCATCTTCCCAGCTGTCCCACAAGCCCTTCACGACCTTGACGAATTCCTCCGCCCGCTCATAGCGCTCATTATGGCCGTAATGGGCATCGCGGCCGAAATTGAACGCCTCCGACGGGTTGGAAGAGGTCACCACGTTCCAGCCGGCGCGGCCGTGGCTGATGTGGTCCAGCGAGGCGTAGCGGCGGGCGAGGCTGTAGGGCTCGTTGAAGGAGGTGGTGGCGGTGGCCACCAGCCCGATGTGTTTCGTGACGGCCGAGATCGCAGAGAGCAAGGTTACCGGATCGAAATAGGCCATGTATTGCGGCCATCGGGACAGCGCCTGAAGGTTGCCGTCGCGGGTGGCGATGGCATCTGCGAGAAAGATCAGGTCGAACTTGGCCTTCTCTGCGGTCTGCGCGAGCCGCACATAATGATCGAAATTGGTCCCGGCGTCGATCTGGGCGCCGGGATCGAGCCAGGCGGCCACGTGATTGCCCGTGGGATGGAAGAAGCCACCCAGCCTCATCTGATCCTTACGTCGTTCGGTCATTTCTTGTTCTCCTCGTGCAACGCCGAGGCGCGGCACGGCTTTTCTTGTTAGGGGACGGGTGAAACGGGCAGATCATGTGGCGCCTTAGGTCCGCTGGCGCGTTAGAGCGTTTTCAACAAAAGTGGATTCCGGTTTTGCGGTAAGAAAACGCGTTGAAACAAAAAGCTAGAGCACGTTGGGCGAACCGGTGTTCGCCGAACGTGCTCAAACTTAACGCGTCCTCACCAAGCGGACGCCTTTGCCATCACCTCGATCTTCTTCGCATCGAAGTCGTTGATCTTCGGGATGAACTGGTTGGTATAGGCGGCGGTCACGTCGAAATCCTTGGGGATCAGCCCCTCCTCGATGGAGATGTCGGCCATGCGCTTCCACTGGGCGGGCACGTTCTCGCCCCACTTCACGCCCGGCTCCAGCTTGGTGAGATTGAAGCGGGAATCGAAGATGCGGCGGGCCTGCTTGAAGGTGTCGTCATTCACCGTCTGCGGCTTGGTCTCCGGATACATCTTCCAATGGTTGCGCAGGGCCGCGTCGGGATTGGTGAGGCCGTACACCGAGGCTTCGGCGATGCCGCGCGCGACCTTCACCACCAGCTCGGGCTTCTTCTCGATGGTCTCCTCGCGGGCGATGATGACGTTGCCCAGCACTTCGTCGATCCACGGCGGGTCGATGTAGCGGAACTTGAAGCCGTTGTTCTCCAGCGCCGCGATCACCGTATCCCAGGACGACCAGGCGTCGATCACGTTCTGGCGGAAGGCGTTGGCCGCCTGGCCGCCGATGCCGACCGACAGCCATTTCACACCGGTCTGCGGGTCGATGCCGGCGGAGGAAAGCGCGGCGCGGGCGAACGGTACCGAGCCGGCGGACATGTCGGGCACGCCCAGAGTCTTACCCTTCAGGTCGGCGAGGGTCTTGATCGGGCTGTCTTCCGGCACGACGATGCGATAGATCGACTTGCGGGCGTAAGTATAGACGGCCTTCACCTTGATGCCCTTGGACCGGGCGATCAGCAGCGCGTCGCCGCCCACGGTGGCGAAATCCACTTGGCCGCTGGCCACCTGCTGCACGCCGGCGGTGGCGCCGGACAGGCCGATCACCTCGACGTCCAGACCTTCTTGCTTCCAGAAATCGGCGGCAAGCGGGATCGAGGATTGGGCCGCGTGGCCGACCGAGATGTTGGAGGTCGTGACCGCATAGACCACCTTCTCCGCCGCACCGGCGCTGCCGGCCGCGGCGGTGACGGCGAACGCCGCCGCCAGCGTACATAAAGACAAACGAATGCTTCGCATATTCAAACTCCGCCTCTGGTTGTTTTAGGTTTATTTGGGTCGCCTTCAGCTGAGCGACTTGTTCCAAAACAGGAAGTGGCTCTGGGCCATGCGCATGATCAGGCTGAGCACGACGCCGAACACGCCGAGCACCACCAGAACCGCGAAGATGCGGGCCACGTCGAACTGGAAATTCGCTTCCAGGATGAGATTGCCGAGCCCGGCCTTGGAGCCCACGAACTCGCCCACGATCGAGCCCAGGATGGCGAGCACGATGGCGACGTTCAGACCGGCGAAGATGAAGGGCAGCGCGTTCGGCAGGCGCACCGTGCGGAAGGTTTCCCACCGCCCCGCGCCGAGCGAGCGCATGAGGTCCAGCTTGCCCTGGTCGCAGGATTTCAGCCCCATGATGGTGTTCACCAGCACCGGGAAGATGGCCACCAACGCGACGATGATGACCTTGGAGCCGATGCCGTAGCCGGCCCAGATGATGATCAGCGGCGCGATCGCGAT
>NCHM01000297.1 GCA_002257205.1 Rhizobiales bacterium 24-66-13 | reverse complement strand
ATCTCCGACAGTTTTTCCGGGGAGATGCCTGTGGCGGCAACGGTTTGCGTCAGCAGCGCCTCGCGCACCTCGCGATAGCGCTGGCAGGCGAGGCGGCCCTTCTCGGTCGCCGCCAGGGTCTTTTCCTTGCCGCGCCGGCCGCCGGAGACAAGCCCCAGGGCCTGGAGCTTCTTCGCCGCATAAGTGACGAGGTGGGTATCCTCCACATCCAGCACCAGGCACAGGTCGGCGATGGTCTTCGCCCGGTCCCGATGGGCCACATGGTGCAGCACCAGCACATCCAGCGACGACAGGTCCGGCAACCCGGCCGCCGCCATGCAGCGGACCATCCAGCGCTGGTAGCCGTGGGTGATCATGTTGAGGCCGAATTCCAGCTCCGACAAGGCCGGAAGGGCGCCGTCGGCGAGATGGGCCGAGGAGACGATCGAGCCGAGCGGGCCGGAGGAGATCGGGCGATCGGCTTCGCCGGCCGATGCGGGGGAGGCAGTGCGTCGGGTCATTCAGCTTGGCGTCCGGCTGGTCTTGCGGGCGGAAACGCCCCGGCCGGAAAAGCTCTGGCCGGAAGCGGGGAGCGGCGGCAAGGCGCCGCCGCTCCGGTGGCGGGGCCGGCCCTGCTGGGGCCGGCCGATCGCGTCATGTTAGGCCAAGGCCCTCATTTCTTGAAGGCGGCGAGGGCGGCTTCCCCGTCCGGGCCCGCCTTCTTGATCCAGTCGGCGGTGAGCTGCGCGCCGATCTTCTCGAACCCGGCCCGCAGTTCGGGCGAGGGGGATTCCACCTTCATGCCCTTGGCCTTAAGCTGCTCCACATACCATTTGCTCTTCTCGATCGAGCTCTTCCAGCCGCGTTCCTCGGCGGCGGCGGCGGCCTTCAGCACGGCCTGCTGGGTCGGCTTGTCGAGGGCGTCGAAGGCGGCCTTGTTCACGAACACCATGTTCTTCGGCAACCAGGCCTGGACGTCGTAGAAATAGGGGATGCTCTCCCAGATCTTCACGTCATAGCCGGTGGCGGCGGAGGTGATGAGGGCCGTGACCACGCCGGTGGCGAGCGCCTGCGCCAGCTCGGCCTGTTGCACGGTGACCGACTGGGCGCCGAGCAGGTCGCCGATGCGCGAGGTGCCGACATTATAGGCGCGCCATTTGGCGCCCTTCAGATCCTCGACCTTGGTCACCGGGGTCTTGGAGAAGATGCCCTGCGGCGGCCAGGGCACCGCGTAGAGCACCATAAGGCCCTGCGCCTCCATCTTCTTTTCCACGAACGGGCGCGAGGCCGTCCAGAGCTTCTTCGCGCTTTCGTAGGAGGTTGCGAGGAACGGCACCACGTCGATGCCGAAGATCGGATCCTCGTTCTCGTGGATCGACATGATGACCTCGCCCGCCTGGGCCTGGCCGGTCGCCACCGCGCGCTTGATCTCCGGCGCCTTGAACAGCGAGGCGTTGGGGTGGAGCGTGATGACCAGCTTGCCGCCGCTGGCTGCTTCCACGTCCTTCGCGAACTGGGCGATGTTCTCCGTGTGGAAATTATCCGCCGGATAGGCAGAAGGCAGATTCCATTTGGTTTGTGCAGCCAGCGGGCTCGCCCCAAGGGCCATCAGGCCCAAGGCAGCGAACGCCGGCGCGAAAAGGTGACGTCGTGCCATGTTGTTGTTCCTCTCTGTTTGGCTTTCGGCTCGGCTCACCCCGGAAACACCCAGTGCGGAAGTACAAGGACGATTTCCGGGAAAACGGTAATGATCAAAAGAGCGATGTTAAGCAGGATGAAGAACGGCATCGCAGCCTTCGCCACGGACAGTGTATCCTTTCCGCTCATGCTCTGAAGCACGAACAGATTGAATCCCACGGGCGGTGTGATCTGGGCCATCTCGACGAGGATGATGAGGAAGACGCCGAACCAAACAAGATCGAAGCCTGCCTGCTGAACCATGGGCAGGACGATTACGGCGGTCAGCACGATCATCGAGATGCCGTCGACCAGACACCCAAGGAAAATGTACATGATCGCCAGAGCAAGGGCGAGCATGTAGGGGCTGAGATGCATGGCATCCACCCACGCCGCCAGGGCCGCGGGGATACCGGTATAGGCCATCGCCGCAGTGGTGAAGGCGGCCCCTGCAATGATCAGCATGATCATGCAGCTCAGACGGGTCGCACTCATCAGGCTTTCATACAGGGTCCGCCATGTGAGGGTGCGGCTCCACAGGGCGAGGGCGAGGGCACCGGTGACACCCCATGCGGCGCATTCCGTTGCCGTGGCGAATCCGAGCAGCAGCGATAGGAACACGCCGGCGATCAGCAAAAGGCAGGGAATAAGCTTGGCCGATTGCCTGATCTTCTCGCGGAAGGGCAGGACGGGATCGCGCGGCGGGGTGAGCTTCGGGTTCAGCAACGACCAGACAATGACGTAGCCGCTGTACAGGGCCATCACCAGCGCGCCGGGAATAAAGCCCGCAAGAAACACCTGCAGCACAGATACGTTCGCGGTGACCGCATAAACCACCATCGGGATCGACGGCGGAATCAGCAGGCCGAGAGTGCCCGAGCCGGCCAGCGATCCGATGGCCAGCTGCTCGCTGTATCCGCGGCTGCGCAATTCCGGCAAGGCGATCTTGCCGATGGTTGCGCAGGTGGCCGCGGACGAGCCCGACACTGCGGCGAAGATCCCGCAGCCTACGATGTTCACATGAAGCAGCCGGCCGGGGAGCCATTGGAGCCAGGGAGAGAGCCCTCGGAACATTTCTTCCGATAGCCGTGTGCGGAATAGGATTTCTCCCATCCAGATGAACAGCGGCAGGGCCGCGAGGGTCCAGGATGCGCTGGCGCTCCACACCGTGGTGGCGAGCACCTGCCCGATTGGGACGTTTGTCGTCAGCACCATCGCGGCCAGCCCGATGAGGCCGAGGCCGATGGCGATCCAGACTCCGCTGCCGAGCACGAATACGAGCAGCAGAAGTAGAATAAGCGCGAGTTGGACAAGGTCGAGTGCCGGAAACATGCTCAGACCCCCCCGCCGGATGCGATCCGCTCGACCAATTCGTCGGGCGTGGCGGCCGGTTCCTTTTCATAGCGGGGCGCATTGCCGCGCAGGACGTGGATCAGTTCGTCCAGCATGGCGATAAGCAAGACCCAGAGGCCGAGCGTGTATCCGCTTTGCGGAATCCACAGGGGAACCGCGATGACGCCCTGCGAAATGTCGAAGAAGCGATAGGAATCGTAAGTCAGCCGCGTGGCGCTCAGGGCAAAATAGCCGATGAAGGAAACGCCGACCAACAGGCAGAAAAGCTCGAGATAGCGGCGCTTCGGCCCCCTGAGGCGTTCGAGGATCAGGCCGACCCGGATCATTTCGCCGTGCTTGAACGTATGGGCCAGACCAAGGAAGGCCATGGCAGCCATCGACCAGGAGGCAAAGTCATCGCCGGCGGGAACGTTGAGGCCGACTTCCCGCCCCAGCGAAAGCGCCATCATCAAGAGGAAGATGGCGACCAGGAAGCAACCGGCCAGAATGCCGGATAATAAATAGAGCCCATCGAGGAATTTACGGATCATCGCGCCACCTTTTTCGCGGAGCGAAGCGATCCTGCGCGGGGCTTCGAACGGCGGGCGCGCCGCGCCGGACGGAGCGCGCGTGTCGCCTGCCGCCATTGATGGCGGAATTCGCTATCTGTCATCTGAACCCCTCAAAGGTCTGTGCGGCCCCCTTCGGGCAAGGCCCTGGGTGCTCTCGGAAGATATGCTGGCCTGACGTCATCATTTCGTCAACAAAATGTTGACGTTTTTTCTCCGTCATGACTTCATTCATCCCGCAGCCCGACGCGACGCCGCATCTAAGCATGGGCGGGATGCCGCAGAGTGGGGCAGAAGGATCGAGAATAGGAAATTCTAATTTTGAGCCTATTCATGCCGAAATCGATATCAATTTACGATTGGGTGTGAAGGGCCGGATTGAACAGCACGGACTGGTTCGTCCGTGCAGAAAACGGGCCAGCCGGAAACGGCGCGATGCCCGCGACGATCAGAGGATGCAGGGGACAGACATGGCGATGACGGCGGACGCGGCGGTTTCCTCGGGCAAGCGCGGGGCTTGGGAGTTCTGGATCGACCGCGGCGGCACCTTCACGGATATTATCGGCCGTCGTCCGGATGGTTCGCTGGTGGCGCACAAGGTGCTTTCGGAAAACCCCGGCGCCTATCGCGACGCCGCCGTACACGGGATCCGCGAACTGCTCGGCCTCGCGGCGGAGGATCCGATCCCCGCCGGCCTCGTTTCTGCTGTCAAAATGGGCACCACGGTCGCGACAAACGCGCTTCTGGAGCGCAAGGGCGACCGCACCCTGCTGGTGACGACCCGCGGCTTCAAGGATGCGCTGAAGATCGGCTATCAGGCCCGGCCGAAGATCTTCGCCAAGAAGATCGTGCTGCCTCACATGCTGTTCGAGCGCGTGCTTGAGGTGGGCGAGCGCGTGCGCGCCGATGGCACCATCGAGGCGGCGCCCGATCTGGACGCGGTGCGCGCGAGCCTTGTGGAGGCGCGCGAGGCCGGCATCGTGGCGGTGGCGATCGCCTTCATGCACGCCTACCGCTTCCCCGAGCACGAGCGGCAGGTCGCGGCGCTGGCGCGGGAGATCGGCTTTCCGCAAGTGTCCGTGTCACACGAAGTGTCCCCGCTCATCAAGCTGGTGGGGCGGGGTGACACCACCGTGGTGGATGCCTATCTCTCGCCGATCCTGCGCCGCTACGTGGGGCAGGTGGCGCAGGAGTTGGACGCCGGTGAACCCGGCGGCGCCGATCCCATCCGCCTCATGTTCATGATGTCCTCCGGCGGGCTCACCGCCGCCGACCTGTTCCAGGGCAAGGATGCGCTGCTGTCCGGCCCGGCGGGTGGCGTGGTCGGCGCGGCGGAAACCGGCGGCATCGCCGGGCTTGAGCGTATCATCGGCTTCGACATGGGCGGCACCTCAACGGATGTGTGCCATTTCGACGGCGAGCTGGAGCGTGCCTTCGATACCGAGGTCGCCGGCGTGCGCATCCGCGCGCCCATGATGCGCATCCATACGGTGGCGGCGGGCGGTGGCTCGATCCTGCATTATGACGGCGCGCGCTTCCGCGTCGGCCCGGACAGCGCCGGCGCCAATCCCGGCCCCGCCTGCTACCGGCGCGGCGGACCGCTCGCGGTGACCGATGCCAATGTGATGCTCGGCAAGCTCATCCCCGATTTCTTCCCGAGGATTTTCGGTCCGAACCAGGACCAGGCGCTCGATGCGGATGCGGTGCGCGAAAAGTTCGCGACGCTGGCGGCCGAGATCGGCGACGGACGCACCGCCGAGGCCGCCGCCGACGGCTTCATCACCATTGCGGTCGAGAACATGGCCAATGCCATCAAGAAGATCTCGGTGGAGCGCGGCTATGATGTCACCCGCTATGCGCTGACCTGCTTCGGCGGGGCGGGCGGGCAGCATGCCTGCCTCGTGGCCGACGCGCTCGGCATGAAGAGCGTCCACATCCACCCCTTCTCGGGACTGCTATCGGCCTATGGCATGGGCCT
>NCHM01000296.1 GCA_002257205.1 Rhizobiales bacterium 24-66-13 | reverse complement strand
CCCGCAAAAGATGACATCAAGTTTGAATTCGGCCATAGGTTTGCGCCGCACGCTCGAGTTGTTCCACCATGCTCAAAGTCCGCGTCATTCCCTGCCTGGACGTGAAGGACGGCCGCGTCGTCAAGGGCGTCCAGTTCGTAGACCTGCGCGACGCCGGCGACCCGGTGGAAGCCGCGCGCGCCTATGACGCCGCCGGCGCGGACGAATTGACCTTCCTCGACATCACCGCCAGCCACGAGGATCGCGGCACCATCCTGGACGTTGTGCGCCGCACCGCCGAGCAATGCTTCATGCCGCTCACGGTCGGCGGCGGCGTGCGCACGGTGGAGGATGTGCGCACCCTGCTGCACGCGGGCGCCGACAAAGTCTCCATCAACACCGCCGCCGTGAACCGCCGCGCCTTCGTGGGCGAGGCGGCGGAAAAGTTCGGCGAGCAGTGCATCGTGGTGGCCATCGACGCCAAGAAGGTGAGCGCCCCCGGCGAAGCCAATCGCTGGGAGATTTTCACCCATGGCGGGCGCAAGCCCACCGGGCTCGACGCCATCCAATATGCCCGCGAGGTCGTGGACCTCGGCGCGGGCGAAATCCTGCTCACCTCCATGGATCGCGACGGCACCGGCATCGGCTTCGATGTCGCCCTGACCCGCGCGGTCTCGGACGCGGTGCATGTGCCGGTGATCGCCTCGGGCGGCGTCGGCGCGCTCGATCACCTGGTGGAAGGCGTACGCGACGGCGGCGCCGCGGCTGTGCTCGCCGCTTCCATCTTCCATTTCGGCACCTTCAGCGTGGGCGAGGCCAAGGCCCATCTGGCGCGGGCCGGCCTTCCCGTGCGCCTCGATACATGAGGCTGCCGGCGTTCCACTGGACAGGACAATGACTGACGCGCGCGTAACCCTTGTCGATTTGGAACAGATCGTGGCCGCCCGCGCGGCCGCGACGGCGGAAGCGTCCTACACCCGGTCCCTGCTCGACAAGGGGGTGGCCAAATGCGCCCAGAAGCTGGGCGAGGAAGCGGTGGAAACGGTGATCGCCGCACTTTCCGAGCCGCCGGCCGCGCTCGTCGCGGAAACCGCCGATCTGCTTTACCATCTCGCCGTCCTTCTCCACGCACGGGGCGTTCCGCTCGATGACGTCCACGCCGAACTCGCCCGACGCACCGCACGATCCGGTCACGACGAAAAGGCCGCGCGACCCCGCGGCTGACGCTTCGACGACAAGGAGACGCCAGATGGACCAGCAGGTCGATCCCGGCCTTTCGCCCTATCGCACCTTCTCCCGCGAGGAATGGGCGGTGCTGCGCCAGGACACCCCCATGCCGCTGCGGCAGGAGGAAATCATCCGCCTCCAGGGCCTGAACGACCGCCTGTCCATCAGCGAAGTGGAGGAGATCTATCTTCCGCTCTCGCGCTTGCTCTCGCTCTATGTGGGCGCGACGCAGAAGCTGTTCCGCGCCATGAGCCACTTCCTGGACCACGGCAACAATGGCGACGGCAAGATGCCCTATATCATCGGCGTCGCCGGGTCCGTGGCGGTGGGCAAATCCACCACCGCGCGCGTGCTCCAGGCCCTGCTCGCCCGCTGGCCCAATACCCCCAAGGTGGACCTCGTGACCACCGACGGCTTCCTTTTGCCCAATGCGGTGCTGGAGCGCGAGGGGCTGATGGAGAAGAAGGGTTTTCCGGAAAGCTACGACCTGCCGCTGCTGCTGCGCTTCCTCACCGACATCAAGGCCGGTCGCCGGCCGGTGCGGGCGCCGCTCTACAGCCATTTCTTCTATGACGTGATGCCCGACCAGCGGGTGGAAGTGGACCGCCCCGACATCCTCATCGTCGAGGGGCTGAACGTGCTCCAGACCGGTCGCCTTCCGCGCGACGGCAAGGAAATCCCGTTCGTCTCGGACTTCTTCGACTTCTCGGTCTATATCGACGCCGACGACGACATTCTCCAGCAATGGTACGTGGAACGCTTCATGCGCCTGCGCTCCACGGCGTTCATGGACCCCATGTCCTATTTCCATCGCTATTCCAAGCTCACGGAGGAGGAGGCCAAGGCCACCGCCCTCTCCATCTGGCAGCGCATCAACCTGCCGAACCTGCAGGAAAACATCCTGCCCACCCGCCAGCGCGCCGACCTGATTCTGCGCAAGGCGGGCGATCATGAGATCGCCGAAGTCAGCCTGCGCAAACTGTAACGCTGAGCCCGGCGGCGGTCGGCTGTCGAAGCGCGGGGCTGCAACCCTCGCTATCTACATCCCCATGGGTAAATTCACGAAAAGGTGACGGTAATTCGCGCGCACGCTCTGCTGCGCCGCACAACGACGCCGCGCCTCCGGCAAAATTCAATCGTTTCAAAAGAAACCGCAGCGACGCCCGCCACCTCTGCCGCTACGTCATACTTTCCTGGCGCCGAGCCGGCTCGCGAACCACCCTCCGCCTCACCCGGCGGCATGTCGCAGCGCGGCATTTACACCGTCCCGATCGGGCCTAGCATCGAAAAAAACCGAATTGGGAGGAAGTGAATGCTCGAGTCCAAGAGCACCGCGCGCCTGAAGCGCACCCAGACCCTCACGCTGGCCCTGCTGGTGACCGCGGGGGTGGTGAATTACGTGGACCGCGCCACGCTCGCGGTGGCCAACCCGCTGATCCGCGAGGAATTGCACTTTTCCATCGGCGAAATGGGGCTGCTGCTTTCGGCCTTCCTGTGGGCCTACGCCTTCTCCCAATTGCCTGCCGGCGCGCTGATCGACCGGTTCGGGCCGCGCCTGTCGCTCACGGTCGGGCTCACCTGCTGGTCGCTCGGGCAGATGCTCGGCGGCCTGGTGCAGAATTTCTGGCAGTTCGCTGGCGCACGCTTCATCCTCGGCATGGGCGAGGCGCCGCACTTCCCCACCTGCGCCCGCATCTCGCGCGACTGGTTCAACATCCGCCAGCGCGGCACCGCGACCGGCATCTGGAACAGTGCCTCCTCGCTGGGCACGGCGATCGCGGTGCCGGTACTCACGCTTTTGATGCTCTCGTTCGGCTGGCGCTGGATGTTCGTCGCCATGGGCGTCGCGGGCCTGGCCTTGGCGTGCGTGTATTTCCTGGTCTTCCGCAATCCCGAGCAGGCCAATCTGACAGCGGAGGAGAAAGCCTTCCTGAAGGAGGGCGATCCCCTGGACGCGCCCGCCCGCGTCACCTGGGCGGACTGGAAGCGCCTGTTCGCCTTCAAGACCACCTGGGGCATGATCGCCGGCTATTTCGGCTGCATCTATGTGACCTGGCTCTACACCGCCTGGCTGCCCGGCTATCTGGAGATCGAGCGGCACTTCACCATCTCGAAGACCGGCTGGGTCGCCACCATCCCGTTCGCCTTCGGCGTGCTCGGCGCGGTTTCGGGGGGACGCATCGTCGACGTGCTGGCGCGGCGCGGGGTCGATCCCATGATGGCGCGCAAATATCCCATGGCGGGCGCGCTGGTGCTCACCGCCCTGTTCACCCTGATCGCCGCCGAGGCGCCGAGCGACATCCTGGCGATCGCCTGCATCTCCGCCTCGCTCTTCCTGGTCTATTCCTGCTCCTCGTCCGCCTGGGCCATGGCCTCGGTGGCCGCGCCGGCCAATTGCACCGCCTCCATCGGCTCGGTGCAGAATTTCGGCGGCTATATCGGCGGCGCGCTGGCGCCCACGGTCACCGGCTTCATCGTCCAGTCCACAGGCACCTTCACCCCGGCGCTGATCACCGGCTCCGTGGTCGCCCTCGCGGCGGCGATCATCTATTGGATCCTGGTGCGGCACCCGATCCCGTCCCTGTCCGTCGCGCTGCCCGGCAAGGGGGCGATGCTCGCCGGCACCCCCGCGGAATAAGTCCATCGGGCCATGAGCCTGCCTCATGGCCTTCGGACGCGGCGCGGGAGCGAAATCCTCGCGCCACCGCGCGCGAGCAAGCCCTCGGCATGGAATGTCCCCATCGCCGCCGCGCCGTCCCTTCCGCCAACAAAAAGGCCCGGCATTGCCGGGCCTTTCGCGTTTCAGTGCTGCGGCAAGGTCACGCGCCAAAGATCACTCGCCGAGGCTCGGCTCCACGTCGCTGGGCGCCTGGTTCGCGGCCTCTTCGGCGCGCTCGGCGCGGGTGCGATAGCGGCGGCGACGGCGGAAGGGCGCGGCTTCCTCGTCCGTACCAGCGGGCGCCTCGGGAGCGGCGCCCTCGGAAGCGGCCGGCGCAGCGGCCACGTCGGACGGCTCCGAGGCGACGCTCGCCGCCGGGGCGGGAGCGGGCTCCGCTGCAAGGGCAGCCGGCGCGGGCGCCTCAGGCGCAGGGGCGGCAGGCGCCGGCTTCGCAGCCGCAGGCGCTTCCTCAAACGGCAGTTCGGCGGCAGGACGCTCCGCCGGGGCGGGAGCTGCCTCCTCCGTCGGACGCGGCGCGCGTTCCGCACGGGCCGGACGCTCCCGCGCCTCCTTCAGCGGCAGACCGCCGGTGATGAAGGACGGCAGGCCGAGATCGGCCGCCTCGGGGCGTTCCTCGCGCGGAGCGCGGGGCGGACGGGGCGCATAGCCCTGCCCTTCCTCCTCGCCGCGCGGGGCGCGGGGCGGACGGGCCGCATAACCCTGCTCATCCTCGGCGCGGGGCGCGCGCGGCGGGCGCGGGGCATAGGCCTGCCCTTCCTCCTCGCCGCGCGGGGCGCGGGGCGGGCGGGCCGCATAGCCTTGCTCATCCTCGGTGCGGGGCGCGCGCGGCGGACGCGGCGCATAAGCCTGACCCTCCTCCTCGCCGCGCGGGGCGCGGGGCGGACGGGCCGCATAACCCTGCTCGTCCTCGGCGCGGGGCGCGCGTGGCGGACGCGGCGCATAGCCCTGCCCTTCCTCCTCGCCGCGCGGGGCGCGGGGCGGACGGGCCGCATAACCCTGTTCATCCTCGGCGCGGGGCGCGCGCGGCGGACGGGGGGCATAGCCCTGCTCGTCGGAGCGCGGGCGATAATCGCGCGGCGGCTGCTGATAGCCTTCGCCGCCCTCTTCGCTGCGACGCTGATAGCCGCCCTGGCGATTGTCCCTCGGCTGGCGATCATCGCGCGGCTGGCGGTCGTCCCGGGGCTGGCGATCCTCGCGAGGGAAACGATCGTCACGCGGCGGGCGCGGCTGGAACTGCGCCTCGCGCGCATAGGGCTGCTGCTGAGGCTGGGCCTGGGGCTGCTGCTGGCCCTCGCCGGCCGCATTCTCCTCGCCGTCCTCGTCCTCCTGATCCTCATTGCCGAAGCCGGGCTGCGGCTGGGGCGCGAACTGGCCCTGCAGGGAGGCGATCAGGCGGATGTAATGTTCAGCATGCTGGAAATAGTTTTCCGCAGCCACATGATCGCCCGAGGATTGGGCATCACGGGCCAGCTGGAGATATTTCTCGGTAATGTGATGGGCGGTGCCGCGCACCTTCATGTCGGGACCGTTGGACTCATAGACCCGCGTCAAGGGGTTGGAGCCGCGGCGATTGTTATTGTTATTATTATTGTTGTTATTGTTATTATTGTTGTTACGGCCGCGCGGACGCTTCTGCTGACCATTTCTCAT
>NCHM01000295.1:3309-8848 GCA_002257205.1 Rhizobiales bacterium 24-66-13 | reverse complement strand
GCCCGCCTGCGCCAGGGCCTCGCCCGCCGCGCCGGTGGTGACGATTTCCGCCAGCCGCAGACGGGTGTCGATGGCGTTGAGCAGCGCGCCATGGGCAAGAGCGTTTCCCGCCGCCGCCGCCGAGAGGCCACGCAGGTTGCGGTCGGCCCGTTCGCGCAAGGCATCATCGCCCACCAGAGCGGAGAGGCGCACCAGGGCATCGGCGGCCACCGCATTATAATTGGGCTGGGCTTCATCCATGGTGGTGAGCGGTCGCACGACCAAAGCGTCCGCATCGTCGGCCGTGAGGAAATAGGCGCCGCTGGCGCTGTCCAGATGGTGGCGCTCCAGCACCGTGATAAAGGCCACCGCCCGGTTCAGCGGTTCGCCCGCGCCGGTCGCCTCATGCAGGGCGATGCCGGCGCGCGCCATGGCCGCAAGATCGCTGGCGAGGCCGGGAAAAAGCGTGCGCCCGGCGCGATAGGAATGGCCGAGCCGGTCGCCCTCGCTCATGAGATCCACCACCGCCGCGAACGCGCGCTCGGCAAGGGCGATCCAGGCGGGTTCGTTCAGCAGCGCGCCGGCGCGGGCGAGGGCGGCGATCATCAGGCCGTTCCAATCCGCCAGAACCTTGTCGTCGAGGCTCGGCCGCACGCGTTTCGCCCGCGCCGCGAGGAGTTTTTCGCGCATCGGGGCAAGGCGCGCCTCGTCCTCGTCCGCCACGTCGCCGGCCTTGGTGCGGTTGAGGATGGTGGCGGCTTCCCAGTTTCCGCCCGGCGTCACATCATAGAATTGGGCGAAATAGTCGGCGTCGTCCGTGCCCAGGATCTCTTCGATCTGGGCCTTGGTCCACACATAGAACTTGCCTTCATGGCCCTCGCTGTCGGCGTCCAGGCTGGCGCAGAAGGCGCCCCCGTCGGTCAGCATTTCCCGTTCCAGCCAGCCGACGGTTTCGCGCGCGCGGGCGAGAAACAGCGGGTCGCCGCTCTCCTGATGGGCGAGGGCGAGCAATTCCAGTAGCAAGGCGTTGTCGTAAAGCATCTTCTCGAAATGCGGGACGAGCCAATATTCATCCACGCTGTAGCGCGAGAAGCCGCCGCCGAGATGATCATAGATGCCGCCCTCGCACATGCGGTTGAGGGTGAAGGCGCAGATCGCCTTCAGCTTTTCGTCGCCCGTGCGCTCGCCCGCGCGCCAGAGCATTTCCATCAGCCCGGTCTGGGGAAATTTCGGCGCGCCGCGCAGGCCGCCATTGGCCTTGTCGAACAGGCCGGCGATCTGCTGCGCCGCCCGGTCCAGCTCGGCAAGGCCGATCACCACCTCGCCCTGGGGACGGGCCGCTTTCTCCAGCCGTTCGAGGATGGCGTCGCGATTATGGGCGATCTTTTCAGGCGTCTCGCGATAGACCTCGGACACCTGTTGCAACACGTTGGTGAAGCCGGGGCGGCCATAGCTCGCATTGGGGGGAAAATAGGTGCCGCCCCAGAATGGCTTTGCATCCCCGTCCAGGAACATGGTCAGCGGCCAGCCGCCCTGTTCGCCGAGCTGCTGGAGCGCGGCCATATAGATTTGGTCCACGTCGGGCCGCTCCTCGCGATCCACCTTGATGTTCACGAACAGGTCGTTCATGACGCCAGCCACCAGGGGATTTTCGAAGCTTTCATGAGCCATGACATGGCACCAATGGCAGGCCGCATAGCCCACGGAGAGCAGAACCGGCTTTCCCGTGCGGCGGGCTTCCGCGAAGGCTTCGGGGCCCCACGGCCACCAATGGACGGGATTGTCCTGATGCTGGAGCAGATAGGGACTGGTCTCGGACCCGAGGCGGTTTTCGGTCATCGTCCTAACTCCAGTTTCAAGGCCTGTGCGTGATGCGGTCATCGGACACGATCTTCGCTTTGTCCAGCGGGCGCTTGCCCTCGGGAGTGGCGCTCGTGCGCATTTCCGGCCCCTCCGCACGCGCGGCAGCCCAGGCATTGGCCGGCACGGTGCCTGCGCCGCGGCACGCGACCTACACCATCTTGCGGGCGCCGCCGACGGGGGAGGCGCTGGACCGGGGGCTGATCCTGTTCTTCGAAGGCCCACGCAGCGCCACGGGAGAGGACCTTTTAGAGCTTCACCTTCATGGCGGCCGCGCGGTGGTTGCCGCTGTTCTTTCAACCTTGTCGGGTCTCGATGGGTTCCGCCCCGCGCAGCCGGGCGAATTCACCCGCCGCGCCCATGCCAATGGCAAGATGGACCTCGCCGAGGTGGAAGGCCTCGGCGATCTCATCGCGGCGGAGAGCGAAGCCCAGCGCCGACAGGCTTTGGCGCAAGCCTCCGGCGTCCTGTCGCGGCGCGTCTCGGGCTGGCGCGCGCGGCTGATCCGCGCCCTCGCGCTGGTGGAAGCCACCATCGATTTTTCCGATGAGGACGACGTCCCGGAGGATCTCACCGGCCCGGCGCTGCTGGAAACCGGCCTGTTGCGGGAGGAATTGGCGGCGGCGCTCGCTGACAGCGCGCGCGGGGAAATGGTGCGCGACGGGCTGTCCATCGCCATCGCCGGCCCGCCGAACGCGGGCAAATCCACCTTGCTGAACCGCCTTGCGGGGCGCGAGGCGGCCATCGTCTCCCACCGTCCCGGCACCACGCGCGACCTGCTGGAAGTTCATCTGGAGCTGGCCGGGCAGGCGGTGACGCTGATCGACACGGCCGGCCTGCGGGAGACCGACGACGAGGTGGAAGCCGAAGGCATCCGCCGCGCCCGCGCCCGCGCCGCATCGGCCGATCTGGTGTTGTGGCTGAGCGAGGAGGGCGCCCCGCCGCCGCCCGAACTGGCGCAGGCGCTCGCCGTCCGCACCAAGGCGGACCAGGCGGAGACCGGGCCGGGGGAGGATGAAAGGCTCGCGATTTCCGCCGCCACGGGGCAGGGGATCGATGAACTGATCGCCCTGATCGAGGCGCGGGCGGCGGAATTGGGGGGCGGGGAGCCTGCGCTGATCACGCGCGAACGTCAGCGGCTCGCGCTTAAGGATGCGCTGGCGCACCTCGATCGCGCGCTGGCACGGGCGGACGGCGGGGGCGAGGGTCTGCTGGCCGAGGACCTGCTTGCGGAAGACTTGCGCCTCGCCGCCCGCGCGCTCGATGCTCTGGTGGGGCGGGTGGACATGGAAGACGTTCTCGACGCTCTGTTCCGCACTTTCTGCATCGGCAAGTGACGCGCGGGGCGAGGCGCGGAGGCGCAATGTTTCACGTGAAACATTTTGCGCGATGCGGGTGAATGAGCCGGCCGGCTCGCCTTCGCCGCTCCTCTTGCCGAAAGGGAGAACCGGCGGACGCGGTGCGGCGGATCTGGCCCTGTCGGTGAGCCTCGCGCCGGCGGCCCTTCTGCGCTGATCAGAAAATGTTTCACGTGAAACATTGTCGACTGCGGCGCCTGGCCCCGGTGAAAACAATCGCGATTGCCTCTGGTCCACCTGGAATGTTTCACGTGAAACATTCCACTCGGTCATGACGAAGCGGGGCCGATGAAAGGTCGATCGCGGCGGACCCGGTTGGCGTGCGGTCCCACCATCGCGACGCCAGGAGGCGGGATCATCGCCATTCAGCGAAGCGGTCCGCGGCCCAAAGCCACCGCCGAAAGCCGTCGTTCGTCACCCCTGGCAAATCGCGAAAAAGAAGCCGGCAGAGGCGATGGCCCACGGGTCCTCGCAGAATGTTTCACGTGAAACATTCCGCGTCCCCGGTTGTGGCTGAGCGGGCCGAGATGAAAAGGAAACGTGGCGGCAGCGGGTCGCGGTGATCCTCCGCCGTCAGGCAGGCAGGGGTCTCGCGGGCCGTGAGGTGCGCAGGAACAGCGTGCCGCTCATATCCGCTCGTCAATCCCGGTCGATTGGCTTTTGAAGTCAGACGGCGGCGAGGGTCTGCGAAAGATCGCCCGCTTGCACGCCGCAGAATGTTTCACGTGAAACATTTTCGCGGACTTCGCCCGGCCATTCCGCCCGCCTATGTGCTCCGAAGGGAAGCGTTGTGGTGCGGCGGCGTTCGGGGAACCTGCGTGGCCTCCGGCGAGGCACTCAGGATCGCGCAATGTCGCGCGCAGGGGGTCGTGCGCCTGCGAACGCGCGTCGCGCCGCTTGAGTAAAATGTTTCACGTGAAACATTTTCGCGGACCGGTGCACGAAACGAAATGCAAGGCGCCTTATCAGGCCCTGGAATGTTTCACGTGAAACACCCGCTCCACCCCGCGCCTGTGGTGGATCAGGATGGAAGGAGGCTGTCGCCGGTGGAACCAGTATTGGCGATGCCGAGGATCAGGCGCCTGTCGGCGAGAGGGCGGGCATCAGAAACCGTCGCGCATATCGCGTTGGCGGTACGCGGCATAGCTGGCGCAGACGAGGTATCGCGCAGTCCCGATCATTCGGCGGGCCATCCGCCTCAAAATGTTTCACGTGAAACATTCGTCCCGCCTCGCGCCCATGGCCGGTGCCTGCGGAATAAATACCAGCGTGTGCCGTTCTCGCTGCTGTGGTCCCCCCAGGCGAGAGCGCTGGGGCACGCCGCGTTTGGAGAGATCACCCTATTATATCGTGGCGGAGGGCGGCCATGTGCGATGTCGCGCGGAGCGGACAGCGCAGATCCGACGCTGTGTGTGTCCTTCCGCAAAATGTTTCACGTGAAACATTCCGATGCTTGGGGGGAGACTTCGGTGGCCGCCGTCTTCCGCATGTCTCGTTAATATTGCGCCGGGTCGGCCAGCTCAGCGCGATGGTGCGGAACGGACCGTCCAGATCCGATACCGTGTCGGCTCCTCCAAGCAAAATGTTTCACGTGAAACATTTTCCGCACGGGCCGGCGGGCATGCGGAGCGGCGGGCTCAGCCGGCGACAAGCTTGGCGCTCACTGAGAATGTTTCACGTGAAACATTCGAAAAGCGCGGGCGGTGGCCGCGGGGCCGGCAATCCTTCGCTTCCCGCGCGGGCCCATCGCCCAAAATGTTTCACGTGAAACATCTGCCCGGCCCATACGTCCAGCCACGCATTTTCCGGGCGCCTTGACCCCGCCGCGAAAGTGCCGTTCCTGTCTCTCCAATCCAAAAAATACGGCGGCGTCCCCGCCCACGGCCCTTGGGCCACGAGATGTGAATGAGCAAGCTGGAATTCCGGTTCGATGTGATGGTGGTCGGCGGCGGCCATGCGGGCTGCGAAGCGGCGGCTGCGGCAGCGCGCCTCGGCGCCCGCACCGCGCTTGTTACCCATAGCGCGGCGACCATCGGCGCCATGTCGTGCAATCCCGCCATCGGCGGGCTCGGTAAGGGCCATCTGGTGCGGGAGATCGATGCGCTGGACGGGCTCATGGGCCGGGTGGCGGACCAGGGCGGCATTCAGTTTCGCGTGCTTAATCGCCGCAAGGGCCCCGCCGTGCGCGGCCCGCGCGCCCAGGCCGACCGCAAGCTCTATGCCCGCGCCATGCAACAGGCGCTTGCGGCACAGGAAAATCTCACGATCCTCGAAGGCGAGGCGGACGATTTGATCCTCGCGGGCGGGCGCGTCGCCGGCCTGCTGCTGGGGGATGGCCGCGC
>NCHM01000295.1:0-3267 GCA_002257205.1 Rhizobiales bacterium 24-66-13 | reverse complement strand
CTCGCGCTCGGCCGGTTGAAGACCGGCACGCCGCCGCGCCTCGATGGCCGCACCATCGATTGGGCGGGCCTGGAGATGCAGGACGGCGATGAGCCGCCGGAGGCGTTCTCCAGCCTCACCACCCGCCTGCCCAATCCGCAGGTAAAGTGCGGCATCACCCGCACCACGCAAGAGACCCACGATGTGATCCGCGCGAACCTCTCGCGCTCGGCCATGTATTCCGGCCGCATCGAGAGCACCGGGCCGCGCTATTGCCCGTCCATCGAGGACAAGGTGGTGCGCTTCGGCGATCGCGACGGCCACCAGATCTTCCTCGAGCCCGAGGGGCTGGACGATCCGACCATCTATCCCAATGGCATGTCCACCTCGCTTCCCGAGGAGGTGCAGCACCTCTTCCTGCGCACCATTCCCGGCCTGGAGCGGGTCGCGGTGCTGCGGCCGGGCTATGCCATCGAATATGACCATGTGGACCCGCGCGAGCTGGCCCCGACGCTCGAGGCGAAGCGCGCACCGGGCCTGTTCCTCGCCGGCCAGATCAACGGCACCACGGGCTATGAGGAAGCGGCCGCCCAGGGCCTGCTCGCCGGGCTGAATGCCGCGCGGCGCGCCGGGCAGGCGGGCAGCGGGGCAGGGGAGGGCGGGGCAGGGGAGGGCATCGTGATCGACCGGGCCGAGGGCTATCTCGGCGTGATGGTGGACGATCTTGTGACGCGCGGCGTCACCGAGCCTTATCGCATGTTCACCTCGCGCGCCGAATATCGCCTCACCTTGCGCGCTGACAATGCCGACCAGCGGCTCACCGCGCGGGGCCTCGCGCTCGGCCTCGTGGGGGCGGAGCGGGCGGCGCATTTCTCCGCCAAGATGGCGGCGCTCGACGGCGCGCGCGATCGCGCCCGCGCGCTGAACGTGACGCCCAATGAAGCGGCGGCCTTTGGGCTGAACCTCAACAAGGACGGCCAGCGCCGCAGCGCCTTCGATCTTTTGGCCTATCCGGACATCGGCCTGGAGCAGGTGGCGCGCATCTGGCCGGAATTCTCCGAGCTGAGCCCGGCGATTGCCGAGCAATTGGAGATCGACGCGAAATATGCCGTCTATCTGGATCGCCAGGCGGCGGATATCGCCACCTTGCGGCGCGACGAGGATCTGATCCTGCCCGAGGCGCTGGACTATGCGCCGCTGCCGGGCCTCTCCAACGAGCTGAAGCACAAGCTCGCCCACGTGCGCCCGCGCACCATCGGCCAGGCCGGCCGCATGGAGGGCATGACCCCGGCCGCGCTCGCGCTGCTGGTGACCTATGCCCGGCGGCAAGGGGCGGTGTCGGGGAGCGGGGCTGTGATCGCGGGCGTGGAGCAGGCGGTCGGTTGAGGATGGACGGAGCGGCAGGGAAGGGTGCGGCGAATCGCCCTTTGGCCCTCACTCCCTCTTCCACAGAGGGAAGCGTCGGGGGAGCGGTACGCTTCCGGCGTCGGCAAGGGCCTTTCTCCTTGCCGTTCCGGAAATCCCGGTGTGAATCCTGGGGAACGTAACCCGTAACCTGGCCCAAAACCGCGGCGCGCCCATTTCGGCGAAAAACGTTCTGCCGAATCTGCGGTTTCACGTGCGATAAAGCCGCGTAAATGGGCACGAAAAGCGCATGAGAAACTCTTCGGATTCGGCCAAGGCGGCGATCGCGCAAAATGTTTCACGTGAAACATTTTCCCGGCTGGAAACCATCGCGAACCTGCTAACCAAATGGCAGAAAACGATAAATCTCGTTTCCCCCGCCACCATCCCGGAGCTGTGGACGCGCCATATCGCCGATTCCCTGCAACTTATGACACATGTGAACTATGATGTTCGCGCCTGGGTAGATCTTGGGTCCGGCGGCGGATTTCCCGGTCTCGTGGTCGCGGCGGTGCTGGCGGAGCGGGACGGCGGCCATGTGGATCTGGTGGAGAGCGACAGCCGCAAGTCCGCCTTCCTGCGGGAAGCGGCGCGGCTCGCCGATCTGCCGGTGAGCGTGCATCCCCAGCGCATCGAGCAGGTGGCGGAGGCGTTGGCGCCTGGAAAACACGTGGTTTCCGCCCGTGCGCTCGCGCCGCTGCCGAAATTGCTGGCGCTTGCCGCGCCGTTTTTCGCGGCCGGCGCCATCGGGATATTTCCCAAGGGCAAGGATTGGCAGCGCGAATTGACCGAAGCCCGCAAAGACTGGACACTCGACCTCGAACTGCGCGACAGCCTCAGCGATCCCCACGGGAAGATCCTGGTTGTGACGCGCGCCCTCAAAGCGGTCCCGTCCCCGGCCGTCCCCGGCGGACACCTACGCGGAAGCGCACATGACTGATCATTCCGTCACCGCCCCCATCGTCGGCGGCGTCACGCCGCGCATCCTGGCGCTGGCGAACCAGAAGGGCGGGGTGGGCAAGACCACCACCGCCATCAATCTCGGCACCGCCCTTGCCGCCATCGGCGAGAGCGTGCTGGTGGTGGATCTCGATCCCCAAGGCAATGCCTCCACCGGGCTCGGCATCGATCGCGGCCGGCGCAAGCTGTCCACCTATGACGTGCTCAGCGGGGAAGCGACCATGGCGCAGGCGATCGTCGATACCGGCGTTCCCTCGCTGTTCGTGGCGGCTTCCACGCTCGACCTCTCGGGCCTGGAGCTGGAAATCGCCAATGAGCGCGACCGCGCGTTTCGCCTGCGCAATGCCCTGCGCGACATGGTCAACGACCCGGCGGCGCCGAAATTCACCTATGTCCTGATCGACTGCCCGCCCTCGCTCTCGCTCATCACGGTGAATGCGATGGCGGCGGCGCACGCCATATTGGTGCCGCTGCAATGCGAGTTCTTCGCGCTGGAAGGCCTCTCCCAATTGCTGAAGACGGTGGAGCAGGCGCGCACCGCCCTCAATCCCGATCTCACCATCCACGGCATCGTGCTGACCATGTACGACGCGCGCAACAATCTGTCCGAGCAGGTGGTGGCGGATGTGCGCCAATTCATGGGCGACAAGGTTTACGAGACCGTGATCCCGCGCAATGTGCGGGTCTCGGAGGCGCCGTCCTATGGCAAGCCGGTGCTGCTCTATGATCTGAAATGCGCGGGCTCGCAGGCCTATCTGCGGCTGGCCTCCGAAGTCATCCAGCGCGAGCGGGCCGCCCGCGCGGTCGCAGCCTGAGGCGGCGCGTTCCAATGGGGAAGAAGGACATGGCGGAAGAAGGCCGCTCGCGGCTCGGCCGGGGGCTCGCGGCTTTGATCGGCGACATGGGGCAGGACGATACCCGTCC
>NCHM01000294.1 GCA_002257205.1 Rhizobiales bacterium 24-66-13 | reverse complement strand
GGGCATGCCCCAGATGGTGCGGGCCGCCGTCGTCACCTTCGGCGCGCCGGACATTCTGGTGGCGGATGTGTGCGAGCCGCTGGAAGGGACGCTCGACACGGTGACGGCGGAGCGCCTCGCGGCTTATCTGCGGGACGGGCTGGTCGCGCTCTGGGCTTTCGTGCAGGCAGGAGCCGCCCATATGCCGCAGGACGGGGGCGGGCGCATCGTCCTGCTGATCAATGCGGCGGGCAAGATCCCGAGCCGCGACTTTCTGGCGGCGGCGGTACTTGGCGCCGCGCAGCACGCTTTCGTAAAATCGGTGTCCGACCATTTCGGACCCCGGGGCATCACCGTCAATGCGGTGTGTGTCGGCACCGCGGCGCCCGGCGCGGCGGGCACGGGGATCGGCACCGAGCCCTATCTCGGGCGTGGCCTCGGCCAGCAGGAGAGCGGCTGGGGCACGGCCCCGCCGCTCGGGCGCTGGTGCACGCCCGAGCAGGTCGCCGACGCCGTGGCCTTCCTGGCCTCGGCACGCGCCGGCTTCGTGACCGGCGCCAATATCGACGTCGACGGCGGCCAGCAACGCATGACCTTCTGAACGGGAAACAGGCATGATCGAGCTTCAGCACATCAGCAAGACGTTCAGGAAGAAGGAGAGTGCGCTTCATGCCGTGCAGGACGTGAACCTGTCGATCGCACCACGATCCATCGTCGCGCTCATCGGCCCGTCCGGCTGCGGGAAATCCACCCTGCTGAACATGATCGCCGGCCTGTATGCGCCGAGCGAGGGACAGGTGTTCTACGACGGCGCGCGCGTCACCGACGTCAATACCAACGTCGGCTACATGACGCAGAAGGACAATCTGCTGCCCTGGCGCACGGTGCTGGACAATGTCTCCTTTCCCCTCGAGGTCGCCGGGGTGCCGCAGGCGGAACGCTATGCCGCCGCCGCAAAGCTGATCGACCTCGTGGGCCTCTCGGGCTTCGAGCAGAAATATTCCCACGAATTGTCCGGCGGCATGCGCAAGCGGGTCTGCCTCGCGCGCATGCTGATCTACAAGCCGAACGCGCTGCTGCTGGACGAGCCGTTCGCTGCGCTCGACGCGCAATTGCGCATCGCCATGCACGCGCTGCTGATGCGCCTGTGGGAGGAGCAGCAGCAGACCATCCTGTTCGTCACTCACGACCTCGTGGAGGCGATCACGCTGGCCGACCGGGTGGTGGTGTTCACGCGCCGGCCTGCCAGCATCGTGCTGGACCAGGCTATCGACCTGCCGCGCCCGCGCGACGTTCACGAAGTGCGCTTCACGGAGCCCTTCCACCGCATCCACAATGCCCTGTGGGACCGCCTGCGCATCCAATATGACGAGGTGCGCCTATGAGCCCGGCGAAGGCGGCGGCAGAACCGGAGACCAGCCTCATGCAAACTCCCCGCTCCGGCCGCGACGTGCCGCCCGTCACCGACGCCCCTCATCGGCTGGCCGACATGGGCGCCAGCCGGATGATGATGTTTCAGGTCCTGCTTGGGGTCGCCCTGCTGGTCGTCTGGCAGCTCGTCTCCGGCCGGCTGGTGGATAATTTCCTCATCAGCAACCCCATTTCCATCGCCTCCCGGCTGTGGACCTGGACGCTGAACGGCTCGATCTTCATTCACATCTGGGCGACGGTGTATGCGACCGTGCTCGGCTTCGTCATCGGCGCGGTGGCCGGTGTTGCCGGCGGCGTATGGCTCGGCCTGTCGCCGTTCATGAGCCGTCTGCTGAACCCCTATATCTGGGCGTTCAACGCCGTGCCCAAGGTGGCGCTCGCGCCGCTGTTCATCCTGTGGTTCGGCCTCGGCATCGAATCCAAGGTGGCGCTGGCCGCCATCCTGGTGGTGTTCCTGGTGTTCGTGAACACCTATGCCGGTGTGCGCGAGGTGGACCAGGACCTGATCGACGGCGCACGGCTGATGCGCGCCTCCAAGCGGCAGATCCTGATGAAGGTGATCCTGCCGTCCTCGCTCGCCTGGATCTTCGTCGGGCTGAAGACGGCGGTCCCGTTCGCGCTGATCGGCACCATCATCGGCGAGATGATCGCGGCCAACCGGGGCCTCGGCTATCTGGTGCAGCGCGCCGGCAGCGATTTCGACACCGCCGGGGTGTTCGCGGCGCTGCTGGCGATCGCTGCCCTCGCGGTCATATTCAACGAAATCGTCGGCACGGTGCAGGCGCGGCTCGACGGCTGGAAAGTCATCAGCCGCTGAATTGCGCCGCTCAGCCGGAAGAAGAGAAGACGAAGCCGAGCTCCGCAAAAAGAAGGGGCCGGCGCATTGGGAGGAACAGATGAAACAGCACCTGAAACTTGCGTTGGCCGCGCTATGCGCCAGCTTTCTGTGGCAAGGCGCGGCGCGCGCGCAGGAAACCGTGCGCATCGCCAATATCGGCCACGGCTATTATGCCGGCCCGCTTTATGTGGCCATGCGCGAGGGCCTGTTCGAAAAGCACGGGCTGAAAGCGGACGTCACCTTCATCAAGGGCGGCGCGCTGGTGTTCCAGGCGGTGCTTGGACGCAGCGCCGATTTCGGCGTGCTGAGCTATGAGCATGTGCTCACCGCGGCGGCGCAGGGCAAGAACATCGTCTCGGTGTTCAACGTCACCACGCGGCCGCTGAACAATCTCATCGCCACCAATGCTTTATTCGATGCCTATCCTAACGCCACCATCGAACAGAAGGTGCGGGCGCTGAAGGGCAAGAAGGTGGGCGCGCCTTCCGCCGGCGGGTCGGGCGAGAAGATGCTCGGCGTGCTGGCGAAGCGCTACGGCCTCGCGCTGCCGGGCGATGTGGAGCTGGTCTATCTCGGCACGGACGCCGCCTCCTATGTGGGCGCGTTCCGCGGCAAGCTGGTCGATGCCGGCATTCCGTTCGAGCCGGCGGGCGCCGTGGTCGAACAGGAGGGGCTGGGCAAGATCTTCATCAATCTGATGAACGGCGAGATCCCCGAGTTCCGCGACCTGGTGTTCATGACGCTGGCCACCCATCCCGACATGCTGCGCGAGCGGCCGGAGACGGTGCGCAAGGTGGTGGCGGTGTTCGCCGAGGCGCAGAAGATCCTGCTCGACCCGGTGCGCGGCAAGGCGATCATGGCCACGGAATTCCCCGACATGTCGTCCGCCACCAATGACAAGGCCTATGAGATCGTCCGCCAGATCTGGAGCACGGACGGCCGCATGAGCCTTTCCGGCGCGAAGAAGGTGTTCGACTTCCTCCAGCCGTCCGGCACCACGCCGATCGTCTACGAAAACACGTTCACGAACGATTTCCTGCCTAAGAACTGAGGCTGCAATGACGTGCGAAATCCAAAGCGAGGAGCACTGGGCCCGAAAGGGCCCGGTGTCCCTGTTCCTGTGGCGCAAGCGTCTGGCGCAGCCCCCAGAGGACGGCCGCCCGCCGATCATCCTCGTGCACGGCTCCTCCACCTCAGGCATCCCTTCGTTCGACCTCCAGGTGCCGGGCCAGAGCGATTATTCCTTCATGGATTGGCTGGCCCGGCGCGGCTGGGACGTGTGGACGCTCGACCATGAGGGCTACGGCCGCTCCACGATCACCGACGGCAATTCGGATGTCGCCACGGGCGCACAAGATCTTGCCGCCGCGCATGAAGTGATTGCGCAGGCGACGGGCTCGCCCCATGCCTATGTCTACGGCATGTCCTCCGGCGCCCTGCGGGCGGCGCTGTTCGCGCAGAATGCGCCGGACGTGGTGCAGCGCCTGGTGCTCGATGCCTTCGTGTGGACCGGGGAGGGCTCGCCCACGCTCGCGAAGCGCAAGGAAGGCATCGCTTCGTTCCGGGCCAGCAACCGCCGGCCCATCAGCTATGCCTATATCGAGAGCATCTTCACCCGCGACCTGCCGGGCACCACCCATCCGGCCGTCATCGCCGCCTGTGCCGAAGCGCAGATGGCGCTGGGAGACAGCGTGCCCACCGGCACCTATCTCGACATGACCACCAATCTGCCCCTGGTGGATCCGCTCAAGATCGCCGCGCCGACCCTGATCGTACGCGGCGAGCACGACGGCATCGCCACAATCGAGGATCTGCTGGAATTCTTCCGCCAGCTTCCGAGCGGCGACAAGCGCTTCGCCAGCCTGCCCGGCATCGCCCATGTGAGCCCGCTGGGCATCAAGCGGCACCTGCTCTGGAACGCGGTGGACGAATTCCTCACCGCCGGCACGGCCTGAGCGGGCCGAGGCCAACCCCCTTTCAAATGAAAAAGCCGGAGCGCGCGAGCGCCCCGGCTTTTTTCTTGGCCATGCTTTTATTGGCGATGTTTCGCCGGCCGGACCTATTCCTTCACGGCGCCGGCGAGCGAGGAAACATAGTGGTTCACGAAGAAGGAATAAAGGATGCAGATCGGCAGCGAGCCCACCAGAGCCCCGGACATCAGCGCGCCCCAGCGGTAATTGTCGCCGTCGGTAAACACGGTGACGATGGCGATGGGCACGGTCTTGTTCGCTTCCGACTGGATGAACACCAAGGCGTAGATGAATTCGTTCCAGCACAAGGTGAAGCAGAAGATGCCGGCCGAGATCAGCCCCGGCACCGCCAGCGGCAGGATGATCTTCAGCAGGATCTGCAAGCGTGAGGCGCCGTCCATCAGGGCGCACTCTTCCAACTCGTAGGGAATGGTCTTGAAATAGCCGATCAGCAGCCAGGTGGAGAACGGGATCAGGATGGTCGGATAGGTCAGGATCAGCGCCAGCGGGCTGTCAAACAGGCCATAGGTTGAGACCACCACCGCAAGCGGAATGAACAGCACCGAGGGCGGAACGAGATAGGCGAAGAAGATCATCACGCCGACGAAGCGCGCGCCCCGGAACCGGATCCGGGTGATGGCATAGGCCGCCAGAACCGAGGCGGCCAGCGACAGCGCGGTGGCGGTCACCGAGACCATCATGGTGTTGAGCAGCCAGCGCGGATAATGCGAACCGAACAGCAGGTCCTTGAGATGCTGCAGCGTCGGCTGCCACACCCAGAACGGGTTGAAGGTGTTGAAATCGGTGAGTTCCGCGGTCGATTTGAACGAGGTCAGCGTCATCCAGTAGAACGGGAACAGCAGTACGAACAGGATGATGGTGAGCGGGACATAGAGATAGACCACCCGCTTCGGCAGAGTCTCCAGATAGTCCATGCCCTCGCCCTCGGGAGCGGACTTGATCTTGCGCCCGAGCCGGGCCGCCGATGTTTCGGTCATGGTCGCCTCCGTGGGATGGGTCATTGGTCGTTCCCCTGCTGCCATTTCTGCCGCTGCAGGCCGAACCAGGAGATCATGATGGCGCCGAGCAGGAACGGGATCATCGCGACCGCGATGGCCGATCCCTCGCCGAGCTGGCCGCCGAGGATCGCGCGCTGGTAGGAGAGCGTCGCCATCAGGTCGGTCGCGTTCGCCGGGCCGCCGCGCGTCAGCACCCAGATCAGCTGGAATTCGGTGAAGGTGAACAGCACCGAGAAGGTCATGACCACGGCGATGATGGGCGTGAGCATGGGATAGGTGATGCGGCGGAACATCTGCCAGCTC
>NCHM01000293.1:635-6201 GCA_002257205.1 Rhizobiales bacterium 24-66-13 | reverse complement strand
GGGAAACTGCCGCGCGCGCTCCACCACCGCACGCGTCACTTCATCGTCGCTGACCTGAATATTGTTGCGCTCACCGATTTCCGCAAGAACCAGCCCGAGCCGCACGCGACGCTCGGCGATCCGCGTATAGTCGCCGCGGGCGGCGTCCTCGGTGGTGCCTTCGTCCTCGAAGGTGCGGCCCTGGGCGGTCAGGTCCTGCTGAACCTGCTGCCACACGCCGTCGAACTCCTGCGAGACCAGGGTCGGCGGCACGTCGAACTTATGCAGCGCGTCGAGCGCGTCGAGCAGGGCGCGCTTCACCTTCTGACGGCTGGCGCCGGCATGCTCCTGGGTGATGCGGGCGCGGACCTGCTCCTTGAGCTTGTCCAGGCTTTCCTGGCCGAGGCTCTTGGCGAATTCGTCGTCCAGCACCAGTTCGCCGGGCGCCTCCACGAGTGTCGCGGTCACTTCGAACGCCGCCGCCTTGCCGGCCAGCTCGCGCGCCGCATAGGCCTCGGGGAAGGAGACGTTGACGGTGCGGGTCTCGCCGGCGGCAATGCCGAGCAGTTGCTCTTCGAAGCCGGGGATGAAGCTGTTCGAGCCGATCACCACCTGGATGCCTTCGCCCGACCCACCCTCGAACGCTTCGCCGTCGATGGTGCCGACGAAATTGGTGGTGACGCGGTCGCCATTCTCGGCGGCGCCCTGCTTCTCGCTATAGGGCCGGTTGGAATCGGCGAGCCGGTTCAGGGTCTCGTCCACTTCCGCGTCGGACACGATCGCCACCAGCTTCTCGATGGAGATGTCCTTGAAATTGCCCAGCTCGATCACCGGCAGGATCTCAAGCTCGACGGTATAGGCGAGGTCGGCCTTGCCCTCGATCACGTCGGTGACCTCGGCTTCGTCCTTGGGCAGCTCGACGCGCGGCTGGAGCGCGAGGCGGAAGCCGTGCTCCTCGACGATCTTGCCATTGGCCTCGGTCACGGCCTGCTCGATCACCTCCGCCATGACGGACTTGCCGTACACGCGCTTGAGATGGGCGACCGGCACCTTGCCGGGGCGGAAGCCGTTCAGACGCACCTGGCCCTTGAGCTCGGTCAGGCGGCCATTGGCCTTGGCATCCAGGTCCGCCGCGGGAAGCACCACGCGAAAGGCGCGCTTGAGGCCGTCGGCCTGGGTTTCGGTCACCTGCATCGTCTTGCCTTCGTTCATTTTCCGCCGCGGCGGTGTCATTCCATCAAAACTCAAAGTGCGCCGCGTCCGGCAAGGCGCATGGCGCATCCTGAAAGGGTGCGGTCCGGTGACGTGGTGCGGGCGGAGGGGCTCGAACCCCCACGACTTTCGTCACGGGAACCTAAATCCCGCGCGTCTACCAGTTCCGCCACGCCCGCGTGCCCGAAATTCACGCACTCGGGAGCCGCGCGAGGCGCGCTTCTCCTGGTGCGCGACCGATTGAATCGGCACCGGCCGGGCTGGGGCTTATATCATGCTGCTGTCACCGTGCAGCAAGAAAAAGCAGCTTTGGCCGCCCGTCGCGCGGCCATCCTCGGGAATTTTCCCGCCCGTCGGCCGCGATGGTAAATCCGGCTTGCCCTTTGCCCGGCGGCAGGAGAAGGTCCGCTCCGCTCAACCGTTCAATTCCAGGAGAGCTACCTTGCGCGTTCCGGCCCCTTCCCGTCGTGCGGTTCTCACCGGAGCCGCCGCAATGGCGCTCAGCGCCCCGTTCGCACGCGCCGCACGCGCCCAGCCGGCGACCCCGCCGGACACCGCGAACCGGCTCAAGGCCGCCGACGCCGTGCGCATCGAGCTTGGCGGGCAGTCCTCCATCGCTTTGTTCGGCGAATCCATTCCCGGCCCGGTGCTGCGCGTGAAGCGCGGCGCGCCGTTCGCGGTGAATGTGGAAAACACCATCGACGCGCCTCTCTCCCTGCACTGGCAGGGCGTGCGCGTTCCCAATGCGGTGGACGGCGTGCCCGGCCTGACCGGCAGCGCCATTGCCAATGGCGAGACGCGTGGCATCGCCTTTACCCCGCCCGACGCTGGCACGTTCCTCTATCGCGCCTTCGTGCCGGAGCGCGCGTCGCGCTCGCTGGTCGGCGCCTTCATCGTCGAGGAGGCGCAGCCCTCGCCCTTCTCCGCCGACCTCACGCTGCTGGTCCAGGCCTGGTCGCCCGATCCGACGATGACCGTGCCGCTGCTCACGGTGAACGGCGCCGTCTCCCCCACCCTCGAAGCCCCGGCCGGGGGGCGCGCGCGACTGCGGCTGGTCAATGCCAGCGCCCAATTCCTGCGCCTGAAGATGGGCGATGCCCCTTGCTTCGTGCTGGCGGTGGACGGCCAGCCGGTGCAGCCGTTCGCCCTGAAGGACGGTCGCGTCCAGCTCACCCCCGGCGGGCGCATCGACCTCACCCTCGATGTCGGCACCGCCGATCCCATCCGCCTGGATGTGGAAACCACCCAATTGCCGATCCAGCTCGCCCTTGTGGTGCCGGTCGGCGCGGGGAGTTCCGCCCAAGGCCAGGCCCTGCCGGCACCGGAGGCCCTGCCCTCCAACGGCCTGCCGGAAAAGATCCCGCTGGAAAACGCCGCCCGGTTCGAAGTGCCGCTTTCCGGCGCGGCCTCGCTTTCGTCTTTCCCGAGCCTCGGCACGGTGAAGCCCGGGCAAAGCGTCGTGCTCTCGCTGGTGAACAAGCTGGAGGTGCCTGTCGCGGTGCTACTGCACGGCACGCCGGCGCGCCTCCTCGACGGCGTGGACGACGGCTGGAAGCCCTGGTGGCACGATGCCATTCCGGTCGCGCCCCGCACCACGGTGCGCGCGGCTCTTGTGGCCGGCACGGCGGGCAAATGGGCGGTCATCGGCCAGCGCGGCGGCGACGGCGCCATCGTCGCTGCCCAGTCCTACGACGTGGCCTGACCGGGCTGGCTTGAACGGGCTCGCCTGACGGGCTGGCCTGACGGGGGTGGTCTGACAGGGGTGGTCTGACGGGGGCTCGCCTCACCGCGGCATCACACGGCGTGGGAAACCCCACGCCGCAGGGTCCTCGGTAAGAAGGCTCTAGCGAGGCGGCAGATCCGTAAAGAGCCGGCTATAGACCGCCGACAGAGCCTCCGGCAGATCGTCGGCGATGAGGCCCGCCCCGGCCTCGTTCCCGGCTTCGCCGTGCAGCCAGACCCCGGCGCTCGCGGCCTCGAACGGCGCCATGCCCTGCGCCAGCAGCCCGCCGATGAAGCCGGAGAGCACATCGCCCGAACCCGCCGTCGCCAGCATCGGCGGGGCGTTCTCGGCGATCGAGGCGCGCCCGTCCGGGTTGGCAACCACCGTATCGGCGCCCTTCAGCACCACCACGACCCCGAGCACGCGCGCCGCCGCCCGCGCCCGCTCCAGCTTGGACGGCACATCCAGAACATCGGCCTGTCCACCGAACAGGCGGGCGAACTCGCCGTCATGGGGTGTGACCACCGCCCCGGCGCACCGGCCGAGCAGGCCGGCGAGGGCATCGGCGGCGCCCGCGAAGCTGGTGAGGGCATCAGCGTCCACGACCAGGCTGCGCTGCGCGCCGGCCGCCGCTTCCACAAGCTCCCGCGTCCGCGCCCCGACGCCGAGTCCCGGCCCGAGCACGATGGTGGACAGGCGTCGATCCTCCAGCAGCGCCACCAGGTCCGCCGGCACGTCGCATGGGCGCATCATGACGGCGGCATAGGAGGCGGCATGGATCGCCAGCGCCTCGCTCGGACAGGCGATGGTGACGAGCCCCGCCCCGGCCCGCAGCGCCCCGCGCCCCGACAGCCGCGCCGCGCCCGCCGTCCAGGCGCCGCCGCTGACGACAACCGCATGCCCGCGCGCATATTTGTGGCCCATCGTACCCGGAACGGGAAAATGCGCGCCCCAGGCGGCCGGCGCATTCACGCTGGTGCGGGGCCTGATGGTTTCGAGCACGGTGTCGGGAATGCCGATATCCGCCACCCGCACCCGGCCGCACAGCGCGCGGCCCGGTAGCAGCAGATGACCGGGCTTGCGGCGGAAGAAGGTGACCGTCTCAACCGCCGGCGCCGCCGCGCCCCGCACCGCACCGGTGGCGCCATCCAGGCCCGAGGGCAGATCCACCGCAACGATGGGCTTACCGCTCGCCGCCATGCGCTCCACCAGGGCGCGCGCGGCACCGTCGAGATCGCGGGCGAGGCCGGCGCCGAACAGGGCGTCGACGATCAGATCGCCCGCCCCGAGATCCAGGGTGGCGGGGTCCTCCACCGGGCCGCTCCAGCGCGCGGCGGCGCCGGCCGCATCGCCCTTCAGCGCGGCGCGATCCCCCAGCAGGGCGAGGCGGACGCGAAAGCCACGCTGCTTCAGCACGCGCGCCGCGACGAACCCGTCGCCGCCATTGTTTCCCGGCCCGCACAGGATCGTGATCCGCGTCGAAAGCGCCTGCCGGGCGACCGTATCGGCTACGGCGGTGCCGGCCCGCTCCATGAGCACGCTGCCTGCGATTCCGGCAGCCATGGCCAGTTGGTCGGCCCGACCCATCTCCGCGGGGTCCAGAAGCTCGATCATTTTGGTCTCCATCGCCCCGTGCCTAATTCCCATCCATTAACTGTCGATACGCGCATTAAACATTGCCTATTATTTACTCATTCCGTCTATTTTTTAGTCACAGTTGCCAATGGCCAGGGAAGAGGTCATGTATTGCCGCGCATGGCACGCATCCTGCTTAAGGGGAAACCGGCTCGGCCAGTTGCCGGTGGGACGGGCCAGGGAGACGGAGCGCATGAAAAAGATCGAGGCCATCATTAAACCCTTCAAGCTCGACGAGGTGAAGGAGGCGCTGCAAGATGTCGGTCTCCAGGGCATCACCGTCACCGAGGCGAAGGGCTTCGGGCGCCAGAAGGGCCATACCGAGCTCTATCGTGGAGCCGAATATGTGGTCGATTTCCTCCCGAAAGTGAAAATCGAGGTGGTTATCGCCGACGACATGGTCGAAAAAGCCGTGGACGCGATTCGTCGCGCCGCGCAGACCGGCCGCATCGGTGACGGCAAGATCTTCGTCTCCAACATTGAGGAAGCGATCCGCATCCGTACGGGCGAATCTGGTCTCGACGCCATTTGATAAAGTACCAAGAATAGTACTAGAGGAAAGGCACTTACCAGCATGTCTACGGTCAAGGATGTCTTCGACTCCATCAAGAACAACGACGTCAAATACGTCGATCTGCGCTTCACCGACCCGCGCGGGAAGTGGCAGCATGTGACCTTCGACCTCTCCATGGTTGACGAAGACCTGTTCAGCGAAGGCACCGCCTTCGACGGGTCGTCCATCGCCGGTTGGAAGGCCATCAACGAATCCGACATGCAGCTCCTGCCCGATCCGGCAACCGCCTGCATCGACCCCTTCTTCTCCGAAACCACCATGTCGATCGTGTGCGACGTGCTGGAGCCCACCACCGGCGAGCCCTATGCGCGCGACCCGCGCGGCATCGCGAAGAAGGCCGAAGCCTACGCGAAGTCCACCGGCATCGGCGATGCGGTCTATTTCGGCCCCGAGGCCGAATTCTTCATTTTCGACGACGTGCGCTTCAAGGCCGACCCGTACAA
>NCHM01000293.1:0-546 GCA_002257205.1 Rhizobiales bacterium 24-66-13 | reverse complement strand
CTCGGCCACCGCATCAAGACCAAGGGCGGCTATTTCCCGGTGCCCCCGCTCGACAGCGCGCAGGACATGCGCTCCGAGATGCTCGGCGCCATGGCCAAGATGGGCGCCAAGGTGGAAAAGCACCACCACGAAGTCGCCTCCGCCCAGCACGAATTGGGCCTGAAGTTCGGCCCGCTGGTCACCATGGCCGATCATCTGCAGATCTATAAGTATTGCATCCACCAGGTCGCCAACATCTATGGCAAGACCGCGACCTTCATGCCGAAGCCGGTGTTCGGCGACAACGGCTCGGGCATGCACGTGCACCAGTCCATCTGGAAGGACGGCAAGCCCCTGTTCGCTGGCGACAAATATGCCGACCTCAGCCAGGAATGCCTGTGGTATATCGGCGGCATCATCAAGCATGCCAAGTCGCTGAACGCCTTCACCAACCCGCTGACCAATTCCTACAAGCGGCTGGTGCCCGGCTATGAAGCCCCGGTTCTGCTCGCCTATTCCGCGCGCAACCGTTCGGCCTCCTGCCGCATCCCCTACACCAACAATCCC
>NCHM01000292.1 GCA_002257205.1 Rhizobiales bacterium 24-66-13 | reverse complement strand
GGCGAACCCGTGGCGGCGGCCGGATCGGGGATGCCCCAATGGGCGGTCATCGGCTGGCCCGGCCAAACCGGGCAGGCTTCCCGTGCGGCGTCGTCGCAGACGGTGAAGACGAAATCCAGCTCCGGCGCGCCCGGCTGGGCGAACTCGGTCCAGCTCTTGGAGCGCAGCCCGCTGACATCGAAATTCATGCCGCGCAGCAGCTTCAAGGTCTCGGGGTGCACGCTCTCCCTGGGATGGCTGCCCGCCGAATAGGCCTTGAACCGGCCTATTCCCAGCCGGTTCAAGATGCACTCGCCCATGATCGAGCGTGCCGAATTTCCCGTGCACAGGAACAGGACGTTGAAAATCTTATCCTCGCTCATATTGCCTCCTCAGGCCGTGGCCTGCCGGTTCACGTGAAGTCCGTGGCGCCTTTCCGTGGCGCCAATCCCGGTTGGATGTCCCGGCCGGGCTGGCGGGCCTCGTTCGCATCGAGCTTCGCGCGTTCCGGTGATGGGCGCGCTCTCGATTTAATATGATATGTCGATAAGTATGGAAATGTCGAGAAATTTCGGCATGGCCGCCACGCCAGCCTTCGCGGCCGAGGGTGCGGGGCGCGCGAGGCGGCCTGGATTGGGACATTATGGCCGACCGCCTGGGCCTGTATTTCCCTTTCGGCAGGCGGCATACTCCGGCTGGGGAGTCGGGGATGATCAAGCGGCTGGGGCGGCAGTGGCGCGGCGCGCGCATCGTGGCGTGGGCGATTGTCTACGCGCTGGTGTTCCAGGTCGTCCTGACGAGCGCCTTCCAGACGAGCGCCTTCTTGGCCAGCCGCGCGTCGAGCACCGCGCCCGGCCTGTTCCAGATCTGCCAGAACGATCCCTCCACCGCGGAGCCGCACGGGCCTGCGGACGATCGCACGACGGCGTTCGTGCACTGCCCGCTTTGCCTCTCCCGTGTGGATCTGGCGATCCTTCCGACACCGCCCGCGACCCCCGTCATCGCCCGGCTTGCGATTCTGTTCCGGTTCCAGCCCGGCGCGGTCAGCGATCTCACCTTGTCCGGCGTGCGCGTGGCGCACCGGCCGCGCGGGCCACCGATCGCGGCCTGACGTGCCGCCGGCCCCGCTGGCGTTGAATCTCCTCATTCCGATCTAGCCGAGCCTCCGGAGCGGCAGCGCGCCTTTGCGCGTTGCGCCGCCCTGCGTGCCGTGGCCGGCCCCAACCTGAATTTTTGGAAACGCCATGAAACCGCTAACCAATACCCCGCTTCCCCGAGCGCTGCGCCGAACGACGGCCCTGGCTCGTCCCTCGCTGGCGGCGCTCTGCCTCACGCCGTTCGCGATCGGCGCGGCGATGGCGCAGGCGGCTGAGGATCTGCCGACCATCATGGTTCGGCCCTCGACCCCCGCCGCCGTCGCCAGCGGGCAAGGCTTTGGTCCCTATACGCCAGCCGACACCGCCTTCATTTCCGCCCCCGAAGCCCAGAATGCGACGCTGTGGACCAGCGATTCCGGCGCGCTCATCTCCCGCATTCCGGGCGGCGCGACCTGGGGCGCGGGCGGCGTGTCGAGCCTGCCGGCCGTCAACGGCATGGGGGCCGACCGGGTGCAGGTCGCCATCAACAACATGATCTTCAGCCCGGCCTGCCCGAACGAGATGAACCCGCCGCTGTCCTATGTGAATCCGGCGATGATCTCCTCGGTGAAGGTCTATACCGGCACCGCGCCGGTGAGCGTCGGCGGCGATTACACGGGCGCGAAGGCGGACGTCACCGTCGCCCCGCCGAAATTCACGCCCGGCCAGGCGCTGAATGTGTCCGGCAGCCTGTCCGGCTTCTACCGCAGCAACGGCAATTCCTACGGCACCGACTTCAACGGCACCGTTTCAAACCAAGATACCAGCGTGACCTATACCGGCGGCTGGGCGCGGGCGAGCGATTACACGTCCGGCAACGGCACGGTCATCAAGTCGACCATGTATGAGACCCAGAACCACGCCTTGACCATCGCCAAGCAGGTCAATCAAAGCCTGTTCACCTTCCAGATCGGTGGGCAGTTCATCCCGTACCAAGGCTATGTGAACCAATATATGGACATGGTCGACAATAAGAGCATCTATGCCAACGGCAATTACGAAGGCCTGTTCGACTGGGGCAAGCTCGAAGCCTCGATCTTCGCCAACCGCGTCCGCCACACCATGGGCTTCATCCAGCCGGACAAGACCGGCGACATGCCCATGGACACCCGCAGCACCGACCTCGGCTATCGGGTGAAGGGCACCATCGGCGCGTCGCCGATCGATATCGTGCGCGTCGGCAACGAGCTTTATTACAACAATCTCGACGATTGGTGGCCGCCGGTGGCAGATTCCATGATGATGGGGCCGAACACGTTCGAGAACATCAACAACGGCCAGCGCCTGCGCTTCGGCTATTTCGGCGAATGGGAACGCCATCTCGACGCGCAATGGACCACCATCATCGGCCTGCGCAACGATATCGTCTGGATGAACACCGGCGACGTGCAGGGCTATAATGAGATGATGTACGGCGCGAACGCCGCCGCCTTCAATTCCCAGAGCCACGCGCGCACCGACTTCAACATCGATGGCTCGGCCATCCTGCGCTATGAGGCCAACGCCTTCAGCCTTTACGAGCTCGGCCTGTCCCGCAAGACGCGCTCGCCGAACTTGTACGAGCGCTATGCCTGGTCCACCAATGGCATGGCCATGCAGATGATCGGCTGGTTCGGCGACGGCAACGGCTATGTGGGCAATCTCGATCTGGTGCCGGAAAAGGCGCACACCTTAAGCTTCACGGCGGATTGGCACGATCCGGCGCAGAAGGTCTGGCAGGTGCGGGTTTCGCCCTATTACAGCTATGTGCAGGACTATATCGACGTGCAGCGCTGCGCTCTGCCCGGATGCCTGGCCAATTTGCCGAACAACCTCACCGCCGACAACACGTTCGTCTATCTGCAGTTCGCCAATTACGACGCCTGGCTCTATGGCGTGAACATCGATGGCAAGCTGGCGCTGTGGGACGATCGCACCTACGGCCAGGGCGCCTTTCGCGGCGGCCTGAACTTCGTGCGCGGACAACGCACCGATGGGGTCAATCTCTACCACATCATGCCGGTCAACGCGATGCTGGCGCTGGACCATACCCTCGGCAATTGGAGCTCGAGCGTCGAGGTCCAGCTGGTGGCGTCGAAGACCCAGGTCAGCCAGGTGCGCAACGAGCTGGAGACCTCGGCCTATGCCCTGCTGAATTTCCACACCAACTATACGGCGGGCCAGCTCAAGGTCGATTTCGGCATCGATAACATCCTCGATACCCAATACGACCTGCCGCTCGGTGGCGCGAACCTGGTCAATTACCAAGTCTCCAGCATGATGGGCACCTCGACCGCCTGGGGCTATCCGGTTGCCGGCTATGGCCGCTCCATCAATACGCGGGTGACCGTGTCCTTCTGAGTCTTCGGCAACGCAAGCGGCGCGTCCCTGCGAGGACGTGCCGCACGACTTTGGTCTACGGTTGTCGGCGTGCCAATGTCATACTGTGGTCCGACGAACCTTCGAGACATCTTGATCTTGGCCAAGCCGCGCACATCCTGGAGAGCCTGGGCCGCCATCGCCGCGGCCTATCTGCTCGTGCTCCAGATGCTGGCCGTGGGGCTTGCCGCGGGCGTCCAAGCGGCGCCTGCTGCGGGGCAGGGTCCGGATGCGTTCGCCATCCTCTGCTCCAGTGCCCCGGCCGAGGACGCGTCCCAGACCGGGGACGGGGCCCCTTCCCATCATGACGGGCTGGACTGCTGCGTCATGGGCTGTCCCATGTTCGGGCCGACCGCCGCACCGCCGCCGGCGGCGCAGGGGTTTGTCGCGCCGGTCCGCCATGCGGCATCGATCCCCATGCGCGGCGCGGACG
The DNA here is from genome assembly GCA_002257205.1 of Rhizobiales bacterium 24-66-13. Classification (GTDB taxonomy): domain Bacteria; phylum Pseudomonadota; class Alphaproteobacteria; order Rhizobiales; family Xanthobacteraceae; genus NCEH01. The sequence continues at coordinate 1,660 of NCHM01000292.1, read as the reverse complement.
TTTCCGCCGCGCCGGGCCAGCGTCGGTCCCCCAGCCGCGCCAGGGCTCCACCCACGATCGCCTGACGCCTGCCTTCGCGCAGGAAATGTCCGCCGATCGTGACATCCGGTCCTCCCCTGGAGGAGGCCGTATCGTGGAGCTAAATCATGTTGAATTCCCTCCGTTTTCCCGGCGCGTTCTCGCGCATCTGCCGCCGCATGTATCTCGAAGAGGCCCTGGCGGCCCTGGCCTTCGCCATGTTCCTGCTCACCCTCTCCGCGCAGGCCCTGATGGCGCACGAGTTCAAGGCCGGCGCGATCGAGATCGATCACCCCTGGACCCGCGCGACGCCCGCCGGCGCCAGCGTCGGTGCCGGCTATCTGGTGCTGAAGAACGGCGGCACGACGCCCGACCGCCTCGTCTCGGCCACCGCCGAGGTCGCGCAGAAGGTGGAAATTCACGAGATGTCCATGAAGGACGGGGTGATGACCATGCGTCCGGTGGCGGGCGGCATCGCCGTTCCCGCGCAGGGCTCCGTGGCGCTGAAGCCGGGCTCCTATCACCTCATGCTCATGGGGTTGAAGCAGCCCCTGAAGCAGGGCGCCATGGTCAATGGCACGCTGACCTTCGAGAAGGCCGGCACGGTGTCGGTTCAGTTCAAGGTGGAATCCATCGCCGCCCAAGGCAGCGACGATGGCGGGCACGACCATATGACGATGCCGTCCGGCAAGTGAGCCGCCGGTCGTGAAAAGCGCCAAGCTCTCCGGCGGCACGCGGCGTTGTCGCGTTCGCGGTTCGCGTTGGTGGCCTCGGCCGTGCGCTCGGGGCGGCGCGGCGCTTTTCGCCTGCCCTTCGCCCGAATATCGGCACAGGAGCCGCCTTCCATGGGCATCATCAAGCTGAGACCCGTGCCGTCTCCCGAAATGCAGGTGCGCACCGTCGCGATGGTGGACGGGGGCTTGGACAGCGCCGATCTGTTTCGCACGGTGCGCACGGTGCGCATCGTTCATGGCGATCAGGTCTATACCCTCACCCTGACCTCCAAGAACAAGCTGATCCTCACCAAATAATCGCTCGCGTGCGCGCCGCGCCCAACCGCACGGCGGGTCCTGCGGCGGGTCGCGACAGAACAGCGATCCTTATGAATTGCCCTAACGTAAGTCCATGAGGCGCAATCACTGCAGGACGATCCCACCGGGCAAGGCTGCGGGCCTTGAATGCCAGCCGGTACCCCCCTGCATCGCCTCCGCACGACAAAGAATCGTCATATCCGTGCGCCCGGCCGCGCCTCCACCTTGACATGAAGCGGAGGTTGGCCGCTCCTGAACGCGCGAATGGTTCTTCCGGCATGACGCACATGCCGGAGGTGAAATGGGAACGGGGGAGGGGCCGATGACGCCCTGAGCCCCGACCGCCCCCGCGACTGTGAGCGGCGAGCGGCCTTCCACGATGTCACTGAAGCGATCCCCTCAAGGTGAGCTTCGGGAAGACGGAAGGCATGCAGCGACCCGCGAGTCAGGAGACCGGCCAGGCGCACGGATCTAACGCAGGCCGTCGGGTGAGACGGCGGAGGAGCAGTCATGCATATCGAACCCGGTCTCGTGGATAGTGGGAAAATCTGGCTCAGCTACGTCACCGCAGCCGGTGCCGGCGGCTATGCCGTGAAGCTGGCCTATGAGGC
>NCHM01000291.1 GCA_002257205.1 Rhizobiales bacterium 24-66-13 | reverse complement strand
TCCGCGCCCATCAGGCCGTAGGAGGAGACCTGCTCGATGTGGCAATGGGCATCGATGCCGCCGGGCAGGACGAGCCGCGCGCTCGCGTCCAGCTCGCGCGCCCCGCGCTCCAGCTCCAGCCCCAGCGCCGTGATGATGCCGTTCGCGATGCCGACATCGCAGCGGGAGAGGCCCGCTTCGGTCACCACCATGCCGTTGCGGACCACGAGATCGAATGCGGCGGCCATGGGTTTCGGGTCCTGATGCGGGCGGGTCCGGTGCGGGCTCTGGAGCGCTTCGCCGGGCGGGAGGGGACAGCTGCGCGGCGCGGGACGCCGTGCGCCCGGCCGAGGCGAAAGCCACGTCTGATCATATTGCCTACTGTTGACACTTGTCCATACTATGGACCAAACCCACCCGCCGGCGCACCCATGCGGCGGGTGGCGCGGCCGGGATGCGGGCGAGGCGAGGGCGAGGCGAGGGCGAGCATGGCGAAGATTGCGGTCCAGAATGCGGGCGCTTCCCTTGGCGGCTACGATCCCGACAGCCGGCTGCCCGCCTTCGTCGCGGCGCGGGCCGCTTTCCTCGCCGGGCGCTCCACGCCGCGCATGCTGCTTGAGGAAAGCCTGGAGCGCATCGAGCGGCTCGACAACGTCATCCAGGCGTTCTGCTTTCTCGATGTGCCCGGCGCCCGCGCGGCTGCCGATGCCGCCACGCAGCGCTATGCGCAGAACCGCCCGCTGTCGCCGCTCGATGGCTGTCCCATGGGCATCAAGGACACCATCAATGTGCGCGGCATGCCCTCGAAGATGAACAGCGCGGTGTATGATGACACGCCGGTGCGGTTCGATGCGGCGAGCACTTATGCGCTGCGGCAGGCGGGCGCGGTGCTGCTCGGCAAGACCCATGTGCCGGAATTCGCCATGGGCAAATCCCCGCCCACCCGCAATCCCTTCGATGCCCGCCGCACCGCCGGCGGCTCCTCCAGCGGCTGCGGGGCGGCGGTGGGCGCGGGGATGGTGCCGGTCGCGCTCGGCAACCAGACCGGCGGCTCGCTGATCCGCCCCTCTTCCTTCAATGCCAATTACGGTTTCAAGCCCACCCATGGGGCGCTGAATGTCGGCGGCATGCATCCCATTGCCCCGAGCCAGGATCATATCGGCCCCATGGCGGCGAGCCTCGCCGATTCCTGGCTGACCGCCTGGGAGATTTCCGCGCGCATCGGCGGCCATAACGGCCATCCCGGCCTCTCCGGCGCGCCGGCCATGCCGCGCGCCCTGAAGCCGCTGCGCCTCGCGCGCCTGGACACCCTCGGCATGGCGCAGCTGGACGAGGCGACGCGGGAGGCCATGGCGCAGATGTGCGCTCGCCTCGCGGCGCTCGGCGTCGGCCTGCTGGACCGCGATTGCGACGACAAGATCGCCATGCTGGAAGACCTGCTGCTGGAAGCGGACGAGGTGTCCGACCGGATCTTCGTGTACGAGCTGCGCTGGCCGCTGGTGGCCTATCTCGACGCCAGCGGCCCCGAGGCCATCAGCGCGACCGCCAAGGCCCGGCTGGATCGCGGCCTTGCCATGACCCCCGCCGATTATCGCCAGGCGCTCGCCAAGCGCGACCGCATCCGCGCCCAGGTGGCGCTGGTGGGCCAGCAGGTGGATGGCTTCATCACCCTCGCTTCCTCTGGCCCCGCGCCGTTCGACGGGGTGGACCAGGCGGGCACCGTGGACCGGCCGAATGCGCATCTCTCCACCGGCAGCCGCAGCTTTCTCAGCCCCTGGTCCATGGTGGGCGGCCCGGCCTTCTCCCTGCCGCTGATGGCGGTGGACGCCATGCCGGTCGGCCTCCAACTGATGGGCACGGCGGACACCGACTACCGCCTGACGGCGGTGGCGCGCTGGCTCGACGAGACCTGCGGGTGAGCGCGGGCGAAATTCGGCCGGCCTGAATTTCGGCGACGCACATTTTGCCGAAATTCACGGAGGAGCGTGTTTGGTTACGCGGAGAAGCTTTTAAACCGAAGGTTTCTCCATCGGCACCAAGTGTTTCACGTGAAACATTTCTTGCCCGAACCTTATTTTACATGGGTTTGCGGCAGGGCGAAGCATAAGCGGCACCCCTGATCCTGGCGCACCTGGGATTTTTGCAAAAAATATCCTGAATTTCGCAATCAGGATTTTTCCGCGGCGGCGCGCACATCCGCGCAGATCGCCTCCAGCAGCCGCCCCGGCCAGCGCGGGGGAAGAGACGCGCCGATGAACATCATGCGCGTGCGCCGATCGCCGCCCGGCCACCCCTCGAGCCATTCCGGCGGCGCGAACACATGCTGCACGCCATGGACCAGCGCCGGCCGCTCCGGCATTTCGGCGATGAACACCAAGCCCTTGACCCGCAGCAGCCGGCTGCCCGCCTGGTCCGCCAGGGCCTGGAGAAAGAGCGCCAGGGCGATGGCGGGGATGGGTGCCTCGCGGGTCAGGGCAATGGCGTCGTGCCCGCCGGAATGGCGCGCCGCCTGATCCAAAAGTCCCGTCGCTATCTGCCGGACGCGGGCGGCGCCGCTGCCGCACAGCAGCCCCGCTGCGGCCTCTTCGGGTTGAAAAACCCTGTCCGCGGAAGGGTTGAGGGCATTCAGATCCTTAAGCAGGTCGGCCGAGGCGGGCGCGAGATCGGTCTTCGTGATGAGGAGGCGATCGGCCACCGCCACCTGCCGGCGCGCCTCCACATGGTCGGCCAAAGTGGAGGGTCCATGAACCGCATCCACCAGGGTCAGGACCCCTTCGAAGGTGAAGCGGGCCGCCACCGCCGGGTCGCTCATGAGGGCCTGGAGGATCGGCACCGGGTCCGCCAGACCCGACGTCTCGATGATGATGCGGTCAAACGCCACCTCCCCGCCGCGCAGCACAGGCAGCCGGTGGAGAGGCGGATCAGGGCATCGCTGCTGCTCGCCAATATGTCGTGGTCGAGCCCGATTTCCCCGAACTCGTTCACGATCACCGCCGACCGGGCGAACCGGGGGTCGCTCAACAGCTTGCGGATAAAGGTGGTTTTTCCGCTGCCCAGAAATCCGGTCACCACCAGCACCGGGGTTGTGCCCGGTATCGCGCCGCGCATCGCGGCGGGAGCGGAAGCGGCATGGTCCGTGCGCGGCTCCGGCACGATGTCCGCCCGGCCAACCTTCAGCGCCGGCCCCGCCGTTCCTCCGCCCAGCGCCTTGCGCAAGGCGCCGAGCAGGCCGACGATAGAGGCCGCCGGTCGGGGTGGGCGCGTCGCGCCTGCCGTTGTCTCCAGCATCCAGCGCGCCGGCCGCTCGGCCGCATGTGCTTGCCGGATGTGGAGAAAAAGGCCTGAGGCCGTGCGCACCTCTACCCCGTCCCCGCGCGCCGCGCATCGCCCCCAGATCCCCCAGAGCCGCAGGCAATCGGCGATCAGGCCGCGCAGATCGGCCTGCGTCACAAGGCGGCGCCCGCGAGAATGTCGTCCGTGATCCGCCGGTGCAGCCATTGCCCGTCGGTGGGCGCGCCATGGAAATGGCCGTCCTCCACCATCACCTTGCCGCGCAGGATCGTGACGCTCGGCCACGCATCCACCTCATGTCCCTCCCAGGGCGAGTAATCGGTTTCGTGGAGGTCCTCCTTGCGGATCACCCGCCGCAGGGCCGGATCCAGCACCACGATGTCGGCATCCGACCCAACCGCGATGGCGCCCTTGCGCGGGTAGAGCCCCATGATCTTCGCGGCATTGGTCGAGACGAGATCGGCGAACTGTGTCAGGGCATAGCCCCGCCGTCCGACCATTTCCGTATACATCAGCGCGACCCGCGGCTCGCACGCGGCATTGCCGCCGGTGGTGTCGTCGATGCGGTTGCCCTGGACCTTGGTCGCAAGGCTGCAGCACAATTCGTCCGTCGCCACCGCATGGATTGTGCCGTCACGCGTTCCAGCCCAGAGCGCGGCCTGGTCCTCCGGCGATTTGAGCGAGGGATAGGTGTGGTAGATCTGCCCGTTGGGGCGGCGATAATCACCGCTGTTGTAGAGCATGTATTGGTGCAGCGTCTCGCCATAGATGGGTAGCCCCCGGGCCCGCGCCTCGCGCACCGCCGCGACCCCGGTGGCCGCGCTAACATGCATCATGTAGAGCGCCGTGCCCGGCACGCTTTCCGCCAGGCGGATGATGCGGCGGAACGAGAGGTCTTCCGACAGCGTGTTGTGGACTTCCGCCAAATTCTCGAACCCGGTGCGGCCCTCGCGGATCAGCTTGCCATACATGTGCATGACGATGTCATTGTCCTCGGCATGGATGACGCCGAGGCCGCGATGGGCCGCAAGCACCTGGAAGACTTCCCAGATGTCGCCGAAATCCACCATCCGGCCGCGCCGGCTGGGGGTGATGTCCGTGGTGAAGAGCTTGATCGTCGGATAGCCCGCCTGGATGGTTTCGGCGAGCTGGCCGGGGATGTCGGGCGGCAGGTCGCCTTCCACCATCACGTGATAGGCATAGTCGCAATGGCAGGCGCCCCGCCAATCCTGGTCGCGCCGCTCGATGGTGTCCTGGATGGTTGTGCCATGGGTCCAGCGCGCGAAATCGATGAGCGTGGTGGTGCCGCCAAACAGGGCCGCGCGGCTGACCACAGATGGCGGCTCCGTGAAGCTGGGCGGCCCGTCCGGCAGCGGCATGGGCCAGGCGCAATGCACGTGGGGATCGATGCCACCCGGCATTACGATTTTGCCCCGCGCATCGATTTCCCGTGTGCCCTCGGGCGTTTGCAAGGTGTCGGGCGCATGGAGCGAGACGATGATGCCGTCGGCGACGGCTATGTCATAGGCGCCGACGCCGTGCGGCGTGATCACCGTATCTGCGCGGATTATCAGATCGATCATCGGGTTCCCAATCGGCGGCAAAGGGCGGTCTGGGGGCAGGGATCAGCAGCGGGCGAAGATGGCGGCGATGTCCGCGGTATCGTCGGTCCGCGCCAAGGCGAGGGACAGCAGGATGCGGGCCTTCTGCGGGCTGAAATCTTCGCCCGCGATGATCCCCGCTTCCTGGAGATAGCGCCGCCGCCCGACCCGCCCGCTCGCGGCGCGGGTGCATTGAACGACCACGATGCCGGACGCGACCGCCCGCTCGTACGCGACGCGTTCCGCCGGCGTGACGAGGCCCGGCGCGAGGCCCGCGGAGACGAGACCCCGCGCCCCCGCGGCGATCGCGGCGTCGATGAAAGTTGCGTCCGCCCCAGCATAGGACATCAGGATATCGACGCGGGGCAGCACGATGTCCGCGAGCGTCGAGAACTCGCCCTCGGGTGCATGGGCCGGGGTGGGCGCGCGATAGATGTGGATGCCATCGCCATCGACGTGTCCGAGCGCGCCGAAATCCAGCGAGCGGAAGGTGTGCTGGCGATAGGTGGAGGTCTTCACCACGTCGCGCGCTGCATGGATCTCGTCGTTCAGCACCACCAGCACGCCGAGTCCGCGGGCTAATGGCGATCCCGCCACGTGCAAGGCGTTGACGAGATTGATTCCGGCATCGCTGCCGAGCGCGCTCGCCGGCCGCTGGGCGCCGACCAGCACCACGGTCTGGGGAATGGCGAGGGTCAGGTTCAGGAAGAAGGCGGTCTCCTCCAGCGTCGCGGTGCCGTGCAGGATGACGAAGCCGACCAGATCCGGCTCACTGGCGGCGGTCGCGTGCACCAGTTCGCGCAGCTCCACCCAGTCCGCCGGGCCGATCGCCGTGCTGCCGACCGAGCGGAAGGGCACGGGCAGCGGATCGGCCACCAGCCGGGCTTCCTTTACGTGCTCCAGGATCTCGTCGATGGGCCGTTTGGCGCCGAATTCCGGGTAGTCCATGGTGTCCAGGCTGGACTGGGCCCAGGAGGAAATCGTGCCGCCGGTCCCGATCACGGCGACCCTGGGAAGAGAAGACGTCATATTCCGCTTCCGTCTGTGATGAAGTGATGGCCCGACCGCCTGGGGATGGGTTCCGGGCGGTTGGTCGATGCGGTGTGGTTGCGAAGGTCCGGCTGCACGGCCGGGAAGGCTGCGATCGGCGGCGCCGATCTCCCTTGCGCCATGAAAGCTCGAAAACGTTATGACGAGTGTTGACGATTTACAATGCTGGATTTCGGCCGGTATGATGCGCAAAACTGTGCCGAGGCGGCGCCATCCGGCGACCCGTACGGCGTTCTGTCGGGATGCGGCGTCCGGCGGGCGTTTACATCGCTGACCTGTTCCCGTCGGGTGATGAATTTGGATGCATCAAGCTGGGCGCAAGCATCCAGTATGTGATGGCATGCGAATATATTGGGCGCACTTGCTCTTCGCAATCATCGGCTGTCGCGCGAAAATGGGACAGGTTCTGTCATTCACCGCTGCACCGATATCGCCCCGCCTGCACAAAAATTCATTGTAAACTGTCTACAATTTGTGCTGCGATTTCACCGTTCCCTGTGCAAAATAAGATCAGTCGAGCGGGTGGGGCCGGTAGCTGCTCAGATGCGGCACTGTATTCGCGCTCCGGAGGTCGCCAAACCGCAAGCAGCGGAAGGTTTATAAATTCCCATGACCAACGATCAGACTGCGTTCCGCATCAGCCGGCGAGGCCTCGGCCGCCTCGCCGCCGGCACCGTCCTCGGGCTGGCCATGCCGCCGACGATCGGGCGGGCCGAGCCCGCCGTCCTGCGGGTCAGCAGCATTCAGGCGATCACCGGGCCGTCTTCGCCTTATGGCTGGCGCGTGCGCGACGGGGCGCAGCTCGCCGCCGACGATATCAATGCCGCCGGCCTGACCCTCGGGGGCACGACATATCGCATCCAGATTGCTACCGAAGACATGGCCAACGATCCACAGCAGGCGATCACGCTGCTGCGTCAGGCGGCCTCCAACGCGGACGTGCTGGCGGTGATCGGCCCATCCAATTCGGTCGGCTATGTGCCGTCGGTCCCGGCTGCCGGTCAGCTGCAGATTCCGCTCGTGGGCGCCGGTTCGGGCGCGCCGGTCAAGCAATGGAACATCTGGTCCTATCGGGTTAATCCGGTTTCCGAGACGGCGATCCCGGTGCTGCTGCGCAAGGTGCATGCGAAGGTGGGATTCAAGCGCCTCGGCGTGATCTACGACCAGACACAGGACGGCCAGGCGGGCGATGCCCAGGCCTGCAAGAGCTTGGCGCAGGAACTCGGCTATGAGGTGGTGGCGTTCGAGGCGTTCCGCGCCGGCGACCAGGATTTCTCGGCCCAGCTCGCCACCATCCGCAGCAAAAAGCCCGACGCCATGTTCGTCGCCGCCGCCACCGGCGACGGGGTGAAGGTGACGTCCCAGATCCGGGAAGCGGGCTTCACCGTGCCCCTGATGACGGGCTTCGGCTCGTTCCAGGATCCGGTTTATTGGGACGGCACCCACGGCGAGATCAAGGGCTGCTATACGTGGCTCGCGCAGGATCTCGCCTCGCCCACGCCCTCGGTGAAGACCTTCATCGACCGGTATAAGGCGAAGTTTTCGCAGGAAGCGACGTCCTTCTCCACCTATGGCGCCGACGCGCTTTCCACCATTGCGGAAGCGCTGAAGAAGGCCGGTTCCCCAACGCGGGCGAAGCTGCAAGAGGCGCTCGCGGAGCTGGATTTCGTGACCCCGCTGGGCACCCATATAACGTTCCACAATCCGCCCAGCGGCAATAACAATACGCCAAACGTGGTCGCGATCGAGATCACCGGCCGCGGCACCTATACCGCGATCTGACCCGTGCTCCAGATCAGCCAGCTTACGCGGCGCTTCGGCGGCCTGGTCGCCGTCAATGACGTGACGTTCTCGGTGGGGGCCGGCGAGGTGGTCTCCGTGGTCGGCCCCAACGGCGCCGGCAAGACCACCTTGTTCAACCTGATCACCGGGGTGCTCAAGCCGGATTTCGGCTCGGTGGTCCTCGATGGCGAGGACATCACCGGGGCCGCGCCGCATCGGCTGGCGGCCATGGGCATCGCGCGCACCTTCCAGAACATTCGCCTGTTCGGGCATCTGAATGCACTGGAAAACGTGATGATCGGCCAGGTGGCCAGCGGGCGGTCCGGCGTGTTCGACGCGCTCGCCGGTACGTCACGCGATCGCACGGACCGGCGGGAGATGGTCGAGCGCGCGGAGGCGTTGCTGGATTGGGTCGGGGTCGGTGCGAACCGGTTCCGCATGCCCGGCGAGCTGCCCTATGGCGATCAGCGGCGGGTGGAAATCGCCCGGGCGCTGGGGCTTCAGCCGCGGCTGCTGATCCTCGACGAACCCACCGCCGGCATGGTGGCGCGGGAGGCGCATGCGGTGATCGAGATGATCGACCGCCTGCGCGAACGCGGCATCGCGCTGCTGCTGATCGAGCACAACATGAACGTCGTCATGTCCGCCTCCGACCGCATCGTGGTGATCAGCTTCGGCCAGAAGATCGCCGAAGGCCTGCCCGCCGAGATCCGCGCCGATCCCAAGGTGATCGAA
>NCHM01000290.1 GCA_002257205.1 Rhizobiales bacterium 24-66-13 | reverse complement strand
ATCGCCCAATTGCTTCAACAGCTTGGGCAGGCCGCCGGCGTGATGGAAATGCTCCATGTAATGCGCGCCGGAGGGCTTGAGATCCACCAGCACCGGCACCGTGCGGCCGAGCTCGTCCAGCGTGTCGAGGTCGAAGCCGTATTTCGTGCGATTGGCGATGGCGGTGAGATGGATGATGCCGTTGGTGGACCCGCCGATGGCCTGGAGCACCACGGCGGCATTGCGGAACGCCGTGGGGGTGAGCAGTTCGCTCGGGCGCGGGCCGTCGGAAACCGCCATCTGCGCCGCGACGCGGCCGCTCTCCTCGGCGAGGCGGATGCGCTCGGCATGGGGGGCGGGGATGGTCGCGCTCATGGGCAGCGACAGGCCCATGGCCTCGGTGATGCACGCCATGGTGGAGGCCGTGCCCATGACCATGCAGGTGCCGACCGAGGGGGCGAGGCGGGAATTGACGGTCTCGATCTCCACCGCGTCGATCTCGCCGGCGCGATGGGCGCTCCACAGGCGGCGACAATCGGTGCAGGCGCCGAGCACCTCGCCCTTGTGATGGCCGACCACCATGGGGCCGACCGGAATGACCACGGTGGGCAGATCGACGCTGACCGCCGCCATGATCTGCGCCGGCAGGGTCTTGTCGCAGCCGCCGATCACCACGACCGCGTCCATGGGCTGGGCGCGGATCATTTCTTCCGTGTCCATGGCCATGAGATTGCGCAGGAACATGGAGGTGGGATGGGCGAAGCTCTCGTGGATCGAGATGGTCGGGAACACCATGGGCATGCCGCCCGCAAGCATGACGCCGCGTTTTACCGCTTCCACCAGCGCCGGCACGTTGCCGTGGCAGGGATTGTAGTCGCTATAGGTGTTGGTGATGCCGATGATCGGACGGTCGAGGGCATCGTCCGAATAGCCCATCGCCTTGATGAAGGCCTTGCGCAGGAACAGCGCAAACCCCTCGTCCCCATAGCTCGTCAATCCCTTGCGCAGCCCCTTGGCCATGCTCGTTCTCCCATTGGCCGATCGTCGCGCCGACCCGACGGCACCCTATCCGGGGCTTCCATATTGTCAATAATTTTAGGCGCATAAGCGTTTGAATGAAGAATTCTGCCTGATAACGCCAATTATTATTGACAATGTTGCGCCGGGCAGTCCAACTTCCCGGCAAAACAAGCCTAGGGAGGACATGCCATGAGATGGGGTCGTTTTGGGTGTGCGGTCGCAGCTGCCGCTTTGAGCATCGGATGCATGGGGCCGGCGCTGGCGCAGCCCGCTCAGGTCAATATGTGGAGCAATTGGCCCGACGAGCCGGCCAAGAAGGATTGGGTCTCCGCCCGCGTCAAGGAATTCGAGGCGGCCAATCCGCAGTGCTCGGTGAAGCTGAGCTTCATCCCCAAGGCGGACATCTATACACAGGCCAAATCGGCCGTGCGCACCGGGCAGGCGCCCGACATCTTCTATCTTGAGCCGGACCAGCCGGAATTCCTCGCCGGCGGGTTCCTGGAGCCCCTCGACAGCTATATCGACCTTTCAGGTCTCGAAGACTGGGCCAAGCCCGCCTGGACCTCCAAGGGCAAGGTCTATGGTCTGCCGGTCGAGGCCTATACGGTCGAACTCTATTACAACAAGGATCTGGTGAAGAAGGTCGGCGTCGATGTGCCGGCCAATTTCCAGCTCACCCAGGCCCAGTTCGCCGATCTGGTGAAGAAGGGCGTCGCCGCCGGCATCACCCCGATCTCGCAGGGCGTCGGCGATCGTCCGTTCCCGGGCGGCCTCCTGCTGTATGAAGCGCTGCTGCGCAAGCTCGGCCCCGACGATTACGGCAAGCTGCTGGACGGCACGCTCTCCTACAAGGATCCGCGCGTCATCGAAGTGATGGATTGGGTGAAGGGCCTGGTGGATGCCGGCGCCTATCCCAAGAGCTTCTCCACCCTGAAGCTCGGCGAATCCCACTTCTATTTCTACAATACCCCGGGCGCGCTCACCTTCCCCGATCCGAGCTGGTTCACCGGCCGCGCCTTCGCCCCGCCGGAGAGCGGCGGTATGCCGGCGAACTTCCCGCTTGGCATCATGCAGTTCCCCGCCATGGACGGCGGCAAGTGCCCCGAGTGCAAGACGCTCGCCGTCGCCGGCAGCTTCGTGATGTATTCCAAGAGCAAGAACAAGGACTGCGCCGGCGCCTTGCTGAAGTCCATGGCCACCCGTGACAACGGCACCAAGTGGATGGAGCAGGTTTCGCTCCAGACCGGCCTTGCCTCCGACCCCAGCAAGATCAAGAGCGCGCATGCGGATTATTTCGCGGAGCTGAACGCGCGCAACAAGGGTGTGAAGTATTTCTTCGGCACCCCGCTGTTCCATTATCGCGCCAAGTGCGCGGAGACCTATACGCAGGTGATGAACAACGCCTTCCCGGCCGGCCTCATCAGCGTGCAGGACGCCGCCGACAAGATGAACGCCGCCTGCTTCAAGGGGTGAGGGTGCATGTCTGAGGACGCGACGATGACTTCCACCACGGCCCTGCCGGACGACATAAAGTCGCCCGGCTCGGTGGCGGACCCGCGGCGGACCTCCTGGCCCGTGCTCGTGGTCTTCCTGGTGCCGGCGCTGGCGATTTACGTGGGGCTGACGGCCTATCCGGCCTTCCGCACCATCTATGACAGCTTCTTCACCATCGAGGGCCTCGACGCGACCTTCGTCGGCCTCGACAATTACCGCGCGCTGATGTCGGACGAGACCTTCTGGGTCGCGGTGCGCAACACCTTCGTGTGGTCGTTCATCGCGCCGATCCTCGATGTTTCCACCGGCCTGCTGCTGGCGCTGGCGCTCTATGCCGGCGTGCCGTTCGCAAGGTTCCTGCGCGTGGCGTGGTTCACGCCCGTGCTCCTGTCCTATGTGGTCGTCGCGATCCTGTGGATGTGGATCTATAATTACGACTGGGGCATCCTCAACGAGCTTCTGCGGGTGGTGGGCCTGGGAGCGCTGGCGCAATCCTGGCTCGGCGACCCCAATCTCGCGCTCGGCGCGCTGATCGTGACCCATGCCTGGAAATGGGCCGGGTTCAACATGGTGGTGTGCCTCGCCGCCATCCATTCGCTGCCGCGCGAAGTGCTGGAGGCGGCGGACCTCGACAATTGCGGCTGGGGCGCCAAGTTGCGGCACGTCATCGTGCCCATGCTGCGGCCGACGTTGCTGAACCTCTACATCCTCGCCTTCATCGGCAAGATGAAGATCTTCGATCTGGTCTGGATCATGACCGGCGGCGGCCCGCTCTGGGCCACCGAAACCGTCTCGACCTATGTCTACAAGCGGGCGTTCAACTGGAACACGTTCGATCTCGGCTATCCCTCCGCCATCGCGACGGTGTGGTTCGGCGTGGTGTGCGCCGCCGTGATCATCCTGAACCGGGTGCTCGCCTCCAAGGACCGGCTGGAATACTGACCCATGGCCCTCTTTTCCATGCTCGGCGCCCGCGACCCCGGCGCCACCCCCTTGCCGCGCCTGTTCGCGCGCGGCGGCCTCGCTTTGGTGATCGGCGCCTATACGATCTACACGCTGGGCCCGTTCCTGTGGCTGGCCAGCATGTCGGTGCGCACCACCGGCGAGATCAGCCTCGACCATTATGCCTGGCCGAGCCCGTTCCATTGGGAACAATTCCGCATCGCCTGGGTGGATTCCAACTTCGCCACCTATTTCTGGAACTCCACTTTGGTGGTGGTGGGCGCGGTGGCGGTGGTGACTTTGGTCGGCGCGGCGGCGGCCCATGCGCTCGCGCGCTATCGCTTCAAGGGCAACCGCCTGATCTATGCGGTGCTGTTCTCCTCCATCATCTTCCCGCCGCAGATCACCTTGATTTCGCTCTACCAGATCCTGGTGGACTATAATCTCTACAATAGCCTGCTGGGCCTGACCCTGGTCTATATCTCGCTCCAGCTTCCCTTGACGGTCTATCTGCTGGAAGGCTTCTTCGCCCGCATCCCGCAGGATCTGTTCGACGCGGCGAAGATGGACGGCTATGGCGACATCGAGATCTTCCGCCGCATCGTCCTGCCCATCGGCATGCCGGCGATCGCCACCACGCTGATCTTGAATTTCATCCAGCTCTGGAACGAGTTCCTGTTCGCGGTGGTGCTCATCACCGACCCGGACAAGCGCACGCTGCCGATCGGCATCCGCGCCTTCATGGGCGATCATTTCCAGGACATCGGCATGATCGCCGCGGGCGTCATGATCTCGGTGGTCCCGGTGATCCTCGCCTACATCTTCTTCTCGGAAAAACTCATCCGCGGCATGACTGCCGGCGCGGTCAAGTAGAGGTTAAGCGCAATGTCGGTCGTCATTCTCGACAAGCTCTGCAAGCGCTACGGCACCAGCCAATATGCCGTGGACCATGTGGACCTGCACATTCGCGACGGCGAGTTCATGGTTCTGCTCGGGCCCTCGGGCTGCGGCAAGTCCACCACTTTGCGCATGGTCGCCGGGCTTGAGACCATCAGCGCGGGCACCTTGTCCATCGACGGGCGGGTGGTGAACAATGTCGCCGCGAAAGATCGCGACATCGCCATGGTGTTCCAATCCTACGCCCTCTATCCCCACATGAGCGTGGGCGAAAACCTCGCCTTCGGCCTGCGCCGCCGCAAGGTGAATGCCGCCGAGATCGAGCGGCGGGTGAAGGAAGCCGCCGACATCCTCGGCCTCGGCGCCCTGCTGGCGCGCAAGCCCAGCGCGCTCTCCGGCGGGCAGCGCCAGCGCGTGGCGCTCGGCCGCGCCATGGTGCGCGAGCCCATGGTGTTCCTGTTCGACGAGCCCTTGTCGAACCTCGACGCCGCGCTGCGCGTGAACACCCGCAACGAATTGATCAAGCAGCATCACCGCCTCGGCTCCACCATGATCTATGTGACCCATGATCAGGTGGAAGCCATGACCATGGGCACGCGCATCTGCGTGATGAACGGCGGGAAGGTGGCGCAGATCGGCGCGCCGCTGGAGGTCTATTGGGAACCAGCGGACACCTTCGTCGCCCGGTTCTTGGGCTCGCCGCCCATGAACCTCTTCACCGCGCCCCTGCGCGGCGGCCCGGACGGTTTCCTGCTGGACGAGGGCCCTTTTCACGCGCCGCTGATCCGCTGGAGCGCGGCGGCGCTCGCCCCCTATGCCGACCGCAAGATCACGTTCGGCGTGCGCGCGGAAGATTTGCATCTCGACCCCGCCGCGGCGGGGGAGGGCCTGCGCGGCCGCATCCGCGGCAAGGCCTTCGCCATCGAGCCGCTGGGCGCGGAGACATTGGTGGTGCTGGAAACCCCGCTCGGGGAATGCACCGCGCGCCTGCCGCGCAACGTCACGGTGCGCCCCGGCGACGAGGTGGACCTCGCCTTCGCCGCCAGCGCGGCCTATCTGTTCGATGTCGAGACCGGCCGGGCGATCCCCGGCGAACGCACCGCCCAAGGCGCGCTCGCAGCGGCGCGTGGCCTGCAATGAGCCGGGCGCTTCGCATCGGCCTGATCGGCGCCGGCTGGGTCACGCAGCATCATCTGGTGGGCTGGCGCGAATTGGCCGGGCGGGCGCGCGTGGTCGCCATCGCC
>NCHM01000289.1 GCA_002257205.1 Rhizobiales bacterium 24-66-13 | reverse complement strand
GATCTTGCCGGTGCCGGGGCGGATCCAGACGCGGGCGACCGCGTCCTTGCGCTTGCCGGTGGCATAGGCGCGGCCGAACTTGTCCAGCTTCTGGACGTGGACGGGGGCCTCCACGATGGTGCTCTGGTGAGAATCGAGCGCGTCGAGGGACTGAAGAACCTCAGCCATGATCAGTTCCTCACATTCTTGCGGTTGAGGCTGGCCACATCCAGCGCCACGGGCTGCTGCGCCTCATGTGGATGGGTGCCGCCCTTGTAGACGCGCAGATTGCCCATGATCTTGCGGCCGAGCGGGCCACGAGCGAGCATGCGCTCCACGGCCTTTTCGATGACGCGCTCGGGGAAGCGGCCTTCCAGCAGGAACTTGGCGGTGCGTTCCTTGATGCCACCCGGGAAGCCGGTGTGGTGGTAATAGACCTTCTGCTCGCGCTTGCGACCGGTCAGAACCGCCTTCTCGGCATTGACCACGACGACATTGTCGCCGCAATCCACGTGCGGGGTGTACAGCGGAAGGTGCTTGCCCTTCAGGCGCATGGCGATGATGGTGGCGAGACGGCCCACGACGAGCCCGGTCGCGTCGATCACCACCCATTTCTTTTCGATTTCGGCAGGCTTGGCCGAATACGTCTTCATGGATCGGTTTCCGAATGAGAAAGCCGGTCCCCACGAAAAGATCGCAAGGCCTCCGGCAATGGACGGGGCTTGTAACCCAGAGCCGGCGCATCGTCAACGCGGCAGGCTGCCAATTTATCCATATGTTTCAATTGCTTATTAAAATGGTGTCATAGCACCACATTTCAAGCCTCTTTTCCGGCGCGATAAACCCCGCTCCCTTCGTTCAGCGCGCATCCCGTCCGAGCGCCTCGACCTGGCGGAGCCAGCGGGCGCGCTCTTTCGGAGTTGCCGCATCCACCAAGCCGAAGAGGCTGTGGCGCACCGGGGTGATGCCGACGAAATCCAGGATGTTGCGTTCCAGCCCGAGCACGCCATGGGCGAAGAAATACCAGCGATAGATCAGCGCCGGCATGCCCATGGTCACGATCACCCGCGCCGAGCGCCCGCCGAGCAACTTGTGGGGAAAGCCCGGCCCGGCCTGGATGAAGGCGAAGCCGGGGCGCATCAATTGCTCCAGGAACGCCTTCAGCAAGGCCGGCATGGTCCCGAGCCAGAGGGGAAACAGCAACACCACGTGGTTCGCCGCCAGCAAGGCGTCGCGGGCGGGCAGCAGGTCGTGCGGCATGGTGCCGGTCTCGAAATCCGCCTGGGTGCGCATCAGCGTGAAATCGAGCGTCGCCACCTCCACCCGCTCGACGCTATGGCCGCCGGCGCGCGCGCCGCACGCATAGGCCTCCGCGAGCGCATGGCACAGGTGTCCGCCGTGCGGATCGGGATGCCCCTGTATGATGAGGATGGATTTTCCCATGGCGTTCCCCCTCGTGCGCACCGTGCGGGGCGGAGGGGGAAAGCGCATTGATCCGGATCAGGGCGCGACGTTGCGGAAGCGGCCTTTCCGGCGGGCGGGCGTTTGCCGGGCTTATTTCGCCGGAATGGAATAAGTCGCTACGCAATGGGCGACCAGGTCCGCGCTGCCGGGGCTGTGGAGCGCGACATCGCCCACCGCCAGGCGCTTGCCCAGCTTGATGATGCGCGCATCGGCGAGAATCGGCCCCGGCGCCGGCTTGCGCAGGAAATTGATGGAGAGGTTTGTGGTCACCGCAAGCGCCACCGGGCCGATCTGCGCCAGCAGCGCGGCATAGACCGCGACATCGGACAGCGCCATCAGGGACGGGCCGGAAACCGTGCCGCCGGGACGCAGATGATCGTCCCCGGCATCGAGCTGCACCGTCGCCGTCATGATGCCGGTGGAGATCACCTTGTGCGCCTTGCCGGGGCCGAACGCCTGGGGGAATTCCTCATGCAGAAACGCTTCCAGCTCCTGCGGCGACATCCGCACCTGCCCGTCCCCCATGGTCTTCTCCCCGCATCGCGCTTCACACCCGCAACCTGCATAGAGTAGGGTGCGCCAACAACAAAGCGCGCGACGCGCGCGAGGGAGATCCCATGTCTTCTGCCGCATCCCCCGTTGCCGCCGCTGTCGAGACTCCGGCCGAACCGGCGGTGCTGCGCAGCGATGCGGACGGCGTTGCGCTGGTCACGCTCAACCGCCCCGCACGCCGCAACAGCCTTTCCGAAGCCATGATGACGGCGCTGTCCGAGACGCTGACCGACATTTCGGTGGATCCGGCGGTGCGCGCCGTGGTGCTGAGCGCGAACGGCCCGGTGTTCTCCGCCGGGCACGACCTCAAGGAGCTTCAGGCCCATCGCGGCGACGAGGATCGCGGCCGGCATTATTATGACATGGTGATGCGCCGCTGCGCCGCCCTGATGACCGCCATCGTCCGCCTGCCCCAGCCGGTGATCGCGGCTGTGGATGGCATGGCGACCGCGGCCGGATGCCAATTGGTCGCGAGCTGCGATCTCGCGGTGGCCGGCGCCAAGGCGCGCTTCTGCACGCCGGGCGTCAACATCGGCCTGTTCTGCCACACCCCCATGGTCGCCCTTTCGCGCACCGTCTCGCGCAAGCACGCGCTCGAAATGCTGCTGCTGGGCGAGTGGGTGGAGGCGGAGGACGCCCATCGCATGGGCCTGGTGAACCGGGTGGTGGCCGATGGCGAGGCGGTGCCCGCCGCGCGCGACCTTGCCCTGCGTATCGCCGCGAAATCGCAGGTGCCGGTGAAACTGGGCAAGGCCGCCTTCTATGCCCAGTCGGAAATGACGCTGGACAATGCCTATGCCTTCGCCTCGCAGGTGATGACCACCAACATGCTCGCGCGCGATGCGGAAGAGGGCATTTCGGCCGTGCTCGACAAGCGCGCGCCCCAGTGGGAGGACCGTTGAGGGCGAATTGATCGCGTCCTTTACGTTCCCTAAACCATAAAGGGCTTTCCTATTGTCCTGGCCGGCATGATGCCGGCGGCGAGGGACGGCGCGATGACCGACAGCCTGGGCCGCGAAACGCTCTTTGATCCGCACGCCGAAGGGCTGCGGGTTCGAATGCGTCGCGTGCGGGTGTGCGCCGCACTTGCCTTGCTCCTCGCGGCGGCGCTCCTGCTTCTGCCCTTGCGTTATACCGCCATCGCTTCCTTGTCGTTCGATGTCGCCTCCCAGCCGCCGACCGCCAGCGTCCGCGGGGTGGCGCAGGTGCTCGGCGCCCGCGAGATGGCGCAGGATGTGTTCGCGCGTCTCGATCCGGCGGACCGCGCCGCGCTCGCGGGCGCGAATCGCAACTTCTCGCTGTCACGCTGGCTGGCCGCCGATACGCCGCGCGCGCCCGCCGATATCGGTGGTGCGACGCTGGTCTCCGGCCTCGCCGTCACCCCGCGCTTCGGCGGGCGGGTGCTGGAGCTATCCTTCACCGCCACGCGGCCGATGCTCGCTGCGCGGGTGGTCCAGGCCTATGCCGACGCCTTCCTCGCGCTCGATGCCGAAGTGCGCGCCGACCCGGACGGCCCGGCAGCGGCCCACGCGGCGACGCCGCCGATGCGCACCGCCGCCGCCGCAATGGCCCCGGTGATGCCCGATGTTCCCGCGCCCCTGCGCCTGATCCTGCTGGCGCTGGCGACCTTTGCGCTTGGCTTCATCGTGCTGCGGTTCGGCCGGCCGGCCCGGCTGGTGATCGATGACGAGGAGAGCGCGCGTCTTCCGGTCCAGCTCACAGACGGGCGCAGCGTCGCCTGGATGGATGCCGGCCACGGCCGGGGCATGAGCCAGGACGAGGCGCTGGCGCGGCTGCTCCAGGTGCTGGAGGAATTGTGCGCGCGGCCCGCCGATGCCGGGCACCTCGTGGTGCTCACCGCCGATACGCCGTTCGCCCGCTCCGCCGCGTGCGCGGTGGCCTTGGCGCGCGCGCTCTCGCTGGGCGACGCGCGGGTGGCGCTGGTCGCTCTCGACGGCGACGCGCCGGAACTGAGGGGCCTGGTTGCCGATCCCTGGGCGGCCGGCGTGGACGAGATGCTGTTCGGCGTCGCCGGCTTCGGCGAAACCATCCACCGCGATTTGGTGTCGCGCGCCCATATCATCCCGCCCGGTCGCGGCGCGCGGGGCGGTGCCGGCGTCGCGACCGCTGATCGCCTGGCGCTTATCCTGCGCGCGCTGCGCCAGACCTATGATTGCGTGATCGTCGCCGCCCCCGCCGCGCCCCATCTGGTGGCCGCGTCCGGCCTCGCCGCGCTTCAGCCGCTGCTGGTGTGCATCGAGGACATGGGCGCGCCCGTCGGCTCGGGCGTGGAGGCCTATGCCGCACTCGCGGCCACCGGCTTCAACGACGTGGTGATGCTGCGCCTTGCGGACAGCGACGCCCCGGCCTCGGCGCCCGCGCTGCCGGCACTGGAGGCGGACCCGGTGCGGCCGAGACGTGAGCCGGCTCCGCGCCACCTCGCACCCGCCGCTTGAAGTTCCAGTAGAATCTGACTTCTGACAAGTAGAATATCGTGATTAAAAACAATAAGTTATCGCGATATTTCAAAGTCAGACATTACGCGAATCGCAAGTGTTTAGTCGGCATCATGGCTTCTTGTCGGGCCGCTCCATCCAGCGAATGAGGAAGGCAGCGGGCACGATCCAGAGCGATCCCAGCAGCACGTAGGACACGGTCTGCCACGCCCAGGGCAGCTCGGTGACGCGTCCTTGCGCGATCGCCATGGCCCCGAGCGCCCACACCACCACCAGGATCAGCATCAGAATGGTGCCGATGAACTTGCGCAAACGCATGGGCATCGCGCCCTCCTCTATTGTCCCGCGTGCAGGCCGCCCGTGCAGATCGCCCATGGGCGCCACCCGCTCCGTAGCGGCAGCGACGCCGCGCCGTCTTGCACCCGCGTGAGCCGCTGTATATCGGATCCTCGGGGAGGGCCATATTCTGGAGCAGGTTCAGATGCCGCAGGGTCGCAGCGCGATCGTTTCCGCCGATGCCTCGGCCGGCCATGGATATCGGGCGGTTCGCCTGTGGCTTTATGCGGTCGCCGCGCTGATCGTCCTGATGATCGTCGTGGGCGGCGCTACGCGCCTCACCGAATCCGGCCTCTCGATCACCGAATGGAAGCCGGTCACCGGCGCCCTGCCCCCGCTCTCGCAAGCCGACTGGCAGGCGGAGTTCGAGAAGTACAAGGCCATCCCCCAATATGAGATCCTCAACAAGGGCATGGGGCTGGAGGGCTTCAAGCGGATCTTCTGGTGGGAATGGGGCCATCGCCTGCTGGGCCGGTTGATCGGCTTCGCCTTCCTGCTCCCGTTCCTTTATTTCGCCGTTCGCGGCGTGCTGCGCGGCCCGCTGCTCGCCAAATGCCTCGGCCTGTTCGTGCTCGGCGGCCTCCAGGGCGCGGTGGGTTGGTGGATGGTGGCCTCCGGCCTTTCCGCCCGTACCTCGGTGAGTCAATACCGGCTGGCGGTGCATCTCACCCTCGCCTGCTTCATCCTTTCCGCCATCATCGCGGTGGCGCGCAGCCTCACGGGCGCGGGGAAGGAGAAGGTGCCGGCGCCGCTGCGGACCGGATCGCTCCTTCTGCTCGCGCTGGTGCTGCTGCAAATCTTCGCCGGCGGGCTGGTGGCGGG
>NCHM01000288.1 GCA_002257205.1 Rhizobiales bacterium 24-66-13 | reverse complement strand
GACCTCCTCGCCCGCGCCGGCGGACTGGGCGCGCGCCGGCCCGCACAGGCCCAGCGCGAGCGCGATCAGCGCGGCGCAGAACCAGGCGAGGGCCAGGGCGCCAGAACCGGCGAGGGGCGCACAGGGGCGTCGCATGTCACGGCGCCCGCTCGCCTTTTGGCCGCGCGAGAGCGTGCTCGATCTGGACGAGCTTGCGCTTCAGGCGGGCCATCTGGATTTCCGCATCCTCCGGCAGGCCGCCTTCCGAGAGCCGGCGCAGCGTGATGAGCATCATTTCCGCGTCGGCATAGTCCGCCGCCGCATACGTGCGCGCGTTGCGCTCGGTCAGCACCATCAGCCGTCGTTGCAACGCGTCGATCCGCGGATCCTCGGACGGGCGACGTTCCGCCATGCCCCCGCCGCCCTTGGGGGGCCAGGGCACATGGCTGACCGTGTCGCAGGCCGACGTGAGCAGGCCAGCGACCATCACGAGCACGATTGGATCGTGCGCAAGCCTCATGAGGGGCAGCTCTCTTCCGTCAGATCTGCGAGCCGCAGGTGGTTGATGAGGCGCCTCGGCTGGCCGTTGGCGCCTCGCAGGCGCAGCGTGCGGCCGGCGATGCGCAGGCGCTTGTAGAGATAGACGATGCCGCCGATCCCCGAGGAATCGATGAAATCCACCGCGCTCAGATCCAGCGTGACGTCATCCGTCGCGGTTCCGAGCTCCTCGAATACAGGCTTGAGCTTAGCCATGGACGCGGCGTCCATGTCCTCGACGATCTGAACCAACTTTGACATTGAGTGCCCACCCGGTTGGTCTTCCACGGTGCCGCGAACGCTCGTTTCGCCGTGCCGATGGGCGCTAGCGCACACCGTCCCCTGCCGTACGAATCGAGCATGTTGTGTCGCAGCATCGGTCCCTCGCAACAAGGAACAATTTACCTTAATGAGTGGTGAACAATGGGCCGACGGCAGGGGGATTCGTGTCCGCTGGACTGGTGCAGATCGTCCAACGTCTTGCCCCGGGCGGTATTGAGGTGTTGGCGCTGGAACTGGCGCGCCGCCTGCCCGGAACCAACCCCATCTTTAGCCTGGACGGTGACACGCAGAGCCTTGTCGGCGCCTGGTCCGCTTTGGCGCACGCGGGGCCGGTGGAGGGGTTCGCCAAGGCGCCCGGCCTGCGCCCCGGCCTCGTCGTCTCGCTCGCCGCGCGCCTGAGGGCGCTGAAGCCGCGCGCGGTCCTGGTGCACCATATCGGCCCGCTGCTCTATGGCGGCCTGGCCGCGCGGCTGGCGGGGGTGCCGGTCCTTTCCTATGTGGAGCATGATTCCTGGCATTATGATGCGCCGCGTCAACGCACCCTCACTGCCGCCCTCGCGCGCATCGTGCGGCCGCAGGTGGTGGCGGTGTCGCAGGCCGTGGCCGCGGTGTCGCGCACCGTCATGCCCGGCGCCGCGGTGCGGGTGATCGCCAATGCCGTGGACACCGAGCGCTTTCAGCCCGCCCCCCGGGCCGCGGCGCGGGCCGCGCTCGGGCTTCCGGCCGAGGGACCGCTCGTCGGGGCGGCGGGCCGGCTGGAGCCGGTGAAGGGCCACGACGTGCTGCTGCGCGCCATGGTGGAGGTTCCGCATGCCCGATTGGCGTTGATCGGCGAGGGCAGCGCGCGCGACACCCTGCGCCAGCTCGCGGACCAGCTCGGCGTCGCCGAACGCGTTCATTTCCTGGGGCATCGTGGCGACATGCCGCAGGTTCTCCCCGCCCTCGACCTGTTCTGCCTGCCCTCCCGCAACGAGGGCCTGCCCCTATCGGTGATCGAGGCGCAGGCCTGCGACATACCGGTGGTGGCGAGCGATGTGGGCTCCTTGCGCGAGGCGGTGTGCCCGGCCTCCGGCCGGCTGGTGCCGCCGGAAGATCCCACGGCGCTGGCCGCCGCGCTCCGGGCCTCGCTGGCCGCCGTCCCGCCGGTCCCGCCGCGCGCTTTCGTGAGCGCCCGTTTCTCCTGGGACCGGATGCTCGACGCCTATCGCGATCTCATGGCCGGGCGCCCACCATGCTGATGCTCCAGATCCTGTTCTGGGCGAGTGTCGCGGCCGTGGTCTATCACCATGCCCTCTATCCCGTGGCGCTGCGCCTGCTGGCGCGCCTGCGCCCGGGGCTGCCGGTTCCGCCGGTCCCCGACGCTGGCGCGCTGCCCGTCGTCACGCTGGTCATTCCGGCCTATCAAGAGGCCGCCTTCATCGCCCTGAAGCTGCGCGACTGCGCGCGCCTCGCCTATCCGCGCGACCGCCTGCATGTGATCGTCGCCTGCGACGGCTGCACCGACGGCACGGCTGACCTTGCCCGCGCCGCGCTGGCATCGCGCGACTGCGCGGGCCTGAGCGCGGAGGTGCGCGCCTTCCCGGTCAATCGCGGCAAGGTCGCGGTGCTGAACGCGGTGATCGCGTCCATCCCCGGCGGCATCGTGGCGCTGTCCGATGCCTCGGCCACCCTGTCCGCCGATGCCCTGATGCGCGCCGCCGCGCATTTCTCGCGGCCCGAGGTGGGGGTGGTGGCGGGCACCTATGCCCTGAAAGAGGCGGGCAGCGCCGGGGAGGCAAGCTATTGGGCCTATCAGACCGCCATCAAGGCCGACGAGGCCGCGCTCAGCGCGCCGTTCGGCGTGCACGGCGCCTTCTATCTGTTCCGCCACGCCCTGTGGGCGCCCTTGCCGGGGGACACCATCAATGACGACGTGGTGCTGCCCATGGCCATCGTCGCCGGCGGCGCGCGCGCGGTCTATGATGTGACGATCATCGCCACCGAGGAGGAGCGCAGCCGGCGTAGCCAGGAATTCCGGCGCCGGGTGCGCATTTCCTCGGGCAATGTCCAGCAGGCGGTGCGCCTGTGGCGGCTCGCGGACCCGCGCCGTCCGGGGCTTGCCTTCGTGTTCCTGTCCGGCAAGGCGCTGCGGGCGCTGGTGCCGGTGCTGCTGGTGGTGGCGTTCCTGAGCAATCTGGCGCTCGCCTTCGCGGGCATTGCGCTGTACCAGCTGCTGCTTGCCGGCCAGATCGCCTTCTATCTGCTAGCGGGCGTCGCCATGACGCATCGCGGCAATCTTCCCCGCGCGGCGCGGTTCGCGGCCTATTTCGTGGAAGGGCACGCGGCGGGGCTGGTAGGGGGCATGCGCCAGATCGCCGGACGGGACAAGGGACGCTGGCATCGGGCCGGGGGAGCGCAGCCGTGAGTTTCGACGAGGATTTCACCCATCCCATGGTGCGGCTGGGAAAGCGCGCGTTCGATGTCGCCGTGGGCCTGGTCGCGACGGCGGTGCTCGCGCTGGTGTTCCTGCCGGTGGCGCTGGCGATCAAGCTGACCTCGCGCGGGCCGGTGCTCTATCGCCAGCTGCGTGTCGGCGAGGCGACGCCCACCCGCACCCGCCTGTTCTATCTCTATAAGTTCCGCACCATGTATGTGGATGCGGAAGCGCGCACCGGCGCGGTCTGGGCTACCGTCAACGATCCGCGCGTCACGCCGGTCGGCCGCTTCATGCGCAAGACCCGCATCGACGAGCTGCCGCAGGCGCTCAATGTGCTGAAGGGCGAGATGTCGATCGTGGGCCCGCGCCCCGAGCGCCCGGCCTTCTTCGCCAAGCTGGAAACCGAGATCCCCTTCTATACCGAGCGCACCTTCGGCCTGAAGCCGGGCATCACCGGCCTTGCCCAGGTGAACCAGGGCTATGACGCCTCCATCGAGGACGTGCGCTCCAAGGTGTCGTATGACCATGCCTATGCCATGCGGTTGCTGGACCCGCTGGACTGGTTCAAGACCGACCTATGGATCATCCTGCGCACCGCCTCCACCATGGTGCTCGGCAAGGGGCAATAGGCCCGGCGCAACATAGCTTTTGATCTTGCCGCGTTCTGGGGGTAGAGGATCAGCCCGATTGTGAGCCCCATGAATTCCTCAGCTCCCCCTCCCGTTCTCGCCGACCTGCGCGCCGAGATCGACCGTATCGATGAGACCATGCACCGCCTCCTGATGGAGCGCGGCGAGATCATCGATCGCCTCGTCGCGGTGAAGCGCAGCCAGAGCGAAGGCTCGGCGTTCCGCCCCGCCCGCGAGGCCGCCATGATGCGCCGCCTCGTGGACCGGCACGCCGGCCTGCTGCCGCTCGACACGGTCGAGAGCATCTGGCGCGTCATCATCTCCACCTTCACCTATGTCCAGGCGCCTTATGCGGTGCATGCCGACCTTTCGGTGGGCGAGCCGCAGATGCGCGACAGCGCAAGATTCCATTTCGGCTTCACGACGCCGTTCGTGACCCATATGGGCCCGCGCGGCGTGATTGAATCGGTGGTGGCGTCCAAGGGCGACTTGGGCCTGCTGCCGGCCTCCGCTTTGTCCGGCGGGGATGCCTGGTGGACCGCGCTCGAAGGCGACCATGCGCCGAAGATCATCGCGCGCCTGCCGTTCGTGGAGCGGGCGGACCATCCCGCCGGCCTGCCGGTGTTCGTGGTCTCCCATCCCATCAATGATGCGGCCGTGACCGAGGTGCAGACCTGGAGCCTGCATCTGTCCGGCTGGAACGCACGGGCCGCCGGCGCGCTGGGCGGGCAGGGCGACATGCTGGTCGCCGCCGATCGCGTGCCCGGCCAGGCCGCCGTGCTGCTGAGCGTGCCCGCCGGCACCCGCGACGCGGCGCTGGACGCCCTGCGGCAGGCCGGCGCGCAGGTCGGTTCCGTCGCCCCCGTGGGCAGCCACGCCGCCCCCTATCGTCTTGGCGCGGACGGCACCCGCCGTTCGTGACCTGTGGAGTCGAGTATGTCCACCCCCGCGCAAAGCCCCCGTCTTCCCGTCCGCCCCGAGCCGCGCCCCGGCGTGCTCGACATCCGCGCCTATGTGCCGGGCAAGAGCCATGCGCACGGCGTCGAGAAGGTGTTCAAGCTCTCGTCCAACGAGACGCCCGTGGGTCCGAGCCCGCAGGCGCTGAAGGCATTCGCGGAAGCCGGCGCGCATCTGCAGGATTATCCCGACGGCACCGCCGGCGTGCTGCGCCGGGCGATCGGCCGCACGTTCGGCATTGACCCCGACCGCATCATCTGCGGCGCTGGCTCGGACGAATTGCTGAGCATGATCGCCAACACCTATATCGGGCCGGGCGACGAGGCGATCTATAGCCAGTATGGCTTCCTGGTCTATCCCATCGCCACGCTGGCGGCGGGCGGCCGGCCGGTTGTGGCGCCGGAACGCGACCATACCGCGAGCGTGGACGCCATTCTCGCGGCCGTGACGCCGCGCACCCGCGTGGTGTTCCTGGCCAATCCCAACAATCCCACCGGCACCTATCTGCCGTTCGAGGAAGTGCGCCGCCTGCATGCCGGCCTGCCGGGCAATGTGCTGCTGGTGCTGGACGCCGCCTATGCGGAATACGTCCGCCGCAATGATTACGAGACCGGGCTCGAACTCGCGCTGACCGCCGAGAACGTCATCATGACCCGCACCTTCTCCAAGATCCACGGGCTTGCGGCCCTGCGGGTCGGCTGGGCGGTGGGGCAGGCGGCGGTGCTCGATGCCATGAACCGCGTGCGCGGCCCGTTCAACATGAATACGCCGGCGCTTCTGGCGGGCGCCGCTGCGGTCGCCGACACCGCCCA
>NCHM01000287.1 GCA_002257205.1 Rhizobiales bacterium 24-66-13 | reverse complement strand
TTCGCCCCGAACCGGACCATGGAAGATGTCTCCCATGTGCTTGCCCGGATGGAAGGGCAACTCAAGCGCGATATTCCCGACATCGACGCGGTCCTGATCGCCCGCGCTCTGCCGTAACGCCCGCGCCTCAGAGCATTTCCAGGCCGCGCTTGCGGGTGGGCGGGCGGAATTCCGCGTCGATGGCGGCCAGATCCTCGGCATCCAGCACGATGTCGGCGGAAGCGATATTGGCCCGCACATGATCCGGCGTTCCGGCCTTGGGAATGGCGATTACATCCGGGCGGCGGATCACCCAGGCGAGCGCGATCTGGTAGGGATCGACCCCATGCTTGCGCGCCACCACACCGAGCGCGCCCGAGCGAGGCAGCCGCGCCTGCTCGATGGGGCTATAGGCCATGATCGGGATTTTGTGCTCTGCCAGATATGGAAACAGATCATATTCCGCACCACGGCGCGTGGGGTTGTAGAGCACCTGATCCACCGCGCAGGCACCGCCGCCCTGTTCGAGCAACTCCTCCATGTCGTCGGTATCGAGATTGCTCACCCCCCAATGGCGGACTTTGCCCGCCGCCTGGAGCGCCTCGAACGCGGCGACAGTGTCCTCAAAGGGATGGCTGCCGCGCCAGTGCAACAGATAGAGATCGATGCGATCCGTGCGCATGCGCTTGAGGCTGCGTTCGCACGCCTCGACCGCGCCGCGCCGGCTGGCATTGTGGGGATAGACCTTGGACACCAGGAACACCTTGTCCCGGTAGCCTTGAAGCGCCTCGCCGAGCATGTCCTCGGTGCGGCCGTCGCCATACATTTCCGCGGTGTCGATGAGAGTTGCGCCGAGGTCGACGCCAAGGCGCAGGGATTCGATCTCCTGCGCGCGCCGGGCTGCCTGCTCGCCCATGAACCAGGTGCCCTGTCCGATGGCCGGGACGGTCTCACCACCCGGAAGCTTTACAGTTTTCGGCATTTTGTATCCCCGTTTGGGCCGAAATCTAGCCGACATGCCACGGGGTGAAAAGGCACCCGCTGCGGCATGGCAGCGGGTGCGGGGCACTATACCGGCTCAGAAATTGCCGAAGATGTGGCTGAATTCATAAGCGGTCTGCTCCACGCCGCTGCCGAGCGGAGAGACCACGCCGACCGTGCTGCCATTGTCGCGGCCGAGCGACCACATGGCGAGGCGGGCGATATCCGGATTGCCGTCCGCATAATCCAGCAATTCCTGCGCATCCTGGAGCGTGAACACCTCGCTGCTCACGTCATTGATGCCGATCATCGGCGTGATGCCGAGCTTGGCGTCGATGCCGATTTCCTTCAACTGGGCGAGCGTGGCAATCGCGGCGGAAATCGCATCCTTGCCCATGTCCCCGCTGTCGACCGAAGCGCCGTAATCCATCGCCATGATGTTCACCACGTCGATGTGCACACCGTCGGCGGCGGCCTGCTTCAGCAGGTTGATTCCATCCTGCGTGAGGCCGGTGGGCAGCACCGGCAAGGTGAAGGAGATCGTGAGATCCGGGTTCGCCTGGTCGAGCGCCACCAGCGCCTGGTCGCGCAGATGATTGGCGGCCGTATTGGTGACAGCCGCGCCCTCGATATCGAAATCGAGGGAGTTCACGTGATAGCGGTCGATAACGGACTGATATTCCGCCGTCAGCTTGGCTGCGCTGCTGGCGGTGAGCGCGGCTTCCTGGCCGTTGGCGCCGCCGAACGAGATGGTGATGTTCCCGCCGGCCGCCTGGATCGACTCGATCTGCGCGAGCATGGTGGAGCCATTCCAGAGCGTATCGTTCTCAATGGTCCCAGTGCCCTGCCAGCCGATCTGGTCGGTGCCGGAGCTGAGCATGAAGGCCAGCGTGAAATCGAGCACGCCGGAATTCTTGGCAATGGCGAGCAGATCCTGGCTGGTGCTCAGGGACATGTCCACATAGGGCGAGAAATCCTGGTCGAGAGCGTCGGAGCTGCCGGCCAGCCCGGTCGTCACATGGAGCGGGCTTGTCGCGGACGAGGTTCCAGCCTCGTCGATCGCCACCACGGTGAAGTCATAGCTGGTGGAGGCGTCCAGGTCGGCGACCTTGTAATGGGTGTCCGCGGTGGTCGCGATGAGCACCCCGTTCATGTAGATGCTGTAGCCCGTCACCGTTCCGACGCCGGAGACAGTTGCCGCGTCCCAAACCAGCACGGTCGAGGTGTCGGTGGTGCTTGCCGCGAACAGGTCCTCGGGTGCGTTCGGAACCACGGGTGTGCTGTCCAGATAGCCGACGAAGGTCCACACTTCGCCGCTGCCTTCGGTGCCGTGGTTGGTGGCGGGATCGCTGCCCTGTGTCCACCAGCTGGCCTTGTAGACGATGCCGTTCTCGCTCGCGAGATCGCCGCCATTATAGACCTTGGTGGCGGACCAGGGGTCGGCATAGATGGTGGTGTCGCCGCCGGTACCGGTGCCGCCAGATCCGGTATCGCCCGAACCCGTGCCGCCGGTGCCAGAATCGCCGGTGCCGGAATTTCCCGTGCCTCCAGAACCGGTGCCGCCGGTCCCTGTTCCACCTGTTCCACCCGTTCCGGTGCCGCCGGATCCGGTGGTGCCGGACAGCGCATCGGTCCACTCGCTGACGGCCGAAGCGTCCTTGGCGACGATGTTGGCCAGGCTCAGGTCGGCGAGCGTAACGCCCGTGAGGGTATAGGTCTGGTTATTGCTCGGAATGGAGATGACCACCGACCCCGCGACTTCGGCGACGGTGAAATTGTCGGCGGAGAACCAGCCGAAATCCAGCTTGTCCAAGGCC
Organism: Rhizobiales bacterium 24-66-13; assembly: GCA_002257205.1. Classification (GTDB taxonomy): domain Bacteria; phylum Pseudomonadota; class Alphaproteobacteria; order Rhizobiales; family Xanthobacteraceae; genus NCEH01. The sequence continues at coordinate 2,835 of NCHM01000287.1, read as the reverse complement.
GTGTCGAAATTCAGCACCGTGTTGGTGCCCCAGGCCCAGGTGATGGTGGTGACCGTGGCCGCGCCGTCGCCAACATGGCCGGAGCCGGTCTCCCCGCCCGTGCCAGTTTCGCCGCCGGTGCCGGTGCCGCCACCCGAGTCCCCACCCGTGCCGCCGGTGCCGCCACCTGCTGTGGAGCCACTTCCGCCCGTGACCGTACCGCCACCGGCGATCGCGATGTCGAAATCGATGATCTGGGAATCCGGCACAGTGATGCCGAGTTGATTGTCCAGATGGTCCTCGCGGACCTCGGTGAAGGTGAATTCAAAATTCTTGGACGAGAGTTCGGCGATGGTCACGCCGAGGAGCACAAGCTTTTCGCCGGTCGCGCCATCGGCGATCACCACGCCTTCGCTGCTGTCGGTCATGGAGAGCCGCTCGCGGCTCGCGAAATATTTGAAGCTCACCACGTCGGTCGCGGGATCGAAGGCGACCTTGTCCACCTGCCCGACTTCATGGGAGCGCGCATAGACCGTATGCGGCTCCGGCGTGATCCCCTGTTCCCAGGCCAGCGCGCCGCTCACCGCCTCGCGCAGATGGGCGTTCTCGATATAGCTGAAATTGTCGATGGTCAGATCGGCGAGGGCGACGCCCTTGATGATCTGCATATCGCCGTTCCAGGGGTTCATGAACCCGACGCCATCAGGCGTGTCCACGATGATGAAGGCGTGGATCGTGTTCGCACCCGTGTCGATCTTGTCCTTGGTGATGTCGAAGCCAGTGATGTCCGCCCCGCCGAGCGAGACGGCGTACACGGTGCCTTCCGCGCTCCCGCCAGTACCTCCTCCGGTTCCGGTGCCACCACCCTCGCCCGTTCCACCGCCCGTCTCGGTACCACCGCCGGTGCCCGTGGTCGCGAGGGCCGTGGTCCATTCCGCGAGCGCGGTGGAATCCTTGGCGGTGATGTTCGCCATCGTCAGCTGAGACAGCTGAACGCCTTCCAGCGTGTAGGTCTCGTTATTCGAAGGAATGGAAATGACGACGGAACCGTTCACCTCCGTCACCGTGAACTGATCGGCCTGAAACCAGCCGAAATCCAGCACGTCGGTGGCGGGATTGAAGGCCAGAACGGTGTTCGTGCCCCAGGCCCAATTGATCGCGGTCGTCGTTCCCGTTGTCATCACACATCCTTCTTCACGCCCACGGTCCCTCGCGCCCCGCGAGACCCAGGGTATTTCGCAGGTCAGGCTTTCTCATCTGCCTGTCATGTTCAAGCTGAACTTAGTTCACAATGGCCGAATTTATGATGGTCCTCGATAGATCCCTCAATCGGCACGCTCATGTGGAGAAAACGCCCTTTAAGGATCGCGATTTGTCGGCCATTTGCGACATTTTACCATGATAATATATGAAGTAGTGACCGAATCATTTCATCCTTTTTTTGTAAATACATAAATATACCGTCGGTATCGCACATGAATGCACCAGTTGAGGCGCAAAGTACAAGGTCGATGTACTTCTATTGGTTTGCCGGCATATTATCTTCGGCATCCCTATCACGCTGCGACCTGGCGAAAGCCCAGAGCGATCGTTCCCCATTGCCCGCGGGCTGCCGATCCCGGAATAGGCCGGCACAATTTGAACGCGGGGCGCAGAACGGTATCGCTGCCGCAGGCTCTCGGCCGGGCCCTTAAGCATGCCCCTTGACCCGCATCGCAATGGTCTTCAAGTGGCATCTCTCGCCGTCGGACCTCCCGCCGCGCTGAAGTCTCAGGCGTCGTCGAGGGCGGCGGCAAGGGCGGCGGCGTGGCCTTAATCCATTCCGGACCGACAAAGGGAGCCCTGCCCGTGACGATTGACGCGCTTGACCTTGCGGAGCGGCACGCGCGCGACGCGACATGCGGCTGGAGCCTCGGCGTATTCGGTGCCGTGGCCGAGTTCATGCGCGACGCGGATGAAGCCACCGCCATTGATCGCCAGCCGAGTCGGCTTGAACTCTCCACCGCGCGCGGCGCCCTGCGCCTTGATGCCCATCCCGCCATGCAGGTGATCACCTATGAGACGCCCTCCAGGCACGCGGAGCGGCGCCGGCCGGGAGTCGCACTCTGCTTGCCGCAAGATCAGGCGCAACTTGCCACCCGTGCGGTCCTCACCGCTCTCGGTCCGGACGCGCAGGCGATCCGCCCGGAGGACCGCGCGGGCGAAGTGTTCGATCTCGGCCTCGGCACGCCAACGCTGGATGCCCTGATCCGCATCACGGACGCCGATCTCATCGCCGCCTTGCGCGCGGCCGAAGGCGCGACGTTGTTCGCGCGCCCTGACCTGCTGGGGCAAATCGCCGCCAGTGAGTCACATCGTGTCTTCCTATCGGCCCTCGGCCGCATCGAGGTGTTCCAGCCGATCCCGCCGCCCGATGGCACCAGTCCCGAAGGCCCGCACACCCACCTGTTGCCGAAGCTCCTGGCCCATAAGCTCCGCCATGCCGCGAACCTGCCGATTCCGGACGGACTCGCGGTTTGCCTATCGATCCACCCGCACGCAGAGACGCCGGATCATTAAGGGCGCTCCGGCAGAGGCGGACGCGGGCATTGGCTCCCGCGTTGTGCCTGGGAGCGGATGAGCGGCTTCGGCGATCCCGCAGCGGCACGCGGGGCCGCTGCTGTTCGTCATGAGATTCTTCAAAAGAAAAGGGCGCCCCGAGAGGCGCCCTGGTCAGTCACGATGAACAGGTCAGATCACTTGATCTTCGTCTCGCGGAACTCGACGTGCTTCTTCGCCACCGGGTCATACTTCTTCAGCACCAGCTTGTCGGTCTTGGTGCGGGAGTTCTTCTTGGTGACATAGAACACGCCCGTG
>NCHM01000766.1 GCA_002257205.1 Rhizobiales bacterium 24-66-13 | reverse complement strand
TCCACGCGCACCGCCGTCGCATCGGCGCTCGCCGCCGGGCTGGCGAGGAAATAGACGCCGTCGCCCTCCCGCAGCGCCTCGTAATTGCCCGCTGTCGCTTGGCCGAACTCCACCACCAGCCGGCCCTGCGCGTTCATCAGGCGGATCGCCCCGGACGAATCGGGCGTCCAGGCCACCACCTGCTGCATGAAGCCGATGCCGGTGCAGGCGCCGGCATCGAAGACCAGGGCGAAGCCGTTGGCCGCGGATTCGGTTTTCAGGGTGAGCGGGCATTTGCGCTGGTCGTCAGCGCTGCTGAGCACGAACGCGCCGGCCGCCTGTTCCGCCTGCGCGCGTAATACGGGATCGACCTTGCCGGCATCCTTGCCGGCATCGGCCTTCGCGGGGTCGACCTTGGCGGGATCGGATTTCCCACCCGCCGCCGGCTTGGTGGGCGCCTGGGGTCTGGCGGCCGGCTTCTGCGACGCCGAACCTGTGCCACCGGCCTGGGCGAGCTTATCGAACTGGGCCGGCGACTGTGCCTGCGCGGCGGCAGCGGCGGGCGTCTGCGCGAAGGCGGGGGCTTGCGCAAGGGCAGGGGCATGCGCAAGGGCAGGGGCGATCAGCGCAACGGCGCAGACAAGATGATCCGATTCCGTCTCACCACGAAAGCGTCACGCTAAAGCATATGGGGCGAAAACAGAATGTGACGACCCGCGCCCTGACAGCGCGGGTCGATCAGGTGGCGATGCGTTTCAGGCGCGCGGCCAGGGGGTCTCGGCGACCGGCGTCACGGGGCCCTTGCCGTCGAGCCAGGACAGCAGATTATCCACCACCAATTGCCCCATGGCGGTGCGGGTGAAATGGGTGGCGGAGCCGACGTGCGGCAGCAGCACCACATTCTCCAGCGCGAACAGCGCTTCCGGCACATGGGGTTCGTCGACGAACACGTCGAGCCCGGCGGCCAGGATGGTCTTGCTGGCCAGCGCCTCCACCAGCGCCGGCTCGTCCACCACGGTGCCGCGCGCCACATTGATCAGGATGCCGCTCGGCCCGAGCGCCGCCAGCACCTCGGCATTGATGAGATTGCGGGTCGCGGCGCCGCCGGGAAGGATGAGCACCAGCGTATCCACCGCCTTCGCCATGGCCAGCAGGTCGGGATAATGGGCGAACGGCACGTCCGCCTGCGGCCGGCGGGTGTGATAGACGATGGGCAGGCCAAAGGCGGCGATGCGCTTGGCGATGGCCTTGCCGATGC
>NCHM01000286.1 GCA_002257205.1 Rhizobiales bacterium 24-66-13 | reverse complement strand
GCGTCGCATAAAGGAAAGTGGCGCCGCGCCCGACCCAGTGCGCGGTGGTCTGCTCGGTCACCGGCAGGCCGAAGGCGCGGCCGGCGGCGGCGAGGCGCGCGGTGATGTCGTCCACCGCGGCCACCAGTTCGGGGCGGCTCGTATTGCCGAGGAACCCCATGGAATGGGCGAGGTCGTTGGGTCCCACCAGGATCAGGTCGATGCCGGGAGCGGCGGCGATGGCGTCCAGCCGGGCATGGCTTTGCGCGCTCTCGATCTGGGCGATCAGCATCAGGTCGGCTTCCCGGCCGCAGGTGGCGGCGCGCGCCGTGGCATGGAGCATGGCGCAGGCTTCCACGCTTTCGACCTGCGGCAGGACCAGGCCGTCGATGCCGCAATCGAAATAGCGGGTGAGGATCGCGGGATCCTTGGAGGGCGAGCGCACCACCGCGCTCATGCCGCACGCCTGGGCGGCGCGGGCGAGCATGGGCACGCTTTCCACCGACACCGCCGTGCGCTCGCAATCGATGAACAGGCAATCGGCGCCGCAGGCGGCGAGCGCCTCGACCGCCGGCAGGGACGCCCCGCCGGGATTGACCGCCAGGATCGGGCGACCCGCGAGGATCATGGCCTTGGTGCGCGGGAGGCTGGTGCGGACCCTCATGCGCCGTCTCCACCACAGGGCGTGCGGGCCGCGTCCCGGACCGGCGGCGCGGACGAAGCGCGGCCTGCGCGAGCGGCTGATCCTGCGGGGGCGAGGGGGGCGGACATGGGGCCGGAAGTCCTTCCTGGCGCGACTGGAGAATTCAAAAATTGCGTACAATCTGATGACCGTCAATAATTAATGTATACAATTTTTGCTCAAAAATTCACCCGCTTCTGCCCGCAATATAGGCTTGAAGCTGTTCATTTCCCGGTCCTAGCTGGGGCAGGTTCCGCCCTGGAGTCAGGCTTCGCGGGTGGGTTGGATTGTATCCTCGTGTGGGTTCGGGTATGGCGGCTATGGCTGATCAAAAGGAGCGACCACCCGGCATGTCAGCGATTGTTTCCGACGCGCTCGGCGAAACCGCCCCGGACTCTTTCGGCGAAGGCGCGGACGCGGAGCGTGCGCCGACCCGCTCGCTCTCCGTCGCCGACCGGATTCGCGCCTCGATTCTCTCCGGAGATTTCGAGCCCGGCGCGCGGCTTCACGAGGTGCGCCTCAGCGAGCGGCTCGGAGTTTCGCGCACCCCCGTACGCTCGGCGCTGCAATCGCTCGCGAGTGAAGGGCTGCTGGAATATGCCCCGAACCGCGGCTATTCGGTGCGCCGGTTCCTCACCTCCGAGATCGTCGATGCCTATGAGATCCGCACCATGCTGGAATCGCTCGCGACCCGGCTCGCCGCCGAGCGCGGGCTGACCGACGCGGAGCGGGCGGTGATCGAGGGGGCGCTCGCCGATGGCGACGCCATTCTCGCCAAGGAGGAATTGGAGGAATCCGACCGGATCGGCTATGGCGCGGTCAATTTCGCCTTCCACGACACCATCCACGCCGCCTCGCGCTGCCGCATGCTGGGCGACATGATCCGCATGTGCCAGAGCGTGCCGCAATCCTCCCACCGCAACGTGGTCTCGTTCGAATATCTCGAGGTGCGCCGCCGCCACGAGGACCATCACCGCATCTATGACGCCATCCTGCTGCGCGATGCCTATCGCGCGGAAATGCTGATGCGCGAGCATGTGGCGAGCGTGAAGACCGGCCTCGTGCGCTCCATCAGCGGGCGCGCGCCCACCCGAAGCCGGCGCTAGAGCACGCGCCGATCAGCTTGCATCGCAAGCGGATCGGATAACGCGTTCTCTAGCGAATGTTTCGAGACTGATTCACCGATCAAGTTGGTTCAACCTGATCGGATCAGGCTCTGAGCCATGGCGCTGGCGGCCCGCGCCGGCCTGTTCTACGCTCCGCCGCCCGAATACACCTGCCGGAGACCAGGCGTGCAGATCGCATCCATCGACCACATCGTGCTGACGGTGGCGGACATTGACCGCACCGTTGAATTTTACACCCGCGTTCTCGGCATGCGCAAAGAGGTATTCGGCGAGAACCGGATCGCGCTCGCGTTCGGCGGGCAGAAATTCAATCTTCAGGACGGGCGTTCGAAGCAGGATATCGTCGCCATCGCCGCGCACCCGACGCCCGGTTCGGTGGACCTGTGCCTGCTGTCGGCGGTGCCGCTCGACGCGGTGATCGCCCATCTCGCGGCCTGCGAGGTGCCGATCGCCGCCGGCCCGGTGCGGCGCACCGGCGCGACCATGCCGCTGCGCTCGGTCTATATCCGCGATCCCGATGCCAATCTGATCGAGATTTCCGTGCGCTGGGAAGAAGAGGCGCCGGCGACTGCCTGAGCTGCCGTCCCGCTCAGGCGTCGAAGGCCCGCACATTGTAGCCGGCCGGCTGTGTGCGGGCATAGGCGCAGGCGGCGCGCACCACATCCTCCTCGCAATAGGCGCGGGCGACGATCTGGAGCCCCACCGGCATGCCGTCGTCGGCGATCCCCGCGCACACCGCCCCGGCCGGCTGGCCGGTGAGGTTGAAGGGATAGGTGTAGAACACCCAGGACACGAGATTGCGGTCCGGCAGGCTGTCGGGAATATTCTTGCCGGCGTCCAGCGAGGTCACGGGCAGCACCGGCGAGATCAGGATGTCGTAGCGCTCGAAGAAGGCGCGCAGCTTCTCGCGCAAAGCATAGCGCTCGAATACGCTGGTGTAATAGCTGCGCATCTCCTGGGCGAGCGCGGGAGCCAGCACCTCGGCCACCGCCGGGTCCAGCAAATCGCGCTGGTTTTCCAGGAAGGACCGCAGGCGAATGCCGACGCCGGCATAGAATTCCGCCGTCCACAGATCGGCGGGATCGGTATCGAACACGCTCTCCACGAGATCGACTTCGCAGCCCAAGCTTTCGAAGGTCTTGGCCGCGCGATCGGTGATCGCCACCACCTCGGGGTCGGGCCGGGCATAGCCCAGCGTCGGGCTGTAGGCGACGCGCATGCCCGCCACCGAAGCCTGGGTTGCGCCCATCACGTCCGGCACCGGACCGGCGACGCCGAACGGGTCGCGCCGGTCGGGCCCGGCGATGGCCGAGAACAGCAGCGCCGCGTCTTCCATGGAACGGGCGATGGGGCCCACATGGGCGAGCGTCGGGGTCGCGGAGGTGGGCCACACCGGCACGCGGCCGAAATGTCCCTTGATGCCGGCAAGCCCGGTGAAGGCGCAGGGAATGCGCACCGAGCCGCCGCCGTCGGTACCGAGGGCGAACGGCGTGATCCCCGCCGCCACCGAAGACGCCGCCCCGGCACTGGAGCCGCCGGGCGTCTTGTCGAGATTCCAGGGGTGGCGCGTGATGCCGGTCAGCGGGCTGTCGCCCACCGGCTTGCAGCCGAATTCGCTGGTGGTGGTCTTGCCGATCAGGATGCCGCCGGCCGCCTTGGCGCGCTCCACCGCGGGCGCATCCACGCTCGCGACATTGTCCGCCATGGCGCGCGAGCCGGAGGCATAGCGCTGGCCCTTCACCGCCATCAAATCCTTGGCGGAGAACGGCAGGCCGTGCAGCAGGCCGAGCGGCGCGCCTTTCATCACCGCATCCTCGGCGACGCGGGCGGCGGCCATGGCCTCGTCCTCCATCAGCACGAAGAAGGCGTTCAGCGTGCCCTGGGTCGCCTGCGCCTTGTCGAGCGCGCGCCGCGTCAGCTCCACGGGCGAGATATCGCGGGTGCGGATGCGCCGGCGCAGCTCCAGCGCGCTCATGGTGTCGAATGCGGCGGACATGGGGCTCTCCGGGGTATGGCGAGGACTCCCTCTCCCGCTTGCGGGGGAGGGCCAGGGAGGGGGAAGAGGCGCTGGGGAATGAAGCACCCCATCCCGGCTTCGCCGGCCCCCTCCCCAACCCTCCCCCGCACGCGGGAGAGGGGGCATATTGCGATTAAAGGGGGCGTTGTGCCCCGCTCAGTTGAGGATGGCGAACGCGCGCACTGGGGAGCCCGAGCCGCCCTTGAACTTCAGCGGCGCGCCGAAGAACTGGAACTCGCCCTTGCCCACCAACTCCTCCAGGTTCACCAGCCATTCCCAATGGCTCACCCCGAGGTCGCGGCACAGGCGGTGCTGGGCGAAGATGTTGTCCGTGGGCTTGTCGGTGGAAGGGCCTTCCACGCCGTGCATCTTCGAGCCGCGATCATAGAGCCAGCGGGTCGCCTCGGCGGTGAGGAGCGGGTTTTTCCAGACCGAATCCAGGCTCGGATAATTGCGCGTATGGAAGCCGGTGCACAGCAGCACGATATGGCCGTCCACTTTCACGCCCGCCTTCTTCTCCGCCTCTTCCATGTCGGCGACGGTGATTTCGCCGAGATCGGGAATGTGGCGCAGGTCGAAGCACACGGCCTTGCCCATGAACATGTCGAGCGGCATCTCGTCCACCGGCGCGCCGTTCGGGTTCACGTGGCGATAGGCGTCCACATGGGTGCCCACATGGTCGAGCATGGCGATGAAATTGGTCTGGAAGGTCATGGCGTCGCCGGGCACGCCGAGATTGAGGCCCTTGGAGCCCTCATGGCTCATGTGGGTGGTGATGACCGGCCGCTGGAATAGCTTGTGGGCCGGCATATTGTCTTCGATGAGGAGGGAGAGGTCGATGACTTTGGACATGGTCGCTCCTTGGCGGGCTTGGTTTTCGGGGGAATTGCTGGCATTCGGGCGCGTTCAGGCCGCCGCCTTTTTCTTCTTGCCGAGGAACGCCTCCATCACCTCCGGGTCGCGCGCGAGATCCGCGCTCGGCCCGTGGCGCGCCACCCGCCCGTTCGCGATCACATAGGCGTGGTCGGCGATGGCGAGCGCGTAGGAGGCAAGCTGTTCGACAAGCAGAATGGTGAGGCCGGCCGCGTTGAGGTCGGCGAGGACCCGCATCAGCTGGTCCACGATCTTGGGGGCGAGGCCGAGCGAGAGCTCGTCGATGATGAGCAGCTCGGGTTCCGCCATCAGCCCGCGCGCGATGGCCAGCATCTGCTGCTCGCCGCCGGACATGGAGCCGGCCTGCTGCGGCAGCCGCTCCTTCAGGCGCGGGAACAGCGAGAGCACCTTCTCCAGCGTCGCCTTGGAGCGCACGGACTTGAGGCCGCCATGGGCATAGGCGCCGAGGATGAGATTGTCCTCCACGCTCTGGTCGGGAAACAGAAGCCGGCCTTCCGGCACCATCACGAGGCCGCGCGCCACCTTCCGGTCGGCGGAAAGGCGGGTGGTGTCCTCGCCCTTGAACAGCACTTGTCCGCCGGAGGGGCGCACCAGCCCCGTGGCGCCGCGCACCATGGAGGATTTGCCGGCGCCATTATTGCCGATCACGGCCACCAATTGCCCACGCTTCACGCTCAGTGAGATGTCGCGCACCGCCACCGCCGCGCCATAGCGCAGTTCCAGGGCGCGGATATCGAGGAGGATATCGGTGTCGCTCATGCCACGTCCTCCGCCTTGGCGGCATCGAGGGAAGCGCCGAAATAGGCTTCGATCACGCGCGGATCCTCCTGCACGACGGCCGGGGTGTCGCTGGCGATCACCTGGCCGTAATCCAGCACGGTGACGGTGTCGGCGACCGCCATGATCAGGTCCACATGGTGCTCGATCAGCAGCACCGAG
>NCHM01000285.1 GCA_002257205.1 Rhizobiales bacterium 24-66-13 | reverse complement strand
TCATGTCGAGCACGCGCACACCTTCAAGTGCCTTGCTCATGCCAAACCCCTGGAACGTCCCTGACCACTTTGCGATGCCGATCTGTGCCGGCTTGCAACGGCATATCATCATGCGCCATGCCTGATATGCCGTCTATTGAATTTCGTATGCCAAATACAGAAATATCATTGTCACCCTGACGTCGCAAACGGTTTGCGGCGATCACATCGAAAAACTGTAGCAAACGCCTGCTGCACGCGCCGCCGATCCGCGGCGCGCACCCTTTTGCGCGCAGGAAAACGCGTCAGCGCAGCGCCGCGAGCCCGGCCGTCAGGCCGCTGTCGGCCTGCTCGGCATGGGTGTGCACTTCTTCTTCATGCAGATAATGGCGCATCAGGTCGGTGGCGCTGATCACGCCCACCAGATTGTGCTCCACCATCACCGGCAGATGGCGCACCTGGTGCGCATTCATGAGACGCAGCACGGTGGCGATGGAATCTGCCAGTTCACACGAGATCACGGCCCGCTTCAGCAGCGTCGCCACCGTCACGTTCGGCGTATTGGCGCCATGCTCGACCAGCGCGCGCGTCACATCGCGCTCGGAAAAGACGCCGACCACCGTATTGCCCTCGGTCCGGCAGACGTCCTTGACCACGACGCTGGAGATATTCTCCCGCTTCATCACCATGGCGGCGGTCGCCACGGTCTCGTTCATCCGCACGGTGACGATGCGGGTGTCGCGCTTCTCGCGCAGAATGTCGTCGACGGTAATCATCAGCTGTTCCTCACCTTGTGCGCCCACGGTTTGCCCGCGGTTGTCGAAGGCTCGGCCGCTGCCCTTCCCGAACGGAAAAACTGCGACCGCATCATTGATCCTATGCTGGTATGCAAAATACCCAGTGTCAATAAGCGATGCGGAATCACTCCAAACTGCCTGCGCTGCACTGCAGCACAACAAAGTGCGACTCTTGGCTTTGCCGGCATTACTTGCCCAAAGCTATATTCGATGCCATCACAGTATGATGTATTTCGCCCGCCGGGCGGGCGGGGCGTGGCGGGCCGCGCGCAGCGCAGTCGGGGCAAGGGGTGAGATGACGTACCAGGACATCAATGTGAAGCCGATCGAAACCGAATCGAGCTTCCGCATGAAGGCATACAAGGCGCTTAAGGCGGCCATCATGGAGATGGACATCTATAGCCACGCCGAGGAAATCCGGCTGGAGGAACGACAGCTCTCCGAAAAGCTCGGCGTCTCGCGCACCCCCATCCGCGAAGCCATGACCCTGCTGGAACAAGAAGGCTATGTGCGCTCGGTGCCCCGCCGCGGCATCTTCGTGGTGCGCAAGACCAAGCAGGAAATCCTGGAAATGATCACGGTCTGGGCCGCGCTCGAAGGCATGGCCGCCCGCCTCGCCTGTCAGCACGCCTCGGACGCCGAGATCCGCATGCTGCGCGAGAATGTCCGCGCCTTCGCCGATCGCAATCCGGAAGAATTCGTCTCCGAATATTCCGCCGCCAATCTCGCCTTCCACCGCCAGATCATCCGCATGTCCGGCTGCCAGCTGATCGCGGACACGACGGACAGCCTGTTCCCACACATGCGCGGCGTGCGCAAGGTGACGATCGCGCAGGACCATCGCGCCCAGCGCTCCATCGTCGATCACACACGCATCGTCGAGGCGATCGAGAAACGCGACGGGGATCTGGCCGAACGCCTCGTGCGCGAGCACACGCTCGGCATCGCCAAGCATGTGCTCGCGCACGGGGATTTTCTGGACTGAGGTTTTGGGGGCTCTGGACCGCGCCCGGCGGCGCCCCTCTCTAGAGCGCGCACCGATCAGCTTGCACCGCAAGCTGATCGGATAACGCGTTCTCTTTCATAAAGTTAGAGGGCGATCCACCGATCAAATTGATTCAACTTGATCGGATCGCGCTCTGGGGAGGAGCGCCTAAAGCGTTCAGGCCGCCTTGTTCTTCGCCATCAGCGCGACGAAGCGGTCGAACAGATAATGGCTGTCCTGCGGGCCGGGGCTCGCCTCGGGGTGATATTGCACCGAGAACACCGGCTTGTCGGCGAGCGAAAGCCCGGCATTCGAGCCGTCGAACAGCGAGACGTGGGTCTCCACCGCATTTTCCGGCAGGCTCGCGCGATCCACCGCGAAGCCGTGGTTCATGGAGGTGATCTCCACCTTGCCGGTGGTCAGGTCCTTCACCGGGTGGTTCGCCCCATGATGGCCCTGGTGCATCTTCACCGTGCGGCCGCCCACGGCCAGCCCGATCATCTGATGGCCGAGGCAGATGCCGAAGGTCGGCACGTCGCGGGCGATCAGCTCGCGGATCACCGGCACGGCATAGTCCCCAGTCGCCGCCGGGTCGCCGGGGCCGTTGGAGAGGAACACGCCGTCGGGCTTGAGCGCCATGACCTCGTCCGCCGAGGTGGTGGCCGGCACCACCGTCACCAGGCAGCCGGCGCGGGCGAGCAGGCGCAGGATGTTGCGCTTCACGCCGTAATCGATGGCCACCACATGGAACTTGCCCTCGGTGCGGGTGCCATAGCCGGCATTCCACTGCCAGGGCGTCTCATCCCACTCGAAGCGCTGCACCGAGGTGACGCCGGGCACGAGGTCCATGCCTTCCAGGCCGGGCCAGGCGCGGGCCTTCTCCTTCAGCGCCGCAATGTCGAACACGCCGTCGGGCGCATGAGCGATCACGCCGTTGGGCATGCCGGTGTCGCGGATCAGCGCCGTGAGCGCGCGGGTATCAATCCCGCTGATGCCGGCGATGCCGCGCGCCTTCAGCCATTGGTCGAGGCCGCGCGTGGCGCGATAATTGGACGGATCGCTCACCGCCGTGCGCAGCACCACGCCGCGCACACCGGAGGCCGAGGCCATGGACACCGTCTCGATGTCCTCCTCATTGGTCCCCACATTGCCGATGTGCGGAAAGGTGAAGGTGATGATCTGGCCGGAATAGGAAGGGTCCGTGAGGATTTCCTCATAGCCGGTGATGGCGGTGTTGAAGCACACCTCGCCAACACCCTCTCCCACAGCGCCGAGGCCGAAGCCTTCGAGCACGGTGCCATCGGCGAGCACGAGAAGCGCGGTCGGCTTCGGCTCGGCCCAGCCTTCGGCCGGGACGTTTGCGTGATCTTGTTCCTGCGTCATGGCTCGCCTAGATAATGAGTCACGCGCCGCACTTCCAGTGCTTCGCGCACGTTTGCCCGCCATTCCGCTCGGGATTTTTCCAGTTTCGGGGTATATGCGGGGTCGAGAGTGCGCTTTTGGCCCGCCGGCCGCGTTAAACCGGTGCCACGGATCGGAGCCGCGCGCCGCTGCCCCTGGCCCGGCGGGTCCGGTGCCTGACGGCGCGAACCTACGCCGCAACACAGTTTCAAGAGGACAGACCTTGCTTCGCGACGACATCAACACCGCCCTTAAGGATGCGATGAAGGCCCACGACAAGGTGCGCCTTTCCACGTTGCGCCTCGTCAACGCCGCGCTGAAGGATCGCGATATCGAAGCGCGCGGCCTCGGCAAGGACCCGCTGAGCGATGATGATCTGCGCGCCCTGCTGGCCAAGATGGTGAAGCAGCGCGAGGAAAGCGCGCGCATCTATACCGAGAACGCCCGCCCCGAGCTTGCCGAGCAGGAGCGCGCGGAAATCTCGGTGATCCAGGATTTCCTGCCGCGCCAGCTCGGCGAAGATGAGACCCGCGCCATCATCGCCGGCGTGGTCGCGGAGATTGAGGCCAAGGGCATCAAGGACATGGGCCGCACCATGGCGGTGCTCAAGGAGCGCCACGCCGGCGCCATCGACTTCGGCAAGGCCTCCGCCTGGGTCAAGGACGCGCTGACGGCGGCGTGAGCAGGGGGAGGGCCGCGCGCTTTACGCGCCCCGCACAGGCTTGCCCGCCCCCTCCCCAACCCTCCCCCGCACGCGGGAGAGGGCGCATTTCGATGCATGAGGGAGCCGCGCCCCGGAAAGGCCGACACCTGTGAATTAAGGGGATTGCGGGCATAGACGGGAAACCGCCCCGCATCTGCGCTACGGTGCCCGATTGTCCATTCCCGCGCTAAAATGCGCATGAGACTCGAGTCGACATCCAACCCATGCGCTTTCCGCCCTCATTCCTCGATGAGATCCGCGCACGGCTTCCCGTGTCGGAAGTGGTGGGGCGACGCGTCAAGCTGAAGAAGCAGGGGCGCGAGTTCGCCGGCCTCTCGCCCTTCAACGCCGAGAAGACCCCCTCGTTTTTCGTCAATGACCAGAAGGGCTTCTACCATTGCTTCTCGTCCGGGAAGCATGGCGACGTGTTCGATTTCCTGATGGAGACCGAGGGCCTGCCGTTCGCCGAGGCGGTCGAGCGGCTCGCGTCCATGGCCGGCCTTGCGCTGCCGCAGGTGACGCCGGAAGCCGCCGCGAAGGAAGAGCGCCGCCGCTCCCTGCACGATGTGATGGCGCTTGCCGCGCGCTATTTCGAGGACAATCTCCAAGCCCGCGCCGGGGCCAAGGCGCGCGGCTATCTCGCCGACCGGGATCTCGGCCCCACCATCCAGAAGCGCTTCCATCTCGGCTATGCCGCGCCCGATCGCTATGCGCTGAAGGAAGCGCTCGGCAAGGCGGGCGTGAGCGTCGCCGACATGGTGGAAACCGGCCTGCTGATCGCCGGCGACGATATTCCCGTGCCCTACGACCGGTTCCGCGACCGGGTGATGTTTCCCATCACCGACCTCAAGGGCCGGGTAGTGGCGTTCGGCGGGCGGGCGCTGGAAAAGGACGTGGCGGCGAAATATCTCAACTCGCCGGAAACCGTCCTCTTCCATAAGGGATCCTTGCTTTACAACGGCTTTTCCGCGCGCGCGGCGGTCCATAAGGGCGCGCGGGTGATCGCGGTGGAAGGCTATGTGGACGTGATCGCCATGGTGGAAGCGGGGTTCGAGGGCACCGTCGCCCCGCTCGGCACCGCCCTCACCGAGGACCAGTTGCAATTGCTCTGGCGCATGGCCGAGGAACCGGTGCTGCTGTTCGACGGCGACAAGGCCGGCCGGCGCGCGGCGTTCCGGGCGATAGATCTCGCCCTGCCCCATCTCAAGCCCGGCCGCAGCCTCTCCTTCGGCATGCTCCCCGAGGGCCAGGACCCGGACGATCTGATCCGCCGCAGTGGCCGCGACGCCATGGAGGCGGTGCTCGCCCGCGCCGAGCCGCTCGCCGCAATGCTGTGGGCGCGCGAGCTGGAGGGCGCCAATCTGGAAACCCCCGAGCGCCGCGCCGCGCTCGAAGCCCGCATCGGCGAAGTGGTCTCAACCATCGCCGACGAAAATGTCCGCCGGCATTATCGCCAGGATTTGAACGAGCGGCTGAAGCGCCTGCTCTCCCCGCCACGCGAGGCGCGCGGCTTCGTTGCGGCAGGCCGTGCGCGCAACCCCGATATGCGCGGCGGGCGGTTCAAGCCGCGCGAGGAACCCCTCGTGGTGCGCGGCGGCGGGGAATTGTCCCGCACCTCGCTGATCCGCGGCCCCCTGTCCTCCCTGCCGCGGGGCGAGGCGCTGCTTTTGTTCTGCCTGCTCAACCACCCCTGGCTGATGGACGAGAATGGCGAGGATATCGCCGAATTGCCGTTTGCCAACGCCGATGCCGACACCCTGCGGCGCGCTTTGCTCGATGCCCATATGGA
>NCHM01000284.1 GCA_002257205.1 Rhizobiales bacterium 24-66-13 | reverse complement strand
TCAGCGCGGCGATATCGAGCTTCACCATGCCGAGCACGGCGGCCATGACGCGCTGGGCTTTCGCGGGATCGGGATCGCCCAGCAGCTGCGGCAGCACGCTCGGCACGATCTGCCAGGGAACGCCGTAGCGATCCCTGAGCCAGCCGCATTGCTCGATCCGCCCACCGGCGCCGAGCGCGTCCCACAGGCGGTCGACTTCCCTCTGGTCCGCGCAATCGATCTTGAACGAGACCGCATGGCTGTATTCCATGCGCATGCCGCCGTTCAGGGCCATGAAGCGCTGGCCCGCAAGGGTGAAGTCCACCACCAGCACGGTGCCGGACTTGCCGCTTGGCGAATCGCCGACGTTGCGCTGGACATGCTCGATGCGCGAATCGGGCAGTAGGGAGACGTAGAAATTCGCGGCTTCCTCGGCCTCGCGCTCAAACCAGAGGCAGGGGGAAATCTTGGACATGGCCCATCCTTTCGCTCACATGCGGGCGAGGCCCGCGCGTTCAGCCCTGCGCGAGCTGGTCGGCGGCCATGGCGGCGGTAGCGGCTTGCATGTCCATCCACATGATTTCCCAGATATGGCCGTCCGGGTCCTCGAAGCTGCGGCCATACATGAAGCCGTAATCCTGGGTCGGGGTGGGATCGGCGGTGCCGCCGGCGGCCTGGGCCTTGTCGACGATGGCGTCCACCTCGTCCCGGCTGTCGGCGGAGATGCAGATCAGCACCTCGCAGCTGGTCTTCGCATCGACGATGGGCTTGGTGCAGAACATGCGGAATTTGTCGTGGGTCAGCAGCATGACGTGGATGGTTTCGGAGAACACCATGCAGGTCGCGGTGTCGTCGGAGAATTGCGGGTTCTTCTGCGCGCCTACCGCCTCGTAGAAGGCGTTCGCGCGCGGCAGGTCGGAAACCGGCAGGTTCACGAAAATCATTTTCGGCATGGCGTTCTCCCTTCATCGTCGCCCAAGGACGATGCGGGAAAACGCCGGCCGACAACAGGGGCGAAAAAATTTCGCCGGGCCGGCGGCGCGTGCCGCGCTTCCCTCGCGCTGGGGAAACGTGGGCGCGGCGCGCGCAAGGCGCTGTACGGCGAGCCGGGAGTGTGACCACCTCATGCCGCAGCGAACAGATCGCCCCAGGCGCGGGGCACAAGGAGAAGCCATGGCGCGCGAGACGGTTTACATCGTCCAGGGATTCAAGGCCGGCAAGGGCAAGCGCCTGATCGCCGAGGCCCCCATTTCCTGCAAGTCCGCCGGCGCCGCCGAACGTCTGGCCGAGCGGCTGGCGGAGACGCGTGCCGGCGTGGTCGCATTCTCTTCCTCGGGCGATGCCGAGATGGGCGATTATGACGACGAGCCGACGATCCTGTTCAAGACCGGCCAGCTGCCCCCGCAATTCGCCGGCCAAGATGGCTGAGCAAGCTCGACTGAACAAACACGGCTGAGCAAGCTCGGCTGAGCCCGCCGGGCGCGCGGCAGGCGCCCGGCATGGCATATGATCGCGTCAGCCCTTGTCGGCGGCAAGCTGCGCGAGATAGCGATAGATCTCGGTATGGTCCGCGCCGCGCTCCAGCGCCGCCTTCGCCTCGTCCCACAGGTCGGCGGTGGACTGGATGACCGGGACGGGAAGATCCAGCTGGTCCGCCAGCTCGGCGGCGGTGCGCAGGTCCTTCGCCATCAAGGCGAGCGAGAAGCCCGAGCCGAAGGTTTCGGAGAGGATGAACGGCTTCATCTTCACTTCGGTCGAGTTGTTCTTGCCCGTGGAGGCGTTGAGCACGTCCACCGCCACGTTCGGGTCCAGCCCGAAGCGCTTGGCGACGATCACGGCTTCGGCAGCCGCGACGAGGCCAGCCGCGGAGACGTAATTGTTCAGCGCCTTCATGGCGTGGCCGGACCCCAGCGGGCCGGTGGCGAAGATCGACTGGCCCATGGCCGCGAGCACCGGACGGGCCCGTTCCACATCCTCCAGCGGTCCGCCCGCCATGATGGCGAGCGTGCCGCTCACGGCCCGGCGCACGCCGCCGGAGACGGGCGCATCGATGAAGCGCAGGCCCCTGGCGGCCAGCTCCTCGCCCAGCTTTACCGTGCCGAGGGGCGCGGAGGAACTCATGTCGATGATCAGGGTGCCGGGTGCGAGATGGTCCGCCAGGGCGTTCGCGCCCACCAGCAGTTCGCGCACGATCCTGCCGTCGGGCAGCATGGTGATCACCATGTCCGCGCCTTGCACCGCCGCGCGCGCATCGGCGAAGGCCGATCCGCCGGCGTCCGCGAAGGCGTCGCGCGCGGCGGGCGAGAGGTCGGCGCCGCGCGTGTCGAAGCCGGCCTTGACGAGGCACGCCGCCATGGGCAGCCCCATCATGCCGAGGCCGATGACCGCGACCGCCGGTCGTGAGGTCGCAGGATCAGTCAAGGCCCATCTCCTTGAGCACCTCATTGGCGGTGCGGAAGCCGTCGATGGCGGCGGGAATGCCGCAATAGACGCCCACCTGAAGCAGGATCTCGACGATCTCCTCCTTGGTCAGCCCGTTGTTGAGGGCGCCGCGCACGTGCAGCTTCAGTTCGTGCGGACGGTTCAGGGCGCAGATCATGCCGAGGTTCAGGATGGAGCGCGATCGGCGGTCGAGGCCGGGGCGGTTCCAGATATTGTCCCAGCAATATTCGGTGGTCAGCACCTGCATCGGCCAGTTGAAGTCGGTGGCGTTGTCGACCGAGCGGTTGACATACTCCTCGCCCAGCACCTCGCGGCGAGTCTTGAGGCCTTTTTCGAATTTTTCGGAACGCGGACGCGTGTTGGCCATGGAAAGAGCTCCTTGAAAAAGCGCATGCGAACCCGCCATCACCAGATGGAGGTGCCGCCGTCGATGGTGAGGGTGGACCCGGTGGCGAATGCCGATTTGTCGGAGGCGAGCCAGAGAATGGCTTCGGCGATCTCCTCCGGCCGGCCCATGCGATGCATGGGGGCGCGGTCGTCGAGCGCCTTCTTCATCCCGGCGGGATCGGCGGATTGCGCGAACATGCGGTCGAAATAGGGGGAATGGACGGTGCCCGGCGCCACCGCATTCACCCGGATGTTCTGGTCCACATGGTCGAGCGCCATGGCGCGCGTGAGCGCGACGACGCCGCCCTTGGAGGCCACATAGGCCGCGCGATCCGCAATCCCGACGCCGGCGGTATAGGAGCCGGTGTTGACGATCGCGCCGCCACCCTGGGCGGCCATGACCGGAATGACGTGCTTGGAGCACAGAAACACGCCCTTCAGATTGACCGACATCAGCCGGTCCCAATCCGCTTCGGGGATGCTCACCACCGTGCCGGTGAAGCCGAACCCGGCATTGTTCACCAGCACATCGATGCGGCCGAACTGGTCCAGGGTGAAGGCCACGAGCGCCCGCACGTCGGCATCCTTGCTGACGTCGGTGCGCAGCGCCCGGGCGTTCGGGCCGAGGGTGGCGGCGGTCTCGCGCGCGGCCTCCTCATTGCTGTCGGCGATCACCACCTTCGCGCCCTCGCGCACGAACAGCGTGGCGGCGGCCCGCCCGATGCCGCTCGCCGACCCGGTGACGATGACGACTTTTCCGTCCATTGACATAGGTTTGTCCTTCGGTTCGTGGAGGCGCGGGGCGGCCGCGCACAGGCTCAGTGCTTGCCCAGCCCGGCATCGTCGAGCGAGGAGGCGGGCAGTCTGTCGAGGGGGGAGACCTCGCCGCGCTCGATCACATAGATCCGGTCCGCGAACGCGCGCAGCAGGCTGGGATTGGATTCGGTGATCAGCAAGGTGATGTCGCGATCGGCGTCGCGCAGCGCCCGCAGCGCGGTGCCGTAGCGGATCGCCAGCACCGGCGCGAGGCCCTGGAACGGCTCGTCCAGCAGGATGATGCGATCGCCGGCCATGAGCGCCCGGCCGAGCGCCACCATCTTGCCTTGCCCGCCGGAAAGGCCGGCGGCGGGCCGCTCGCGCATGTCCTTCAATTCCGGCAGCACGCCATAGACCCGCTCCAGGCGGCGCGCGATCTCGGTTTCGGGCAGGCGCATGACCTCGGCGGGAAAGCGCAAATTCTGTTCCAGCGTGAACGCCCCATAGAGCCTTCGGTCCTCCGGCGCATAGCCGATGCCGAGATAGGGCCGGCGATGGGGCGGCACCTGCGCCAAACTGTTGCCGTCGAGCGTGACTTGCCCGGCGGTGATCTTCATGAAGCCCATGATGGACCGCAGCAGGCTGGTCTTGCCCGCGCCGTTGCGGCCGATGAGGGCGATGGTGGAGCCCTGGGGCATTTCGAGGTCCGCGTGGCGCAGCACCTCGATGCCTTCGATCTGGGCGGAGAGCCGTTCGATCTTCAGCATGTCAGACCCCGATCACGTTCTTGCGCACGTCGGGATCGTTGAGCACATGCTCGGGCGTCCCCTCCAAGGCGATCTTGCCGCCGGTCCACACCGCCACGCGATCGGCGTAGCGGGAGACCACATCCATGTCGTGCTCGACGAAGATGGCGGTGGTGGCGCTGTGATCCAGCGCGCGGACCAGGGTATCCATGATGGAGAATTTCTCCCGGCTGGAGACCCCGCTGGTCGGCTCGTCCATGAACACGAGGCGCGGCTTGAGGGCGAGCGCGAGTGCGATGTCGATCAGCTTGCGCATGCCCTCGGGCAGTTCGCGCACCGGGCGGTCGCCCACGCCACTGAGGCCGATCACCTCCAGCATGTCGCGCATCTCGTCGGCCTTGGGATGGCGGTCGAGCCGCATCCAGGGCCGCCATGTGCCTTCGCGGGCGGCGAGCGCGAGCAGCAGGTTTTCGAACACCGTATTGTCCAGGAACAGCTGCGGCAGCTGGAACGAGCGCCCGATGCCGCCACGCGCGATGGTGCGCGGGGCCAGCTGGGTGATGTCCTTGCCCTCGAAGATCACCGCCCCCGACTGCGGCTTGAGATAGCCGGTGCAGATATTGACGAAGGTGGTCTTGCCGGCCCCGTTGGGGCCGATGATGGCGATGCGCTCGCCCGCATGGGCGGTCAGCGAGGCGCCGTCGGCGGCCACCACGCCGCCGAAGCGCAGGCGCAGGTTCTCGGCCTTCAGAACGATCTGCCTCATGCCCCGCCCCTCTTCTTGCCGAAGCGCATCTGGGTCAGGCCCTGCGGCGCGAACATGATGATGGCGATGAGCGAGACGCCGAGAATGGTCTGCCAGTAATCGGCGGCGAACGCGGCGGCGTAATTGCGGACGACCTCATAGACGATCGAGCCGGCGAACGCGCCGACCACATTGCCCGCGCCGCCGAGGATGGCGATGAAGACGAATTCGCCCGAGCGCACCCAATAGGCGAATTCCGGCGCCACATGGCCCGTAACGATGGCGATGACGCCGCCGCCGAGGCCAGCGAGGCAGGCCGACACCCCATAGGCGATGTGCAGGATGCGGGCGCTGGAGACGCCGAGATATTCAAGCCGCGTCTCGTTGGACTTGATGGCCTCCAGCCCCTTGCCGAGCGGCGAGGCGAGATAGCGCCCGACCACCAGCGCCACCACGACGACGAGGGCGAGCGTGGTGTAGAACATCCAGAATTCGAACGAAACGCGCCCGAGCTTGAGGCCCGCCAGCGTCGGCCGCGCCACGTTGAGCCCGTCGCCGCCGCCGGTGATGGAATAGAGCTTCTCCAGCAGCGAGAAGGCGACCAT
>NCHM01000283.1 GCA_002257205.1 Rhizobiales bacterium 24-66-13 | reverse complement strand
GTTCGAGGTGGAGAATGCCGCCGTCGCGGTGGTGGACGAGGACCAGTCGGCGCTCTCCCGGCAGGTGCGGGCGGCGATCCTCAAACCCTTCTTCAAGGAGCCGGTGCTGATCGGCGCGAACGAGATCGACCGCGTGATGGACACCGGCCGCTTCGTGTTCGTCATCGAGATCCCGCCGAAATTCGAGCAGGACGCCATTTCCGGCCAGCATCCGACGATCCAGATCGACGTGGATGCCACCGCCATGTCCCAGGCGGGCAACGGCGCCTCCTATCTTCAGAACATCATTCTCCAGGAGGTCAGCACCGCTCTGCCGGGCACCACCCAGGCGCTGCCGATCGCCGTGGTGATGCGCGCGAAGTTCAATCCCAACCTCAAGTCCGCCTGGTTCACGGCGGTGATGCAGGTGATCAACAACATCACCATGCTGGCGGTGATCCTCTCGGGCGCGGCGCTGATCCGCGAGCGCGAGCACGGCACCATTGAGCATCTGCTGGTGATGCCGGTCACCCCCATCGAGATCATGCTGGCGAAAATCTGGGCCAATGGCCTCGTGATCGTGGTGGCCGCCATCCTCTCGCTGCTGGTGGTGGTCGAATATATCCTGGCGGTGCCGGTGCAAGGCTCGCTCGCCCTGTTCATCCTGGCGACCGTCACCTATCAATTCTCGGTCACCGCGCTCGGCATTCTCATCGCCACCGTGTCCACCTCCATGGCCCAGTTCGGCCTGATCGTGATGCCGATCCTGATCGTGATGAACCTGCTCTCGGGCAGCACGACGCCGCTGGAAAGCATGCCGACCTGGCTCCAGAACGTGATGCAGGTGTCGCCCTCCACGCATTTCGTGGCGCTCTCCCAGGCGATCCTTTATCGCGGGGCAGGGCTCTCGATCATCTGGCCGCAGCTCCTGGCGCTGCTCGCCATCGGCGCGGCCTTCTTCGCGCTCGCCGCCCTGCGGTTCCGCAAGGCCCTCCTCGGCGCTCAGTGAGGGTACCAGGGTCGTGTTGATGCGGCTCAATGCAGCATGCCGCCTGCGTGACATGATACAAACTGCACTTCAGTCAGCGGGAGCCGCGGGAGGCGACCATGCGCGTTGCGAATGTGATGACCACGCCGGTCATCAGCGTTGAACCTTCCACATCCATCGCCGATGCCGCGCGGCTCATGCTGGCCCAGCACATCAGCGGCCTGCCGGTCGTCGCCAAGGACGGCACGCTCGCCGGCATGGTCACCGAGGGCGACTTCCTGCGCCGGGCGGAGCTGGGCACGCAGGTCAAGCGCTCCTGGTGGCTGGAGCTGCTCGTCAGTCCCGGCACGGAGGCGGAGGAATATGTCCGCGCCCATGGCCGCAAGGTGGAAGAGGTGATGACCCGCGACGTCCTCACCACCACCAAGGATGCGCCACTCTCCCAGATCGTCGAGACCATGAGCAACGCCCGCGTCAAGCGCCTGCCGGTGGTCGAGGACGGCAAGCTGGTCGGCATCATCTCCCGGTCCGATCTGCTGCGCGCGCTCGCCGCCGCGCTGCCCTCGGCGCCGGTGGCACAGACCGGCGACGCGCGCCTGCGGGAGGCTGTCCTCGACGAACTCGCCAAGCAGCCCTGGAGCGGCAGCGGCCTGATCCGGGTGCATGTGGAGAATGGCGTCTGCGAACTGCGCGGCACCATCTTCGACGAGCGCGAGCGCATGGCCGCCCGCGTCTGCGCGGAGAACGTGCCGGGCGTGCTCGGTGTGATCGATCAATTGGTGTGGGTCGAGCCCATGTCGGGCATGGTGATCCTGCCGCCGGGCGCGGACGCGGCCGAACGCGGCGCGGCCTGAACCGCCGCTCGCCCACCACACGGGAGCACGACATGAAGGCCATGGTCCTTCGCGCCATCGGCGCGCCCTTGGTGCTGGAGCAGCGGCCGGACCCTGAGCCCGCCGCCGGTGAGATACGGGTGCGGGTGGAGGCGTGCGCGGTGTGCCGCACCGACCTGCACGTGGTGGACGGCGATCTGCCGAACCCGGTGCTGCCCATCGTGCCGGGCCATGAGATCGTCGGCATGGTCGAGGCGCTGGGCGCGGGGGTGACAAGCCCGGCGCTGGGAACGCGGGTCGGCATTCCCTGGCTGGGCCATACTTGCGGGCAGTGTCCTTATTGCGCCTCGGGCCAGGAAAACCTGTGCGACGCGCCCGCCTTCACCGGCTTCACCCGCGACGGCGGCTTTGCCTCCCATGTGGTGGCGGATGCCGCCTTCGCCTTTCCGCTCGACGGCTTCGACGATCCCGTGGCGGCCGCGCCCTTGCTGTGCGCGGGGCTGATCGGCTGGCGTTCCCTCGTGAAAGCTGGCGAGGGCCGGCGCATCGGGCTCTACGGTTTTGGGGCGGCCGCCCATATCCTCGCCCAGGTGTGCCGCTGGCAGGGACGCGAGGTCTATGCCTTCACCCGCGCGGGCGATACGGCGGCGCAGGCGATGGCGCTGTCCCTCGGCGCCCGCTGGGCTGGCAGTTCGGACGATGCGCCACCCGAGCCGCTCGACGCCGCCATCCTCTTCGCCCCCGTCGGCGCGCTGGTGCCGAGCGCTTTGCGGGCGGTGCGCAAGGGCGGGCGCGTGGTGTGCGGCGGCATCCACATGAGCGACATCCCGCAATTCCCCTATTCCATCCTGTGGGAGGAACGGGAGGTGCTGTCCGTCGCCAATCTCACGCGCGCGGACGCCCACCAATTCCTCGCCCTCGCGCCGAAAGCGGGGGTGAAGACCACCACCACAATCTACCCGCTGGAACAGGCCAACGAAGCGCTGGCGGATCTGCGCGCCGGACGGTTCCAAGGCGCGGCGGTGCTGGTGCCTTAGAGTCTCCGGCGTCATGGCCGGGCTTGTCCAGGCCATGACCGCAGGGGCGGGAATCGCCAGGCATCTCAGCGCCGCAGGCGCGCGGCGATCCCCAGGGCCTTGGCGAGTTCCAGCAGCAGCATCATGGCGACCGCCGCCGCGATCGCGATGCCGATCCCCGCAAGGCCCACATCGCCGAAGCGGAACAGCGCGGCCGCCGGCGGCACGCCGAGCACGATCACCAGCATCACCGCCGCCAGCCCCATGACCGCGACCAAAGCGGAATTCGGCCGGGTCAGCGCCGTGAGCAGCGAGGAACTGAAGGAGCGATCCACGATGATCAGCCCGACGCTGGCGAGGATGAGGGTGAGGAAGGCGCGCCCGCGCACCACGTCCGGCGGCAGCTCGGCATGGAGCGACAGCAGATAGACGCCGCCGGCCGCCGCGAACGCCGCCAGTCCCTGGATCAGGCTCCAGGCCATCAAGGCGAGCGGCAGCAGCGCGTCGGTGGCCTTGCGCGGCGGGCGCTGCATCAGGTCCGGCTCCTCCGGCTCGGCCTCGAAAGCGATGGAGCAGACCGGGTCGATCACCATTTCCAGGAACGCGATATGCAGCGGCCCGAGCAGCGGCGGCAGGCCGAGCGCCAGCGGCAGGAAGGCAAGCCCGGCGATCGGCACATGCATGGCGAGCACATAGCCCATGGCCTTGCGCAGATTGTCGAACGTGCGCCGGCCAAGGCGGATGGTGCGCACGATGGAATTGAAATCATCGTCCAGCAGCACCATCGCCGCCGCCTCGCGGGCGACATCGGTGCCGCGCCCGCCCATGGCGATGCCGATATGGGCGGCCTTCAGCGCCGGGGCATCGTTCACCCCGTCACCGGTCATCGCGACGATGGCGCCCTGTGCCTTCAGGGCTTCCACGATCTTGAGCTTCTGTTCGGGCACGATGCGGGCGAACACCGCTGCCGTCGCCACCGCCGCCGCGAAGGCTTGCGGATCGAGCGCGGCCAATTCGCGCCCGGTCACCACCGGTTCGGCATCGAGCCCGGCGGCGCGGGCCATGGCGGCGGCGGTGGCGGGATGATCGCCCGTCACCATGGCGATGCGGATGCCGGCCGCCCGGCACTCGCCCACTGCTTCCTTTACGCCGGGCCGCAGCGGATCCGCCAGCGCGACGAGGCCGCGGAACGCGAGCGCCTGTCCCTCCAGTCGGTCGTCCGCCGCATTCCGCAATTCGCCTTCGGCAAGGCCGAGCACCCGCAGGCCGCGCCCCGCCATGTCGGCAGCGGCCGCCAGCACCTGCCCCGCCTTGTCGGGGGAGAGGCCACACAGGCGGACGATGGCCTCCGGCGCGCCCTTGGCGGCGAGGCGGGGCGTTTCCTCGCCCGCGCCCCAGGCGCGCCCCATCGCCGGAAGATCGTCGCGCAGGTCGAAATCACAGACCGCCACCTGCGGCCAGGGCGGTGCGATCCCGGCGCGGGCCGCGAGATCGTGGAAGGCGCGCTCCATGGGGTCGAAGGTGCGGTCGCGGCTGGAGCGCGCCGCCAGCAGCGCGAGGTGCGCCGCCTCTGGCGCGAGGGGCAAGTTCGCGTCGCCAAGCGCCACCGGCGCGCCGTCGGCATCGCGCAATTCCACCACGGTCATGCGGTTCTGGGTCAGCGTGCCGGTCTTGTCGGTGCACAGCACGGTCGCGGCCCCGAGCGCCTCGATGGCCGCCGCGCGCCGCGTCAGCACGCGGGCCTTGGCGATGCGGATCGCGCCCATGACGGTAAACACCGTGAGGATAAGGGGAAATTCCTCCGGCAGCATGGCCATGGCGAGCGCGATGCCGCCGAGCGTCGCGCTGGTCCAATCATTGCCCGCAAGCCCGTAGAGCACGGCCGCGAGGATACTGACGGAGATGCCCGCCACCGCGAACAGGCGCACCAGCCGGCGGGTTTGCGCCCGCAGGCGCGGGGGCTCGCGCTCGATGGTGCCGAGGCTTTGGCCGATGCGGCCGAGCTCGGTCTTTCGGCCGATGCCGCGCACGATCCCGCGCCCCTGGCCGCGCACCACCAAAGTGCCGGAGAAGGCCGCGCTGCGGTCGTCCGTATCGGCATGGAGCTCGCCGTCCCCGGCGATGTCGCCTGGCGCGGCGGCGGATTTCTGCACCGGCACCGATTCGCCGGTCAGCAAGGATTCGTCGATCTCCAGCGCGGCGGTGGCGATCAGCAAAGCATCGGCCGCCACCCGGTCGCCCTCGGCGATGACGATCAGGTCACCGCGCACCACCTCGCGGCCCGGAATGCGCTTCTGCACGCTCTCGCGGATCACCAAGGCGCGCGGGCTGGAGAGGTCGCGCAGGGCCTCGAGGGCGCGTTCGGTGCGCAATTCCTGCACCACCGCGATCAGCACCGACAGCGTGGCGAAGCCGAACAGGATCACCGCCTCCGCCGGGTCGCCGATCACGAAATAGAGCAGGCCCGCCGCCAGCAGCAAAGCGAACATGGGCTCGCGGATGGTGTCGAAAATGATCTTCAGCGGCGAGCGATGCTCGCCCTGGGGGAGTTCGTTGGGCCCGTCGCGCTTGAGGCGCGCGGCGGCTTCCGCGTCCGTGAGGCCGGTTTCCAGCTCCGGTGCGGCAGGGCGGGTCTGGTCCTGGCGTTTTGCGGCCGGTTGTGGCATCGCCCTGTCCTTGTGGAGGCGCCGGCCCGAAAGAGCCTTGAGAAAAGCTTGCCCTGCAAGGGGCTGGCAAGAGGCCGGTGCGGGGTGCTTCGCGCCGGGAGGGTAGGAGCGCACCGGATCCCGGCGATTGATGCAGCGCAATCGCGGGCATTTTCCCTTGAGGAATACCAAAGTGCAACAGCGCGCC
>NCHM01000282.1 GCA_002257205.1 Rhizobiales bacterium 24-66-13 | reverse complement strand
GTGGCGTCGACGATCACTTCCAGCCCGTCGGCGGCGATCAGCGCATTCGCGTCCTCGGTGATCACGGTGCCGCCGGTGCGGCGGGCGGTGTCGAAATCGGCGGCGACAGCGGCCTCCACGTCCCAGCCGGTCTGCGTCAAGGCCGCGCGGGCCCGGCTTGCCGACAGGTCGGCGATGCCGAGCAGATGCATGCCCGGCGTCGTGCGCACCTGTGCCAGAAACATCGAACCAAACTTGCCGGCGCCGATCAGGCCGACCCGCACGGGGCGGCCTTCGGCGGCACGGGCTTTGAGTTTGCGGGCAAGATTCATGCGGGCGTCCTCCTGTTATTTGGCCCGGTGCGAGCCTTTGCCGTCTTGTCTGCATCGCGCGCAGAGCGGCTCTTGCCACAATAAGGTGAGCTTGCTTCGCTTGTCTTCCTCTGCGTCGTGGATCTTATCTCTGCTTAAAGCGCCCGTTCCTCAGGAGTCACCCGTGCGTCTTACCCTTGCGTCCGCCCTATCGTTTCTGCTCGCGCTCGCGGGCGCGTCCCCGGTGATGGCGAGCGGCGTCACCGTGCGGGGCACCGAACTGCTGCTGGATGGCGTGCCCTTCGTGCCCAATGGCGCGGCCGGCGTGAAACGGCTGGCGGACCTCAAGGCGACTGGCGCGAACGTGGTGCGCACCTACGGCCAGGACCCCGGCGACATCCTCGACAGCGCCCAGCGCGCGGGGCTGAAGGTGATCGTCGGCTTCTGGCTGGAGCATCCCCGGCGCGGCTTCAATTATGGCGATCGCGCCGCTGCGGAGGGCCAGCTGGCCGAATTGCAGCGCATGGTCGAGCGCTACCGGACCCATCCGGCGCTGCTGCTCTGGGGCGTCGGCAATGAAGTGGAGACCGAACTGACCTCCGCCGAGGCGGAGCCGGTGTGGCCGGCCATCGAGCAGGCCGCGAAACTGGTCAAGACCCTGGACCCCGCCCATCCGGTGATGGCCGTTCTGGCGGATACCGGCACCGACAAGGTGTCGACCCTCAAGCGGCTCGCCCCGAGCATTGATGTACTCGGCCTCAATGCTTATGGCGACAGCCTGCTCACCATCGTCGGCCGCGCCCGCACGCAAGGGTGGACCGGGCCGATCATCGTCACCGAACTTGGTGCGATCGGCCAATGGCAGGCCGGCAAGACCCCGTGGGGCGCCCCCATCGAACCCACCTCCACCGCCAAGGCGGATCAGGTGCGACGCTATCTCACCGCGCTGAAGCAGAGCCACACCGGCGCCCTGCCATTCTATTGGGGTCAGAAGCAAGAGGTGACGCCCACCTGGCACAGCCTGTTCCTGCCCTCCGGCGAATGGACCGAGACGGTTGAGGCGATGGCCGAATCCTGGGGCGGCCAGCCGCCCGCCGACCCGAAAGCCAAGCTCGACGGCAGCCTGCCGATCGGCATCAATCACGCCCCGCGCATTCTCTCGCTTCAGCTGCGCGGACCGAACAGCTTCGATCGCGCGGGCGCAGTGCAGGTGGCGCTGGCCGCGACCGACCCCGATGGGGACCCGCTGAAGGTGGAATGGCAGATCATGGGCGAAACCCCGGTGCGCGGCGTTGGCGGCGATGCCGAGCCGGTGCCCCCGCTGTTTCCCGAGGGGCTGCACGATCCGACGCTGACCAGCGTGCGGATCCAGGGGCTTGCCGCCGGACATTATCGCGTCTTTGTCACCTTGCGCGATGGACGCGGCGCCGCCGCCACCGGAAATATTCCGTTCGAGGTGAGATAGATCGCCCAATGCGGCCGGCGGCGGCCCGAAGCGCGCGCCCTTTCGCGGGCGTGCGCGGACCGGGGCGCGGCGCGGTGCACTGCTTGCGCCCAGGCGCGCGACGGGCTTAGGCTTGTCCGGTCAAAGCGCTATCTAGCCAACCGGTTCGACACGACGCCGAACGCCGCAACAAGGATAGCCGAGGCATAACGGACCGCGTACCCAAGCGCGGTGTCTCGGTCTTTTCACGCATGGAGAACGCTCTCATGGCGAAGATCAACAAGCTGTTGGTCGGCGAATCCCTCGTCGGCGACGGCAATGAAGTGGCGCATATCGACCTCATCATGGGCCCGCGCGGCTCCTCGGCCGAAACCGCCTTCGTCAACGCGCTGACCAACAACAAGGACGGCTTCACCACCCTGCTTGCCGTGGTGGAACCCAACCTGCTGGCCAAGCCCAATACGGTGCTGTTCAACAAAGTTACCATCAAGGATGCGCGCCAGGCGGTGCAAATGTTCGGCCCGGCCCAATATGCGGTCGCCAAGGCGGTGACCGATTCCGTCGAGGACGGCACCATTCCCGCCGAGGAAGCCGACGACATCTTCATCTGCGTCGGCGTGTTCATCCATTGGGAAGCCACGGACGACGCGAAGATCCAGCAATTCAACTATCAGGCCACCAAGGAAGCGATCGCCCGCGCGGTGAGCGGCGAACCCAAGGCCGCCGACGTAGTGGCCAAGGCGAAGACCGCCCATCACCCGTTCGCGGCCTCCTGAGGAGCCTGCCCCGGCCTCAAGGCAGCCCGGTCCGCCGGGCTGCTCGCCTCTTCAGAACAGGCGTCCGCCGTCCGGCACCACATGGCTCGGGCCGATCAACACCACGGCGCCGTCGGGATCGGGAAAGCCGAGGGTCAGCACCTCCGACAGGAAAGGACCAATCTGGCGCGGGGGAAAATTCACCACCGCCGCCACTTGCCGGCCGATCAATTCCTCGGGCGCATAATGCACCGTGATCTGCGCCGAGGATTTCTTGATGCCGATCTGCGGCCCGAAATCGATGCGCAGCTTGATCGCCGGCTTGCGCGCCTGCGGAAACGGCTCGGCGCCGACGATGGTGCCGACGCGGATGTCCACTTTCAGGAAATCGTCATAGGTGATCGGCGCCGTCCCGGTCGCCGTGTCGTCGCTCATCATCCGCTCTCCGTGCGCACCGACTTAAGCGTGGGCAGCAAAGGCCGGTCAAGCGGCGCCGGCTTGCGTGCCAGGGGCCTGCGCGCCCGGGGGCGGCGGCTCCACCGCCGAGCGCCGCCGCTTGCGCCAGGGCAGCGCGATGAAGGCGAGATCGTCCAGCATATCCAGCATCTTCGCCCCGGTGCCGAGTTCCCGGTCCAGCGCCGCCATGGTGCGCGCGAGACCGGGGTCCTCGTCCTTCAGCCAGGTGTCGAGCAGGCGCGCGAACAGCAGCGCGAGCCCATGGGCGCGCACGTCGCCGGCAAGTCCCGTGGTGTCGATGCCGGCGGCCGCCAGCATCCAATGCTGGGAGCGGGTGCCGATCTTCAGCAAATGCGCCGCCAGCAGCGGGTTGCGGCGGGCCGAGGCCAGGAGCGAGCGAACCGCCTCGCGATGGGGCTCCAGCGCATCGAGCCGCCGCATCAGCACCTCGAACAGGCGCTCCTGCGGGCTTTCCCCCTCAATCGGCCCGGACTGGTCAGCGCCGCTTTCCGCCAGCACATGGCGATCCGTGGCGCGGGCGAATGCGTCCAGCAGGTCAGAGGTCGAAGCGCATTCCACGCGCAGCTGCGAGAGCGGCACGCCCGCATGCTCGGCCACGTCGGCGAGGGCGATGCGCTCGAAGGGGCGGTCCGCCAGGAGGTCGAGAAACGCCCGCAGGCACGCGTCCCGTGTGGTCTCGCAAGTCATGGCGTGCTCCTTGAGGCCTCGAATCCAGGTGGCCCCTCAACCGGCGGGCGGCAAGGGGCCAGGACGCAGAATCAGTTCGCCAGTTCCTTCGAGCGGCGCGTCGCCGCCACGACCGCCTTTTCCAGCAACGGGGCGAAGCCGGTCGTGGGATCCATCAGCACGCCCAGCGCGGCCGCTGTGGTGCCGGCGGGCGAGGTGACGTTCTCGCGCAAGGTCGAAGGCTCGATGCCCGATTGGGCGATCAGCGCGCCGGCCCCGGCGACGGTGGCGCGCGCGAGCCGATCCGCAAGCGGCGCCGGCAGGCCGGCGGCGATACCGGCCTTCGCGAGGGTCTCGGCCAGCAGGAACACATAAGCGGGGCCGGAGCCGGAGACGGCGGTCGCCGCGTCCATCAGTTCCTCATCCTCGATCCATTCCACCGGGCCGACGGCCCCGAGCAGCGCCGCCGCGATCTCGCGCTGCGCCGCGGTCGCCGCCGCATTGGGGACGGCCACCGTGATGCCATGGCCGATGGCGGCGGGGGTATTGGGAATCGTGCGCACGACGGCGCTGCCGCGCGGCAGGGCTTCCTGCAGGAAGCCGAGGGTGCGGCCGGCCATGATGGAGACCACGACCGTGCCGGGCTTCACCAGCGAGCGCACAGTGGCCAGCACCGCCGGGGCGACCTGCGGCTTCACCGCCAGCACCAGAACGGCGGGATCGGGGATTTGCGAGAGTTCGGGATTGGGCTGCGCGCCACAGGCAAGGAGCGCCGCGGCGGCCGGCCCCGGCAGATTAGGATCCAGCACCACCGCCTTGGCGGGCTCAAGGCCGAGACGGAACCAGCCGTCGAGCAAGGCCCCGCCCATCTTGCCGGCGCCCACGAGGACGACGGGACCGTTCAAAGACTTCAGAAGATCGACCGACATGGGCACACCTGAATGGGCGCGGGAGCCGGTGCCCGGCTCCGCGCGCGATCGTGGGTGACCCAGTCTTAAGCTTCTCCGACCGTATCGAAAAGCGCCGTGTCCATGGCCTCGCGGGCGGACTTGCCGGCCCAGACCACGAACTGGAACGCCGGATAATAGCGTTCCACGGCATCGATGGCGGCGCCGAGAATGGCTTCGCACTGGCGGTCGCTCGCGGTCGCCCCGCCCGTCAGCACCAGGGCATGACGGAACATGATGACGTTTTCCTGCGACCAAATGTCAAAATGGCCAAGCCACATCTGCTCGTTGATGAGCGCCAGCAGCTTCAGCACCTCGGTGCGGCGGTTGTCCGGCACCTTGAAGTCAAAGGCACAGGCGAGATGCAGCGCCTCGATCTCATCCATCCATTGGAACGAGACATGGCAGTCCGTCCAGCGGCTGTTGAGCGAGAGGGTGATCTCGTCCTCGTCGGAACGCTCGAAGGACCAGTCGTGAACGGCGGCGAGCCGTTCCACCAGATCCACGGGATTAGCCGGAGCTTCAGCTTCGATGTCGATGAGAGACATGCCTCGACCTCGCGGTTTGAGGGACGCGGAGACGGTCGTTTACGGCAGCAACGACACTCAAAGCCAGGGCACTCAAAGCCAGCCAGGATTTGCGCGACGCAGCGTACCGGCGGCTGCACCGGCCGCCTGAGACCGGTTTGCCTTGACGAAGCTGCGCCCCGTCGCGCTCAGCGCGACGATCCGGCTACGAATCGCCAATAGACCCACTATATCGCGGCGCAACGTGGCACCGCTACGACAGATTGTGGTTTAGTCTTCACACCTTGCCAGAACCTTGCTCACACCGGCCCGGGACCGGCGCCCGGCGTGCCGGAAAAGCCGCTTTCGCCCGGCGCGTGGGGCGCCTGCGCGGCGAGCTTCGCCTCCAGCTCGGCGAGTCGTTGGGCAAGGCGCTCATTTTCCAGCCGGGCGGCGGCCACCAGGTCCATGTCGCGCAGGAACCGCTCCATCTGCGAGCGCGCCACGGTTTCGGCCTCGCGGCGCATCCCCTGGGCGACGCCGGCCGCGTCATTCACCAGGCGCGCCATCTCGTCGAAAATCCGGCCTGTGGTCTGGGTCATGGGAGCAAACTCTCGTTCCACTGCGCACACGGCGCATGCCTTATACCTGGAAAGACAATGGGCATAGGCGCGCCGCACTGCAAGAGCGCCCCTGCGTCACCTTGACGGACGGCGCGCCTGCGGGCACATGCCACGGGTCGGCGGGCAAGCGCCCGCCCATGGTGAACGCCCGTCCGGCCCACCTCCTGCTGGGGGTTTCATGATCAATTTCGCCATTCCCTTCCCGGCCCTGGACCCGGTGCTGATCGAAATCGGCCCGCTTGCCATCCGCTGGTATGCCTTGGCCTATATCGCCGGATTGCTGATCGGCTGGCAGCTCGCGCGCTGGCTGGTGACGCGCAACGCCCTGTGGGGCGGGCGCCCGCCCATGAAGCCGGTGGATCTCGACGACGCTTTGTTCTGGGCGACGTTCGGCGTCATCCTCGGCGGCCGCATCGGCTACGTGCTGTTCTACAACCTGCCCTATTTCCTCGCCCATCCGGCCGAGATCGTCATGGTGTGGAAGGGCGGCATGTCGTTCCACGGCGGGCTTGCGGGCACCATATTGGCGCTGGTGCTGTTCGCCCGCTCACGGCGAATCCCCGTGCCCTCGCTGCTGGACGTGGCGGGCGTGGTGGCGCCGATCGGGCTGTTTTTCGGCCGCATCGCCAATTTCATCAATGGTGAATTGTGGGGCCGCCCCTCCGACGCGCCGTGGGCGGTGATCTTTCCCACCGGCGGCAATGTGCCGCGCCACCCGAGCCAGCTTTACGAAGCGGCAATGGAGGGCGTGCTCCTGTTCCTGGTGATGCTGCTGGTGGTGCGGCTCGGCGGCCTGCGCCGTCCCGGCCTTGCCGCCGGCATATTCGGCATCGGCTACGGGCTCGGGCGCATCACCGGCGAATTCTTCCGCGAGCCGGACCCGCAGGTAGGCTATCTCGCCTATGGCACCACCATGGGCATGATCCTCTCCCTGCCGGTGGTGATCGCCGGCCTCGGCATCGTGATCTATGCCCTGAGCCGTCCCGTCCACGGCTTCGATCCGGGCCCGCAGAGGTGACGAGCCCCCTCGGGCGGGAGATCAAGGCCCTGATCGCGAGCGAGGGGCCGATCTCGCTCGCGCGCTACATGGACCTGTGCCTCGGCCATCCCCGCCATGGCTATTACATGACGCGCGACCCGTTCGGGGCGGCTGGCGACTTCATCACCGCCCCCGAGATCAGCCAGATGTTCGGGGAATTGCTCGGCCTGTGGGTGCTCGCCGCCTGGCAGCAGATGGGCAGCCCCAATCCCATACATCTGGTGGAACTCGGCCCCGGCCGGGGCACGCTGATGGCCGATGCTCTGCGCGCCACCCGCCTGCTGCCCGGCTTCGCCGATGCGGTACGGGTGCATCTGGTGGAGATGAGCCCGGTGCTGCGCGCGCGGCAACAGGCGACGCTGGCAAACGCAGCGATCGTCCATCCGATCTCCTGGCATACGCGGCTGGAGGACGTGCCCGACGGCCCGGTCCTGGTGCTCGCCAACGAATTCTTCGA
>NCHM01000281.1 GCA_002257205.1 Rhizobiales bacterium 24-66-13 | reverse complement strand
GCGCTGGAGGCGGACGGCAAGGCCCGCCTCCAGCGCATGAACAAGGCGCTCGGAGGCTAGGGCATGTATCAGGTCTTCTCGTTCCTCGATAATCAGTTCAAGGCGCCGCTCGAGGATTTCATCAGCTCGGGAACGTCGGGGATCGGTTCCTGGGTGACGGGGCCGCTGACTGTCGCCCTGACGCTCTATGTCGTCATTTATGGCTTCCTGGTCCTGCGCGGCTCGATCCACGAGCCGATCATGGATTTCACCTTCCGGGCGATGAAGCTCGCCATCATCCTGATGCTGGTGCAGAACGCCTCGAACTATCAGACCTATGTCTCGAAGGTGTTCTTCGAGGATATGCCGACGGAGATTTCAGGCGCCCTCAATACCGGCTCGGCGCCGAGCGCCTCCGCCTTCGATTCGCTGCTCGACAAGGGCCAGAAATCGGCCAACGACATCTGGGCGAAATCCGCCTGGCCGGTCGACATCCTGACTGGCGCCGCCGGGCTGGTGGTGATCGTCGTGACCTTCATCGTGGCCGCGATCGGCTATGTGGTCTCGCTCTATGCGAGGGTGGCGCTTGCCATCGTGCTCGCCATAGGTCCGATCTTCATCGCGTTGGCCATGTTCCAGTCGACGCGACGATTCACCGAGGCGTGGATCGGCCAGCTGGTCAATTTCGTCATCCTGCAGGTGCTCGTCGTCGCGGTGGGATCGCTTCTGGTGACCTGTCTCGATGCCACGTTCGCGACCATGGAATCCTACGCCGACGTGCTGATGCGGCCGATCGCCCTCGGCGCCGTCGCGCTCGCCTCGCTCTACGTCTTCTACCAGCTGCCCGGGATCGCCTCCGCGCTCGCGGCGGGCGGAGCGTCGCTGACCTACGGCTATGGGGCGGCGCGAGATGCGCATGAGAGCACGCTCGCCTGGGGCGCATCGCATGCGGCGCGCGCGGTCGGGCGTGGGTTCCGCGCCGTGGGTCGCGGCTTCAGGTCGGGCGGCACCGGGTAATGCCAGGCTCCCCAAAATACAAACGCTGGTGGCGCATGTTTCGTATGTTCCTGTTGCTGGGTGTTGCGTCGGTTCTCTCCGGCTGCGCGTCACTGTCCTATCCGTTGCCGAAATGCGACGGCTATTCGCGTCGCCCGCTCAACCGCTCAATGTGGCAGTGGGAGGACACGAGCAGCGCGAAACAGCAACAGCAATCGGACGCCGCAATGGCGCCGCCGAACCGAGCCTCGGCGTTTGCTGACGATCAAATGACGCCGCCTGCCGCCGTCGCACCTTTCAACGTCGCCGATTCCTATCGGTCATGCGCGGGGCAGGGCTGATGGTGACGACCGAGAGCCTCAAGAGCTATTTCGACAAGGCGCGCCGCTTCGATCAGGACCGGATGATCAAGGCGGAACGCTCAGCGCGGATCGCCTGGTGCGTAGCGATCGTCGCGAGCATCCTGGCGGCCGCCGCAATCTTTGCCGTTGCCGGCCTGACCCCGCTGAAGACGGTGCAGCCCTTCGTCGTCCGCGTCGACAATTCCACGGGCATTGTCGATGTCGTCTCCGCGCTGACCTCGACGGCGGGAACCTATGACGAGGCCGTCACCAAATACTTCGCGGCGCGGTATGTGCGGGCTCGCGAGGGCTATGTCTGGAGCGAGGCCGAGGACAATTTCCGCACCGTCGCGCTTCTCTCGACACAGCCTGAGCAGCAGCGCTTTGCGGCGCTCTACCGCGGCAGCAATCCTGAATCGCCGCAGAATATCTACGGCCGGAGCGCGACGGCACGGATCAACATCGTCTCGATCTCGCTGATCAACGCCAATGTCGTGTCGGTCCGCTACATCCGCACCGTTACGCGAGGTGAGGAGGTGCGCACCACTCACTGGGTGGCGACGCTGACCTTCGCTTATGTCAACGCCCCGATGTCCTCGACAGATCGGTTGGTCAATCCGCTCGGCTTCGTCGTGAGCGAGTATCGGGCCGATCCGGAGGCCATCAATTGAAGCGCGTCGTCCTTCTCATTTTCTTGATGTCGGCATGCGCTTCATGGCCCGTCCATGCGCTGGAGACACCGCGCAGCGCCGCCCAGGACAATCGCGTCCGCTTCGTCGACTACGAGCCCTACAACATCACCAAGATCGTGGGCTCGCTGCGCTCCTCGGTCCAGATCGAGTTCGCCGACGATGAGGAGATCGCCCATGTGGCGCTCGGAAACACGGTGGCCTGGGAAGTCGCGCCGGCCGGCAACATCCTCTTCCTGAAGCCGCGCGAGAACCAGCCGGTGACGAACATCTCCGTCGTGACGACGCGGCGGAACGGATCGACCCGCAGCTACCAGATGGAGCTGACGGTGCGCGACGGCTCGGTCGCCTCGGGACAACCCACCTACTTCTACGTGAAGTATCGCTATCCCGCCGACGAAGCCGAGCGCCGGCGCCAGGAGGCAGCGGCGCGGGCACAGGCCGCTCAGGCCGGCTATGCGGACAAGGTGCTCACGTTCCATGAGCAATATGGCCCTCGCAACTGGCGCTACTCGGCGCAGGGCTCGACCGCGCTCGAGCCGGAGGCGGTCTACGACAATGGCAAGCTGACCACCTTCGCCTTCACCGGCAATCAGGAAATGCCGGCGATCTACATGGAGAATTCGGACGGCACGGAGAGCCTGGTCGCGAAGTCGGTCGAGGGCGACCTCGTGCTTGTCCACGCCATCAGCCGGAAGTTCATCCTGCGTCGCGGCGGGGACGTGCTGTGCATCTTCAACGAGGCCTATGACCAGGTCGGCATCAATCCGGGGACCAATACGACATCCCCCTCGGTCGAGCGCGTGGTGAAACAGCAAGCGGCGCCGAAGACGCAATAGGGGACGACATGGCGGACGAAATCGACAATGGCGTAGCGGGCGAGCGCGGCCAGGCCGTCGCCAGCCGGCGGCAGGACAACCCTCTTTTGAAGCGCGGCGCCGTCGTTCTCGCCGTCGTCGCCTTCATCGGCTTCGCGCTTTGGTCGATGCGGGACCGCGGCCCGCAGACCGATGCGACGCGGCCGGAGCGTGTCGTCATTCGCCAGACCACGGATTTCGAGCCAGCGCGCGAGAAGCCGGCGCCGGCGCCGATCGTGCCGGACGTAAAGCTGCCGACGCCGGTGGTGACGCAGGAGGCGGCTGCGGCCGACGACGCTCTCCTTGATGCCGCGCGCCGCGCGCCAGTGATGGCGTTCGGCGCGCAGCGGAACACGCCCACTCGTCGCGCGGATACGGACGCGCCAGCGGATGCCGGCTCGAACTATCTGCCCCTCAATGGGACCGGCGGCTTCAACGGCCAAGGGGAGAACGAGGACCAGCGTTTCGGGCGGATGATGACGCCGACGCGTCTTGAAGGATCCCGCGCGGGCCAGCTCGGCAACAGGGATTTCATCATTGCGATGGGAACATCGATCCCGTGCGTGCTGGAGACGGCATTGTCCTCGGACCAGCCGGGCTTCGCCAGCTGCGTGATCAATCGTGATGTGCTCTCGGACAACGGCCGGGTGATCATGATGGAGAAGGGCACGCAGGTCGTGGGCGAGTATCGCGGTGGCCTGCGCCGCGGCCAGGCTCGTCTCTTCGTGCTATGGAATCGGGCCAAGACGCCGAAGGGCGTGATCATTACCCTGGCGTCGCCAGCGACGGACGCCCTGGGCCGGGCCGGCATGGACGGCTATGTCGACACCCATTGGTGGGAGCGCTTCGGCAGCGCTCTCCTGCTTTCAATTGTCGGCGACGCCGCCAGCTATGCCCAGGGGCAGCTCCAACAGGGCGACATCCAGGTCCAGAACAGCGCGAATGCCGGGCAGCAGGCGGCCGCCATCGCCGTCGAGCAGTCGATCAACATACCGCCGACGCTGGAGAAGCATCAGGGCGAGCTCGTCTCGATCTTCGTCGCGCGCGATCTCGATTTCTCCGGCGTCTATGGCCTGCGCGTCACCGAGCCCCGCAACAAGATCTATGACCGCGCCGTGCTGGGCGATTTCAGCCCGCGCTCGACGCTTGTCACGAAATAGGGGAGGGGAGGGGAATGATCGAAGGCGCGGATGTGGGTGTCGTCCGCGAGTTGTTGTCGCCTATCGGGCGCTTCCTCAAGGACGAGACGCTCTACGAGATCGTCATCAACAAGCCGGGCACCGTCCTGACGGAAGGAACCGCCGGTTGGGAAACTCACGACGTCCCCGATCTGACATTCGACAAGCTCATGCGGCTCGCGCGGGCGGTCGCCAGCTTCTCGCATCAGGGCATCGACGAATCCCGGCCCGTGCTCTCCGCGACCCTGCCGGACGAGCACCGCATCCAGATCGTCATACCGCCCGCAACGACGAAGGGCACGGTCAGCATTACACTGCGCAAGCCATCTGCCGTCAGCATGACGCTCGACGACATGGAAAAGGGCGGGTTGTTCTCCGAGGTCACGCCGGTCACGGACGAGCTCACCTCGTCGGACGCCAACCTGCTCGACCTGTATCAGGCAGGCAGCTACATGGCCTTCCTGCGTGGGGCCGTGCTTGCTCGCAAGAATATCATCATCTCGGGCGCCACGGGCTCGGGCAAGACCACGCTGTCGAAGGCGCTGATCCAGCACATTCCCGACGACGAGCGGATCATCACCATCGAGGATACGCCGGAGCTGGTGATCCCGCAGGCGAACCATGTGCGCCTGTTCTATTCCAAGGGCGGGCAGGGGCTCGCGAAGATCGGTGCCAAGGAGTTGCTGGAATCCTGCCTGCGCATGCGGCCTGACCGCATCCTCCTGCAGGAGCTTCGGGATGGGACGGCCTTCTATTACATCCGCAACGTCAATTCCGGCCACCCCGGCTCGATCACGACCGTGCACGCCGATTCCGCGCGGCTCGCCTTCGAGCAGCTCACCCTGCTGGTGAAGGAATCGGACGGCGGCCAGGACCTCGAGCGCGACGATATTCGCGACCTGCTCAAGATCGCGATCGACGTCATCGTCCAGTGCAAGCGCATCAACGGGCGCTTTCGCGTGACCGAGATCTATTTCGATCCGCACCGGGAGCCTGGCGCAAAAGGACAAACCAGATAGACATCGAACGGGGGTGGAGACCTTCGTCGTGGGGCTAGTGGCTGGCCTCAATGAACCGTCGCCGCGATGATGCGACTGCCTACCATCGCAGGTCATCGTCACCGGGGGATTCGGCGCCGGGCTTGGACTCGCGCTCAACGTTCTCGGCCTGGGGGGCCATGCCGTGTGGGTCGAGGATCCGGGATTCCTTTGGTCCAGGAGGGGGCTTGAGCTCGCCGGCCTGTCCCTCGCCCCAATCCCGGTCGATGAAGACGGGATCGATATCGAGCATGGCGTGAAGACCTGGTTGCCGTAGCGGGAAAAGGCGGCTGAGATGCGGGCTGTCCCGTTCCCGCTTGAAGTGGCCTGATGACCAGCACCCGGAATGTCCGCGACCATCTCTCGACCCTGTGGGACGAGCTTGCCGATTTCGACCCCACGCAGGCAGAGGAGGCGCGCAACCATCTGCTCGGCGGCATAAGCAAGCTGATCGGTGCGCGGAACGCCGCCTGGGTTGGCGCCGTGCGCCTCGGCGAGCCACAACTGGGCGACCCGGTGAAGGGCTGGCGCCCGCGCGCCATCCGCCAGCTCCATCCGAGCCAGGGGACCGAGGAACTGGGCCGCGAGCAGGCGCGGCTGCTGGAGGCAGGCCACGTCGACGACAGCACGATCGCCAATG
>NCHM01000280.1 GCA_002257205.1 Rhizobiales bacterium 24-66-13 | reverse complement strand
GTTCCGCAGGCGAAGCACCAGGCGGTTCCGCCCTCGGTGATCATCACCAGTTCGGCGCCTTCGGCGAGCGACCCGCGCATCACGACGTCGAAGCCGAAACGCAAGGCCTCCGGCTCGACGCCGGCAAACGCGCCGATCGCCAGGCGCACCCGCGTGACGCGTGAAAAATTCTGTGCCTGCGCCACCTCTTCCATCGCGGTCCGCAGGCTTTCGCAGAGCGCCATCTCGTGCATGTCATGCCTCCGGAGCGAAGTGGAGGGCCAGCGGGACGCAGGGATTGACCGCGCATTCGGCAATCCGCGCCAGCATCTGCGCCTCGCGCCGCGCCGGCAAGGCCGCGAGCATCTGGGCGAACAGGCCACCCGGCGCCAGGTTCCAGGCGCTGGGCGTGCGGACCCGATAGGCGAGCACACGGCCGTCCTTGACCTTCGCCCGATGCAACAGGATCCCTCGCGCCGCCTGCGCATAGCCGACCCCTGCCCCGGCTTGCCCTTGAAGCTGCACGTCGCGGCGGCCATCCGCCATCCAGAGCAGATCCACAAGTCGCGCGAGCAGGCGCACGAACAGGCTTGTCCCTTGCTCGATGAGCAGCGCGCGGATCACCGGCGCGGCGCGCACGCGTGCAAGGACTGTGGCTTCGCACCGGGGCGAAGGCGCGTGCTCCATCATGTCTGCATCGAGGGTGTCCACATCTAGGGCTGGAAGGGTGGCCCGCCCCCATGCGGGATCCAGACGATCACGCAATTCGCGCAGCAAGCCTGCGGCCGGCGTCGGCGCGTGGGCGAGCCAGGAGGCCAGATCGGGCACCGAGAATTTCGGCAGGTTGTCCCCGCCGCATACATGCCGGGCCAGCTCCGCCGGCGTGCCGCGTCCGAGCAAGGCGAGGCCGGTGCGGTCGGACGCGGCGCCGAGCGCGCTTGGCCATAGGTGAAACAGCGCCACCCCATGGTCGCGCACGGTTTCGGCCCGCATCGCGGCTGCGTTCTCCGTGTCCGGCAATCCAAGTGCATGGCTTGCGGCTGCGCGATGGGCGGCCCCACAGAGATTGAATAGGCGCGGCAACAACTCCAGCGCCTCTTCCACGCGCCGGCCCACCAGCAGCGGCTCGGGATCGAGCATTGGCGCGCTAGTGAAGTGCCAGCTTGCCGCGACACCGGGCCGCGCGATGGTCAAGGCTTCGCTCATGCCGGCTCCGATGCCGGACGCGCGCCGGCGGTGGGGCCGAAGATCAGCTCGCGGCGCGTGGGCTGGGGCGAAAGCACAGGCCGTTGCTCCGCTCCGTCCGGTGGTGCAGCGTCATCGCCTGAGGCCACGGCTTCCGCAGCCTCAAGCGACGCCAGTTCCTCGGTGCGGCGGCGGCGAATCTCGGCCGTCAGCGCGCCTTCTTCCCGGTGCGC
The DNA here is from genome assembly GCA_002257205.1 of Rhizobiales bacterium 24-66-13. Taxonomy (GTDB): domain Bacteria; phylum Pseudomonadota; class Alphaproteobacteria; order Rhizobiales; family Xanthobacteraceae; genus NCEH01. The sequence goes on along the minus strand of NCHM01000280.1, from coordinate 4,375 downwards.
GGGATCGAGCAAGGCGATCAATGCGGCCTTCGCGGTTTCCGTGGCCTGGAGCATCGAGGTGAAGTCGAACATGGGCGAAAACAGCGAGCAGGCCTTATAGGGGCCGGTTTCCGGGCGGTTCGCGCCGAGAAATTCGTACCAGCCCGAGGGGAAGGCGATCAGTTCCTTCGTTCCGGTGGCAAGGCGCGTCCAGTCGTCGTCGGGGCCGGGCAGCAGGACGAGGTTCATGAACCAGGGCGTGACCAGCATGCCGAATACCCGTCCCTCGTGGACGCGGAACCCAACGGCCTTCACCGATAGTGTCTCGTTGACGATCGGCACGCCCCGCATCTGCCCCGCGTGAATCTCGCGGAACGCGGCTTCCAGGCGCAGCGGCACGGTGCGGACGATCTCATCCAGGCGCGGATCGACCGCCGGCGCGGGCGCGGCGGCGATCCCCTCGCCCTGGTCGAGCACCATGAATTGCTCGCTGTCGCCATCGCACACCGGGCAGCGCCAATGGTCGGGCAGGTCCACGAACGCGGTGCCGGCGGGCACCTGCCAAGTCTCGCACCCCTCGGCGGGATCATAGACGTGCCAGCACACCTTGCATTCGAGGCGGGTCTTCGGATCGAGCCCGCCGTTCGCGCCGCGAAAGGAGCCTTCAAACCGCATGATCGGTCCTCATCGCATGGCCCCGAGCACTTCGGTCAGCCGTTCGGCGGAATCGGCGATGTCTTCCGGCGCGGCACAGGCCACCTCCGGCAGATCGGTGATTTCGAGCGTGTCGAGGATCAGCATGTCGGTGGAGTTGTAATAGCGCACGCGCCAGACATCGCGCCGCGCGGCCGCATCGATCCGGCAATTTCCATAGCCGCGCGAGAGGATGGTCAGCCCGCCGATGCCGACCGCGGCGTCGATGAGCGCGAGATCCTCGGGCGTGTGCGGCAGAAGGGAGAAATTGATGACATGGGCCGGCGTTCCCGGCGCGCGCCGTTCGGTGCGATGGGCAATCTCGGCGATGATCGGCGGCGCATTGACCACCCCGGAACGCGGCCGGGCGGTGTCCACCAGATCGATTTCCCAATGTGCGGGAAAGGCACGCAGAAGAGCGCCGCGCGGAAACGCCCCGACCTCGATCCGGTCCACCCCCTCCGCGCCGCGCACCCGCCAGACCCCGGCGAAGGTCGCCTCCTGGATTTCCAGGGGTGCACCGCCGCCGCTGACGCGCACGGCAACTTCGCCCTCGCCCAGCGCCTCGTCGATCAGCCGACGGTTCGCCGCGTCGAAGCCGGCGAGCGAGACGCTCGCATGATCGCCCGGCTTCCAGGTCTCCAGCGCGTGCTGGACTTCCTCGAGGGCGGCAAAGGCCGGCGCGTGCCGGACCTTGTCGTCGACCTCGGGCAGATGGGGTTCATAGACGCGCATCCCTGAGGGCATCGGCAGATAGGCGAGGCCGTCGGCGCCCTCGGTCTGGCTGCCGGGGCCAAAGCCGATGGGCGGCTGGGTGGCGATGGGAAGCGATGCCATTCCTCAATCCTCAATGGGTCACGCAGGCATCGGCCAGCACCGTGCCGAGCCGGGCGAGATATTCGTCCCAATCGCGCATGCGGGCGATGGACCCGATGGGCTCCCCGTCGCGCAGCACGACGATGGCCGGCAATGCGAGGGCCATGGCCTCGCGCAGGATCCGTTCGATGGCGGGCCCGGCCACCGCGCCGGTCAGGGGGCGACGCCCGTGATCCAGCGCCCGGACCAGCTCAGGCAGCACCACCGCGATGTCGGGCGTCTCCATGTGCGATTTTCCGTGCGCCGGCAGGAACAGCAGCCGGTCGCGCGGATCGGTGCCGAGATCCTCGGGCGTGTTCACATAGGCATAGCCGTGGGCGGTCATGAGCCGCTCGACCAGGGGATGGAGCGCCGCCGCGGCGGGAGGGAGTGGGGATGCGATTTCAGGCATCAGGCTTCCTTTCGGCCGGCGGCAAGGGCGGCGGCGAGATGCGGCGGCAATTGCGGCTCGCGGTCGAGATCGGCGAATGCCGCATCCAGCGCCGAGGCCGGGCCGGCGCCGGTGATGACAGCGGAAAGGGCGGCGAGCGCATCGGCGATCAGGCCCGCCTCGCGCGCATCCAGGACGCGCCGGCCCGCCCCCAGAAAGACGAGGACATGGTCGCCGACCCCGGCTTCCGGCACCAGGGACAGGTCGACCCGCTCCGGCCCCGCATCGCTTTCGCATCGGGCAAAGTCACCGGAGCGTTCAAGGATGCGCATGGGAATGCCGACGCACATGCTCAGGCCCCGTCGCTTCTGAGCGCCAGGACGCGCGCATCGCCGATGCGGCAGGCGTCCGCCGCGCTGGGGCGACCGGCTTCATAGGCTTGTCGGGCGATCGCCGGGGTGAGCACCGCGTCGTCGGTCTGGGTGCGCGGCAGGAGCGTGACGCCGAATGCGTCGCGCAGCAATGCCACTACGTGCGCGGCAGCGGGCGCCACCTGCGCCGCCACCACTTCGGTCAGGCCACCGCCGTAATCATCCAGCGTGTGGGGCTGCACCCCCACCAGACGCAGGACACGGGGCGCGCAGCCGCGCAATTGAAGCAAGGCCAGGACTTCCTGGAAGCCGGTCTGGTGCAGGCTCACCTTGCGCGCGCCGAGCACTGCGGGAACTTCGTCATCGCTGAGCAGATGCAAGGTGCCCGGCGGCAGGCCGTAATCGACCGCATCGACGATCACCACGATGTCGGCGTCTTCCAGATGTGGGAGCAGATAGAGGCCCTGGGTGCCACCATCCAGCAGTGTGACAGTGTCGGGCATGACGAAATCGCGATCGATCGCCTCGACGACCCGCACGCCAAACCCTTCATCCGCCCACAGGATGTTGCCAATTCCAAGCACGAGGATGCGATCGTCGGCCATGCGACGCCTTTCTCCCTGGGATGCTCCCGATGCGGTCTGACGCCGCGGCTTTTTCGAATTAAACCAATACAAGAGACGTGCCAGCGTGGGGTCGGATCGCAAATCGAGCGCCGGCAAGGCTCAGCTTCCGGCTCCCGGTCACCACTTTGCCACCAATTGGCTGAAATCCTTCCAGAAATGTTGGAAGTTGGAAGGAGTGCTTCCAAATGAAAAAGGCGCGACAAAAGCCGCGCCTTTCAAGATGGGTTCTGAGCTGCCGCTATTCAGGGTCGTCGTCCCGGAACGTGCGGTAGCCATTGGTGATGGCTGAGACCATGCTCTGGCGGGACATGATGTCCTCACGGATCACCGAATAGACGTGGATGATCACGAACACGATGAACACCCACATGCCGAGGTGATGGAAGGTGTGCACATTCATGCTTCCGCCCAACGCGGGGATGATCCAGCCGAACAGCCGGTCCTGCCAGCTGCCGAGCCCCTCGCCCTCGGAATAGAGCGCGAACCCCGTTCCGATCATGAACAGGCCGCCCACCACCATCACCCAGAACATGAACACCTGGGCGAGCGGGTTATGGCCGACGAACTTCAGCGGGCGCGGCTTGAGAAAGGCATACCATTTCACCTCGATGAACAAGCCGCGCCAGAAGCTCGCCTTCCAGAACGGAAAGGTGAAAAGCTCGCGCGCATATTGGTTGCCCACCAGCGCCCACAAGGCCCGGCCGATAAAGCCGATGGCAAAGATATAGCCGGCCGAAAAATGCAGGAAGCGGATGGTGCCCATCATGTAATGGGCGCTGGCCTCGCCCGACAGCGTCGGCAGCGGCGAGCCGATGAGATAGCCGGTGACGCACAACACCAGGATCGAGAGGGCATTGACCCAGTGCCAGAGGCGTACCGGCGCCTCATAGACATAGACGGTGGTCAGCTTCCGCGCTCCGCTGATCGGCGGGGGGGCACCCGCCGGGGATGCACCCGCCGGGGCGGTATGGGAGGGCGCTCCGGCGCCGAGGGACGTGTCGGTCATTGCCCCCTCCCCTTAGCGGACGGTGACGCGGGCGAGTTCCTCGCCGCCCGGCGCCAGCACATGGGTGGAACAGGCCAGGCACGGATCGAACGAATGGAGCGTCCGCAGGATCTCCACCGGCTCGTCCGGCCGCTCCATGGGCGTGTTCAGAAGCGAGGCCTCGAACGCGCCGATATTGCCCTTCGGATCGCGCGGACCGCCGTTCCAGGTGGTCGGGACGACGCACTGGTAATTCTCGATCCGCCCGTCCTTGATCTTGATCCAATGGCCGAGCCCGCCGCGCGGCGCGGCGACCGTGCCGACGCCCTTCGCCTCCTTCGGCCAAGTTGAGGGGTCCCATTTCTCCACATTGGCGGTGGTGCTGTCGCCGGCCTTGATGTTGGCGATCAGATTGTCGAAATCGGTCAGCATCATCTCGGCGCAATAATGCGCCTCAAGCGCGCGCGCGAGCGTG
>NCHM01000279.1 GCA_002257205.1 Rhizobiales bacterium 24-66-13 | reverse complement strand
GTCTCAGCGCAAGACGTCGAGCGTGGTCGCCGGCGTTTCGATGGAGAAAGTCTTCATCGCCTTGGCGTCGAGATCGGCCTTGGTCAGGTCGAGCACCTGCGTCTGGCTGTTCTGGTAGGTGCGCAGATAGAAGCGCTTGGTCTTCAGGTCGGACACGGCGCTCCATTCCGTGGTTTCGAGCCCGGCGACACCGCCGCCGGCCTGGCTGTCCGCGGCCGTGCGCACAACACCCGGCGCGATATCGAACGTATTCAACAGGTGGAACGCAAGATCCACGGCATCCGAACTCTTGGCGAGCGGAGGCGCCGCACGGGTATATTGGAACGCCCGAACGAAGCGCGAGGGCGAAGACACATCACCCGGCAGGCCCACCGCGCCCGACCCGGTGCTCGGCGGTGCGATCGTCAGGCCGCCGATGGTGATCGGCTTAGGATCATAAGCCGAGAGGTTCAGATAATTGCCGAGATTGGCGATGTGCCATTCGAAGCGCGGCGCATTGGTGAGCACGCCGGTCGGGTTGTCGTGCATGTGAAGCACGCCGCCGATATATTCGATCACAAGGCTTTTTCCGCCGGCATCATGCAACGTCACATGCAGCGGCGCCGGCATTTTCAGCACCGATTGTAGCGCCTTGTTGACCTTGATCTTGGGCAGCGCGACCTTGACTTCCTCCACTGTGGCGAAATTCGTCAGCAGATAGAGCAGAAGTTCGTAGGACGCGATCGACGTCTTGGCCTCGGCTGGCGCAACCTCCTGATAATCGGCAAGGCCCGGCAGATAGAGCATGCCGCCGGCAAGGCCCGCCTCGTTGAGGCCGTCCACCAGGACCGGCAGGCCGAGCCCATTGAGGCCGACGGCGCCATATTTCGTTGTCCACGGCAGGCCCCCATTGGCGGTGCCGTCCGGCGCGGTGCCCGCGAGGGCGAGCTTGCGCGGCACCACCATGAATTGCGATTGCATGGGAAGGCCGAATTCCATGGTGCGCCCATAGACGAAACCACCGTCATTGGAATGCAGCAGGAAGGATGTGCAGGCATTCGCCTGCTGTATCGGCAACACCACCGCCGTCATAAGGGCAAATGCGGCGGCGGTCGACCGGGTGAGGCGTGAAAGCATGTGGGGCCTCCTTGGCGCGGCTCGTTGGCCGCCATTGGAGCATAAGCTTCGCCATTGCTGCTGCCCAGGGGACGTGGCGCGCTATTTCTTCCAGAATCCGCAAGCTTGGAAATGTTCAGCAACAGGCGCCTGAGTGATTCTCTTTTCGGCCTCGCGCCGGCTTCACATTTACGTTTGGTCAATCGTATTGATACACAGATGCGGCAGAATTCGAAGATCGGAACGCGGGAAGATCAGCGTTAAATGGTAGGGTGACACCCGTTTCCGCGATGCGAATATCGTCGCGCAATTCACCTCCGCCCACGCTCCGCCGCTCCCGCTCGGGACAGGGAAATATCGATGGGATAAAGGGTTGCGGCTAGACCGCCGGGAGCGGGAACACGAAGATTACCTCACGCCAAGTCCCTGGGAACGGGCCTTCCGCCTGCGTCTTCGCGGCACCGCCAAGGCCGCTTCTCTTCCAGGATGCACGCAAAAACCCCGCGTTGCCATTTTAGCGCGAAAAACGACGAAGACTTGCGGTTGTCAATGAGATGAGGCAATAAAGCATCACTCAAGAATAAGGACGACTTCATTGACCGACGAATCCAATCCCGCCTTGAATGCAATATATGTGGAGCTCGCAGCAGAGATCGTGGCGGCCTACGTCAGCAATAATTCGGTGGCGGCAAGCGAGATCGCGAGCCTGATCGAAACCGTCCACACCTCCATCGCCAACCTCACGCAGACCGCCAAGGAACCGGAAGTGGTGCCGCTGACTCCCGCCGTCAGCGTCCGTAAATCGGTGACTCCCGATTACATCATCTGCCTGGAAGACGGAAAGCAGTTCAAGTCGCTGAAGCGCCATCTGCGCACGCGTTACGACCTGACCCCCGAAGAGTACCGCGCGAAGTGGGGCCTGCCGAGCGACTATCCCATGGTTGCTCCGAACTATGCTGCCGCCCGCTCGGAATTGGCGAAGGCCTCCGGCCTCGGCCAGCTGCGCAAGACCGCCGCCGCCGCCCCCGTGGCCGCCAAGCCGGCCGCCAAGCGCCGCGCGCCGGCCAAGAAGAGCTGAAGTCGTATCCCTGAAAAGACGGCGCGGGCGTCACAGCCCGCGCCGTCTTTTTTATTTGCCCCACGCGCATTGCGCAATCCAGGCCCGCATTTTTGAACCGCCGCTCTGTTTATATTGACTCCAAATAAAGCCGCGAAATTCTCCGGCAGGAATCAGCTGCTTCCACACGCCGGTCCGCGCCGTTTTTCCCCATCCGCATCATCGATCTCTTCACGTCTGCACCGGATCGTCGCGCAGCGGCGCGGGATCATCCACCGGCTCAGGATCGGGGAAAGGATCGCGCCGTGGCTCGCGGCGCGGATCATCGTCCGGCAAGGGCGGCAGATCCGGGCCCGGATCGGGCACATCCTCGGGATCGCCGATGGGATCGATGGGCGGACCAGGGGGCCGTGGCGGCCGGGTCGGCTCTGGAGTGCCGGGGAACGGCCCTGCGTGAGGGCCGGAGCCGCGCAGCGGTGCCGGGGCGTGCTCCAGGGGATGCATGGAATGTCCTTCCGCGTCTTCACCGGAAGAAACCCACGCGGCGTGCCCGCGGTTCCCGCGTCACCATATGCGTGCAAGGGGCGCCGAAAAGAAAAGTGCCGGACCTCGTGAGAGGCCCGGCAAGTATCGCCGCAGTGCGGCGAACCTTCCAGAGGGGAACAGCTGCTGCACCGCACAGGATGCAAGCAGTGCAAGGACAAATTGCCCCTTCCTTGGGCAGATTGCAATGCAAAATGATCGCATGTCAGGCATGTGCCTGACGCTTGGCTAATGCGCGCCCACACCGCGTGCACAGGCCGAAAGCGTCACAAATCAGTAATTCCAGCGCTGCGCCTTGGAGATCAAAAAGTCCCGGAACACCTGGATGCGGGCCACCGAGCGCATTTCCTGGGCATAGGTGAAATAAGCCTCAAGTTGAGGCGTTTCGCGGTCGGTGAACAATTGCACCAGCGAGGTGGAATCGTCGGAGAGATAATCCGGCAAGGTGCCGATGCCCACACCGCGCTCCACCGCCCGCTTCAAGCCCAGGACGCTGTTCACCTCGAACGCCGGCACGCGCGGCGCCCCGCCCTCGCGCCCGGCATGTTCCAGCCAGTTCAAGCCCTGGAAATAGCTCGGGATCGGCCCGCCCAGCAGCAGGATGCGATGCTTGTCCAGCTCGTCCAGCGTGCGCGGGTGGCCGTGGCGCTTGAGATAATCCGCCGAGGCATAGGCATGAAAATGCACGGTGAACAGTTTGCGCTGCACCAGATCCGGCTGCACCGGCTGGCGCATGCGGATCGCGACATCGGCCTCGCGCATGGCGAGGTCCAGCTCCTCGTCGGTGAGGATGAGCTGGATCCGGATATCGGGATAGAGATCCACGAACTCGCCCACGCGCGCGGTCAGCCAATGGGTGCCGAGGCCGACCGTGGTGGTCACCCGAAGGTCGCCATTGGGCTTTTCCCGGCTGTCGGTGAGCTGCGCGCGCGCCGATTCCAGCTTGAGGAACACTTCATGCGCGGTGCGATAGAGCAGTTCGCCTTGCTCGGTGAGAATGAGGCCGCGCGCATGGCGGTGGAACAGGGGAACTTTCAGCTCCTGCTCCAGCGCCGAGACCTGCCGGCTCACGGCGGATTGGGACAAACCGAGGGTCTCACCCGCATGGGTGAAGGAGCCCGCTTCGGCAGCGACGTGGAAAACCTTAAGCTTGTCCCAGTCCATGCTTGCGCCCTTACGCTGCTACTCTGCCGCCGCCGAGACCTCGTTGAGCGCAAGGAAGCGCTCCGCTTCCAGGGCCGCCATGCAGCCGCGCCCGGCGGCCGTCACCGCCTGGCGATAAATGTCGTCCGCCACATCGCCCGCGGCATAGAGGCCGGGCACGGAAGTGGCGGTAGAATCGGAAGCGGTCCACACATAGCCGCTCTCCTTCAGCTTCACCTGCCCCTCCACGAGGCCAGTCGCGGGCGCATGGCCGATGGCGATAAACACGCCGTCGGTGCGCAGTTCGGCGACCTTGCCGGTCTGCACGTCGCGCAGCTTCACCGCCGTGACGCGGGAGGGATCCTCCTGCCCCACGATCTCTTCGAGGGCGGCATTCCACACCACGTTGACCTTGGGATGAGCGAACAAGCGATCCTGGAGGATGCGCTCCGCCCGCAACCGGTCCCGGCGATGCACGAGGGTCACCTTGGAGGCGAAATTGGTGAGGAAGAGCGCTTCTTCCACGGCCGTATTGCCGCCGCCGACCACCACCACTTCCTTGCCGCGATAGAAGAAGCCGTCGCAGGTGGCGCAGGCCGACACGCCGAGGCCGCGATAGGTCTCCTCCGAGGCGAGGCCGAGCCAGCGCGCCTGCGCGCCGGTGGCGAGGATCACCGTCTCGGCCACATAGACTGCGCCCGACTCGGTCACGAGGCGGAACGGGCGGTGCGACAGATCGAGGCTGGAGACGTGGTCGGAGACGATTCGCGTACCGACGTGCTCGGCTTGGGCGCGCATCTGCTCCATCAGCCAGGGACCCTGGATGACGTCGGCGAAGCCCGGGTAATTTTCCACGTCGGTGGTGATGGTGAGCTGGCCGCCGGGCTGGATGCCCTCGATGAGAACGGGTTCCAGCATGGCGCGGGCGGCATAGATGGCGGCGGTATATCCAGCGGGGCCGGATCCGATGATCACGACCTTCACATGCTGGGCGGATGCGTGGTGAGCAGGCATGGCAACCTCGAACGGCGAGCAGTCTCCCCGCTTGCGAGGGCTGCAAGGGCCGAGACCGCCTCTCTCCGCGCCTTCCCTGGCGCGAGCTATGCGTGAATGTAGGGACAGCCGCGCTGTCCCACAAGGCACTGCCTGCACCCGAATAGGGTTCAGGACGGATGTCCCCAGCCCACTGACGAAATATAATTTCGTTGCGTGCCGACGCGGCTACACTAAGGTGCGGCGCAAACGCCCGAAGGAGTGACCCCTTGACCTCTCATCTCGACGCCGTGGACTGGAAAATCCTGGCCGAGCTGCAACGAGACGGGCGCATGACCAATGTGGAGCTGTCCCGCCGCGTGGGGATATCCGCTCCGCCGTGCCTGCGCCGCGTGCGCGGGCTGGAGGAAGAGGGCATCATCCAGGGCTATCGCGCGCTGCTGGACGAAAAGCGCCTGGGCTATGACCTGATGGGCTTTGCCATGGTGCATCTCATCAGCCAGGCGGAGGTGGACCTTTCCGCCTTCCAGGACCGCATCGACAATTGGCCGCTGGTGCGCGGCGCCTGGATGCTGTCGGGAGACGTGGATTTCCTCATGCTGTGCGTGGCGCCGGACCTTCGCACGTTCCAGAATTTCGTGCTGGAAATCACCGCCGCGCCGAACGTGCGCAATGTGAAGACGGCGCTGACCCTGAAACAGGCCAAGAACGCCCCGATCGTGCCGCTGGAAGCGATCGAGATGCCGGAGTGAGGGTGCGGTCCGCAGGATAGGCAAGCTGTTCCCTCCCCCGTAAGCGGGAGAGGGAACGGGCCGGGCAGAGGCCTTTGTGCTTAGACCCAGCGCACCGAGACGATTTCGAACGAACGGGCGCCCTTCGGCGTCACCACCTCGACGGACGCGCCCTTCTGCTTGCCGATCAGCGCGCGCGCCACGGGCGAGGA